>NZ_CP047602.1:2224166-2567500 GCF_009905255.1 Thermoanaerobacterium aotearoense | reverse complement strand
GGTGCCCGTACCACAAACCGACACAGGTAGGCGAGGAGAGAATCCAAAGACGAGCGGGAGAACCCTCATTAAGGAACTCGGCAAAAAGACTCCGTAACTTCGGGAGAAGGAGTGCCGAAAGGCCGCAGAGAAGAGGCCCAAGCGACTGTTTACCAAAAACACAGGTTTCTGCTAAGTCGAAAGACGAAGTATAGGAGCTGACGCCTGCCCGGTGCTGGAAGGTTAAGGGGAAGGGTCAGGAGAAAATCCAAAGCTCTGAACTTAAGCCCCAGTAAACGGCGGCCGTAACTATAACGGTCCTAAGGTAGCGAAATTCCTTGTCGGGTAAGTTCCGACCTGCACGAAAGGCGTAACGACTTGGGCGCTGTCTTGAAGGGGGACCCGGTGAAATTGTAGTACTCGTGAAGATGCGAGTTACCCGCGACAGGACAGAAAGACCCCATGGAGCTTTACTGCAGCTTGTCACTGAATTTTAGTAATATCTGTACAGGATAGGTGGGAGGCGGAGAGATATGGGCGCCAGCCTATATGGAGCCAACGTTGGGATACCACCCTGATATTACCGAAATTCTAACATAGGAGCCGTAAGCCGGCATATGGACACTGACAGGCGGGCAGTTTGACTGGGGCGGTCGCCTCCTAAAAAGTAACGGAGGCGTCCAAAGGTTACCTCAGCGCGGAAGGAAATCGCGCGTAAGAGTGCAAAGGCAGAAGGTAGCCTAACTGCGAGAAAGACAATTCGAGCAGGGACGAAAGTCGGGCTTAGTGATCCGGCGGTAGAGAATGGGATTGCCGTCGCTCAACGGATAAAAGCTACCCTGGGGATAACAGGCTGATCTCCCCCAAGAGTCCACATCGACGGGGAGGTTTGGCACCTCGATGTCGGCTCATCGCATCCTGGGGCTGAAGTAGGTCCCAAGGGTTGGGCTGTTCGCCCATTAAAGCGGTACGCGAGCTGGGTTCAGAACGTCGTGAGACAGTTCGGTCCCTATCCGTCGCGGGCGCAGGAAATTTGAGAGGATCTGCCCTTAGTACGAGAGGACCGGGGTGGACAAACCGATGGTGTACCAGTTGCGTAGCCGTACGCACAGCTGGGTAGCCAAGTTTGGAAGGGATAAACGCTGAAAGCATCTAAGCGTGAAACCCACCTCAAGATAAGATTTCCCATCCGAAAGGAGTAAGACACCTTGAAGAAGACGAGGTAGATAGGCCGGAGGTGTAAGAGTAGAAATACTTTAAGCTGACCGGTACTAATAAGTCGAGGACTTGACCAAAAGAAGCATTGTGCAGTATTCAAAGTTCATTTAGAAGGAAATGAACGAAAGATTTCCGGTGGCAATAGCGGAGGTTAAAAACCCGTTCCCATACCGAACACGGAAGTGAAGCCCTCCAGCGCCGATGGTACTGATTACTCGGGAGAGTAGGTCGCTGCCGGTAAAAATTTCATATATTAGCCCCCTAAGCAAAACTCCTTAAATAGGAGTTTTTTAATTTTTGTATTGACAAGTTAGAAAACATATACGAATATAGAATTAGAGTAGATTTAGTTTGCTTAGGAGGAGTGTTTATGAAAAAACTTGCCTGTGGCGTAGATCTTGGTGGTACAAAGATAAATACGGGCATTATGGATCAGGACGGAAATATTTTGTGCAATGTAAAAATACCTACAGAGGCAGATAAAGGACCGCAACACGTAATAGACAATATAAGAAAAAGCATAATGGAATCTTTGAATAAATCGAATATAGATGTCAGCCAGATTGCAGGCATTGGAATAGGTGCGCCAGGACCTTTGAATGCAGACAAAGGTGTGGTGGAATGTCCTCCTAATTTGCCTGGATGGATTGACATTCCCTTGGTGGACATATTAAAGGGAGATTTTGATACAGAGATAAAACTTAACAATGATGCTAATGCCGCGGCACTTGCTGAGCATTTATTTGGCGCAGGGCAAGGAATAAATAATATGGTCTATATGACTGTAAGTACAGGTATCGGCGGTGGTGCAATAATTGATGGAAAATTGTACAATGGCGCAAATTCAAATGCTGCTGAAATTGGGCATCACACCATAAACTTTGACGGACCTAGATGGTGCAATTGTGGCAATCCTGGATGCTTAGAGTCCTATGCTTCTGGAACGTCACTGGTTAAATTTGCAAAAAAATATATTGATTCAGGCAGAGATACTATTCTTAAAAACATACCATTAGACGATTTAAAAGCGGAAGATATTTTTGATGCTGCAAAATCTGGCGATGGATTAGCTTTAGAGCTTATTGAGAATGAGGCATTTTATCTGGGAATAGGTATTGTAAACATAATGGCTTTTTATAATCCTGAACTTATAGTAATTGGCGGTGGTCTGTCAAGTCAATGGGATGTCTTGTATGACAAAATGATGAAGACAGTTGATGAAAGAGCATTAAAGCCTAATAGGCAGATTTGCAAAGTTGTTAAAGCGAAACTTGGCGGAAATGTTGGCCTTATAGGTGCGGCGTCGTTGATATTATAAAATGGAGGGAAAAATGGATAGATGTCCTTGGTGTTTAAAAGATGAAATATACATAAAATACCATGATGTAGAGTGGGGTGTACCTGTGCATGATGATAGAGTCCACTTTGAATTTTTAGTATTGGAATCGGCACAGGCAGGATTAAATTGGCTTACGATCCTTAAAAAAAGAGATAATTACAGAAAGGCATATAGCGGATTTGATCCTCAAAAAGTTTCGCTTTTTGATGAGAAAAAAGTGCAGGAACTTTTAAATGATGGTGGTATCATTCGCAATAGGAGAAAAATAGAATCATCTATTGAAAATGCCAAAGCTTTTTTGAAGATACAAGGGGAATTTGGCAGTTTTGATGCGTATATTTGGAGTTTCACTGATGGAAGGCCTATCATAAATTGTTGGGAAAGCATTGAGGAAGTGCCTGCTAAAACCTCATTATCTGATAAGATAAGCAATGATCTTAAAAAAAGAGGGTTTAAATTTGTAGGTTCGACTATAATATATTCACATATGCAAGCGACTGGAATTGTGAATGACCATATAACATCATGTTTTAGGCATAAGGAACTATTGCAATTTGACTAATAAAAAAATACATGCAGGGCTTGGTGCAAAATGCACTTAGACCTGCCTTTTTTTATTCTTAAGATAATATAATGTTAATAAGGAAGCGTATAGATACTGGTTACCATGGAAATAATTATATTAGAATATTATGAAAGATGGTGTAGCATATGGAAAGCATGTTAAAAACTAAAAAGTGCTTTATATGCAATCATGAAAAGACGGATGGTATCGACGTATTGGGAGAATTTTTATGCAATGACTGCCAGAAGATAATCGCTCATATATCCCCAGATGATGCAAAGTACGAATATTATAGGAAAAAGATAATTGATATCTGGCGCAACTATACAAAGGATTTTGAATATGAGGACTGTTGAAAAGCGTCCTCATATTTTTATAGGCAATAATCATTTGTTTATGGTATTATATATGTATAATACGTGAAAAGGTGATAAAATTGGCAGCACCGCTTTATGAGGCATTGATTAAATATGTTGAAGACGGTACAATACCATATCACATGCCGGGACATAAAGAAGGGAAAATTATTTCCCGGAAATACATAGAAAACATTGCAAAAATAGATGTGACAGAAATTCCGGGTACAGACAATCTTCACGATCCACATGGCCCGATTTTGGAAGCGGAAAGACTTGCAGCGAAAGCATTTGGAGCCAAATCATCGTTTTTTCTCGTCAATGGTACTACGTGTGGTATATATGCGGCAATGTCATCAGTTTTAAATGATGGTGACATGGTAGTTGTTCAAAGAAATTCTCATAAATCTGTATATAATGGATTGATACTTACAGGCGCTATACCAGTTTATTTAAAACCGCTTATAGATGACGAAGATGCTATAGCCATGGGTATATCCATAGATGAGCTTGAAAAACTCCTTATAAAACATAAAAATGTAAAAGCTGTGGTCATTACATATCCAAATTATTATGGCTTTTGTGTCGATATAAGCAAAGTAGTTGATGTTGTTCATAAACACGACAAGATATTGATAGTAGACGAGGCCCATGGAGCTCATTTTGCATTTTCTGACAGATTGCCGTTACCGGCATCTTCAGTTGGCGCAGATATAGTGATTGAAAGCATTCACAAGACTTTACCCGCATTTACGCAAAGCTCAATTTTGCATGTGAATACAGATAGGATAGACATTGATAGGTTAAAATTTTACTTAAGCCTCTATCAATCAACATCGCCTTCTTATATATTGATGACATCAATTGATTTGGCCAGAGATTTTATGGAAAGAGAAGGTAAATCAATGCTTGATAAATGTGTAGATCTATCGATTCAAGCAAGGGGATTTATCAATGAGATAGACGGTGTAAGGTGTATTGGCGATGATGTCATAGGCAAATATGGAATCTGTGATTACGATGCAACAAAACTTGCCATTAACGTAAGTGGACTTGGCATATCCGGCAGTATGGCAGAAAGTATACTGAGAGAAAAATTCAACATTCAGATGGAAATGTCAGACTACAGAAATATACTTGCCATAATGACCGTAGCTGACGATGAGTCATCCTTCGATAAGCTAATAGAGTCTATCAAAGGTCTTTTAAAGTACAAAAAGGGTGAAAAATTAAGCTATCTTGATGGCAGTAGTTATCCGGATATTCCTGAAATGGCTATGAAGCCAAAAGACGCTGTAAATAAAGAGTATAAACATGTAAACATAGATGATGCTATAGGCATGGTCTCACTTGATTATGTAATTCCATATCCTCCAGGTGTGCCTCTTTTGTGTCCAGGTGAACTAATAAAAAAAGATATGGTACAATATATAAAATTACTATATAATATAGGTATAAAGATTATTGGAATTGATAATTTGAAAATACGGGTGTGTAAATAATGTACAAAGGAAAACTCATAACGTTTGAAGGAATAGATGGCAGTGGGAAAACTACGCAGATAAACTTACTTAAGAAGTACCTTTTGGAGATTGGACGAGATATTGTCGTTTTAAGAGAACCTGGAGGTACAGCAATAGGCGAGAAAATCAGAGAAATATTGCTTGACAAAAAGAACAATATAGTTCCATCTGCGGAAGCACTTCTTTATGCAGCATCTCGGGCAGAGTTAGTAAAAGAAGTGATAATACCGTCATTAAATGATGGGAAAATCGTGATATTGGACAGATTTGTTGACAGCTCCATTGTATACCAAGGATACGCGAGAGGACTTGGAGTAGAAGTCGTAGAGGAGATTAACAGTATCGCCGTAGATGGACTTGTACCCGATTTAACTGTGTATTTGGATATAAAGCCTAAAGATACCTTAATGAGAATCGACAGAAGGAAAGACAAGGATCGTTTGGAAATTGAAGATGTGCAATTTCATGAAAAAGTTTATGAGGGATATATGAATCTTATTAAGTCAAGACCAGGCAGGTATTTTATTGTAGATGCTACGCATGATATTTACCATATACAGAAGGCTATAATTGATGAAGTAAGCAAAATTATTTAAGGAGGGGAAAAAAGTGAAACTGATTTTTGCCATAGTACAAGACGAAGACGTGAGGAGACTTATGGATGGACTTACGGAAAAAGGGTTCAGCTTTACAAGAGTTGCTTCTACAGGTGGATTTTTAAGATCTGGCAATACGACACTTATGATAGGTGTAGAAGATGATAAGCTGGATGATGCTATTGAAGTGATTGAGAAGAAATGCAAAACGAGGGACAGGATAATCACATCTCCGACTCCTATGGGCGGAGCCACTGATATATTTATACCACAGCCTGTTGAAGTCTCTATCGGTGGCGCTACAGTTTTTGTCATAGATGTAGAAAAATTTTTCAGGATATAGGTGTTTTCCATGAAAATACAAGAGATAAATTCCAATAAAATAATGACAGGTTATGAGAAAGATGATAGAGGTGAAAGGACTTCTGCCATAAAGTTTGAAGACATCTTTGACAGTGAAATAAGCAAAGTTGAAGAAAGTATGTTAAACAAGATGCTTAATGATATTGACGATGCTGCTGAAAAATTAAAAGACGAAATGAACTTAGATAACCTTATGGTTTACAAGAGAAAAGTTAAAGAGTTCTTGCAGAAGTCTTTAAATGGCATGTTCCAAAAAAGCAAGAGAGAGTCAATAAATCTAAACGGACGGAAAAAAATCTACACTATTGTTGAAAAAGTAAATGAAAAACTTGAAACTATGACGCAGGAGTTTTTGAAGGGAAACAAGAAAAATCTTGATATTTTAGGTGCTATTGAGGAAATTAGGGGATTGTTGATAGATATATATTCGTAGGTGAAGCTTCATGCACAAAATTTACGGTCATAAAAACATTTTAGAATTGTTTAATAAAATCATAAATTCAGGTAAAATAGCAAATGCATACCTTTTTGTCGGAGAAAGTGGGTTAGGCAAAGAATACATGGCAAAGTATTTCGCCATGATGGTAAATTGCGTTAAAAGTCCTAAGCCATGCTTCAGTTGTCATTCATGCGTTCAATTTGTATCAGGCAATCACCCTGATATTTTCTTTATAGAGCCTGAGGGAAGCTCAATAAAAGTAGACACATTGAGAAATACTGTCATAAGCAATGCCTATATTAAGCCGTACAATTCGTACAAAAAGATTTTCATAATAAAAGAAGCAGAAAAAATGACAGAGCAATCTCAAAACAGCATTCTCAAGACTTTAGAGGAACCTCCTTTGCACGTTTTATTCATATTGACAGCGTCTAAAATGGATGGTCTTTTGCCTACAATTGTATCAAGATGCGAGACAATAAGGTTTAATAGAGAGTCGGATGATGTTATAGAGGATTATCTTATAAATGAGAAAAGCGTCGATGCAAATGAAGCTAAAAAGATTTCATCTGTTGCTTGCGGCAATTATGGCAAGGCGGACTTGTTGACTGATGAGAAGTATTCAACTATAAGGAATGAAGTCGGAGATGTATTGGAAACCTTATTAAAAAGCGACAAGGCTTTAAGGCTTGATAACTTTAGATTTTTCGACGAAAACAGGGAAATGATAGATGATATAATTGACATAATGCTTTCTTACGTGAGGGACATTATGGTTTTAAGCTTCCATGATGAAGAAAGCATTATAAACAAAGATGTACTGGATAGACTTAAAGCTATTTCAAATGATTTGACAGCCTTTAAGCTTAATAATATAATAAATGAGATAGAAGATCTTATATTCAATCTTAAGTCAAACGTCAATTACCAAATGGCCATTGAAAAATTTCTCTTAAGCATTTAGGAGGTTTTATTTTGTATACAGTTGTAGGAGTTCGGTTTAAAAAAGCCGGTAAGATATATTATTTCGATCCAGGTGATTTGCCTATAAATGTAGGTGACAATGTCATAGTAGAGACAGCCAGAGGAGTAGAGTTTGGCGAAGTCGTGGTAGGCAAACGAGAAGTTGACGACGATGAGATTATAGCTCCTCTTAAAATGGTTCTTAGGATTGCCACAGAGGAGGATTATGAACATTACAAGGAAAACAGAGCCTGTGAAGCAGAAGCATTTGGCGTCTGCTTGGACATGATAAAAGAGCATAACCTCGACATGAAGCTAATAGATGTTGAGTACACTTTTGACAATAACAAGATAATCTTTTACTTTACTGCTGATGGCAGGATAGATTTCAGAGATCTTGTAAAAGATCTTGCTGCAGTTTTTAAAACGAGGATAGAGCTTAGGCAAATAGGCGTAAGAGACGAGTCAAAGATAGTAGGTGGCCTTGGGCCTTGTGGCAGACCTCTTTGCTGTGTGACATTTTTAGGAGATTTTGAGCCTGTATCTATCAAGATGGCAAAGGATCAGAATCTTTCACTTAACCCTACTAAAATCTCAGGGCTGTGTGGCAGATTAATGTGCTGCTTAAAATATGAACAGGACACTTACGAAGAAGTCAGATCAGAGCTGCCTTCTGTAGGAAGCCTTATAAAAGTCGATGATAAAGAGATGAGAGTAGCGGAAGTTGACGTTGTAAGAAAGAAACTTAAAGTAAAGATGAAAAATGCTGAGGGAATAGAGATAACGAAGGAGTACGACCCAGAAGACGTCGTAGTTATAGAAGAAAGCCAAGACGATAAAAAAGACGAGATTTCTGAAATTTACGAAGAAATACTGGGAAGTGATTTTGTAGAATAAAAAAATAGAGGTTTTACCTCTATTTTTTTATTCTACTTTGCCTAACACAAAGCTTAATATAAGAATAATGAACACTGCCGTCGTTATGTATACATACATATAGTCTTTTTCCTGAAGAAATGTGATTATGGATACTCCCACGCGAAAGACGGGTGTTAGAATCAGCACTAGAAGCCCTGTCATGATTATGGCGTAAGGCTTTAGAGACATTAACCCTTTAATTATTGCTATTACTGATGTAGGATATACACCTGCAGGGTAGCCGCTGCTTTTTGTCACAAAAAATAGAATTAAACCGATGAGAATTATTAAAGCGCTTAATAAAACTCCTGCCCTTAATGTTTGACTTATTATTATCTCCATATTTTCTATTTTCTCATTTTGATTTTTTCTGTCTTCCACGGCTATACCCCCAATCCTTTAAGAAGCATTTCAATGGAAACATAAGCTAAAACAGGTATAAATATTTTCCTTATTGTTGTGCTTTTCATATTTGTCATGATTTTTGTTCCCAGTGTTGCACCTATAAGCACTCCAAGTGCCACAGGACCAGCTATCTTTGGGTCTATATCGCCCCTTACAAGGTATACTCCGGCACTGGCGGCTGCAGTAACACCGATCATAAAATTGCTGGTAGCGGTTGAGACTTTCATTGGAAGCCTCATAAATAGATCCATTGCCATTACTTTGAAAATGCCGCTTCCTATACCCAAAAGTCCCGATATTACACCAGCTATGTACATCATGCCAAATCCTTTGTTTACTCCAGTGACATTGTACTGTATTTCTTTTTTTAGGACTTTATCGTAGTAAGACCCTTCTAATTTCAATTTTTTTGCGATAGGCTGTGATACCACACCTACAGGAAGTTCTTCATTTCGCTTTTTTAACATAGTGAATGCTGAATACAGAAGAAGAAGGCCAAAGATAATATAAAGGTATTTTGAACTTATAAGCCCTGCAATAAAAGCGCCTGTCAAAGCACCTGTCGTGGTAGCTATCTCTAAAAACATCCCTATCCTTAAATTAGTAATTTTATCTCTTACATACGTTACGGCGGCACCGCTGGATGTGGCAATGACGGATACGATGCTGGCACCAATGGCGTATTTTATGTTTACGCCTAAAAGAAGTGTAAGCATTGGTATTACTATTATGCCACCGCCTAATCCTAAGAGGGATCCAAATACTCCAGCCACAATTGATATGAGAAGTATAATTGATGATGTCAATATCACTTTATCATCTCCTAAATTTCATTATGCTTTATTTCCCTTTCCAACATTATCAGTATTGGAGGAAATGCGTATATGCACATTGTGGAAGCAGCCACGATTCCAGCATCGTTAAAAGCCAACGCAAAAAGCATTCCTACAATGCTGCCAAAAAAGCCATAGTAGATATATTTATTTTTCTTAAATATGTTTTTTAGTATTCCTGTAGGCTTGTATGACAAGATAAACAAGCTCATTATGGTTATGATTAAAACCCACGACCATATTGTGTATCTTATTAATGTTAACTCCATGTCTAATTTGCGGGCAAATATCTTGTATAAAGCCATTATTCCTTCGTTTTTAACAATCAAAGCGGTTTGCGCCATGTGTGTTACAGTGCCCATAAACATTGATGCTATAAACATAAGCGTTAGAAGGACAGCCATACTTATGAACAAAATCAGCAAACTTTTGTAGTTGATTTTGATTTCTGACATAAGCAAAAGCGTTACGCCAAATGCCATAAATCCTGTTATAAATCCGCCAATTTTTGCACCATACTGTGGCAATACCATCAACATGAAAACTACCGCGAATAAGAGCACTCCTAATAATTTGTTTATTCTCGTGTCGTACTTTTGAATGTATGTCATGATGCCCATGATAGTTGACCCTATGAGAACACCCATGTATTCATTGCCTATTCCGTAAAATCTGGCACCTGCTATGACGTCATATCCTAAAATAGAGCCTTTCATCAGATGTGCTCCTGTAAAAATGTCAGCCGTGATTGTCAAAGCAGTTAAAAGGCTTATCACTATTAGCATATTAAGTTCATCTTTAGCAAAAAGCTTTATTATAAGCAATAAAGCTATTGTTATCAGTATCAAAGCGATCATGCTTGAATACACAGTCAAAGGACCAAAAAGGGACAAAATCAAAAGCGACAGAGGAACGATCATCACGCCTAAAACTACGGGCTTCAAGTATTTTAAATAGTTGATCTTTAGAAATAGCGTAATTAAGTACAGTATCAAGATTATAATGAGAAAAATTACGTAACTTTTTAAGACGATAGGCCGGGCATTGTAAATAGATACTACTTTGCTATTTAGATTTTCCAAGTAGTTGACTTTGTCTTGGGTTTTTATATTTGTTATGGGATGCCCTAACATCTCTACAGGTGCCTTTATGTTAAAATAGTTAAGTATTGTAGGTGCCAAATCCAAATTTGTAATGATTCCATCTCTTTTTGTCGTGATAGATGTTGTAAGTCCGTTGTATCCAGGACCATAGATTATTATTGGCGACAGCAGATTGTTGGTAGACATATCGCTTTTTGAAGGATAAGGTGTTGCCACTATAAGCAAATCTTTCGATGGATCTAAGCTTTTTAGAAGCTTTCCTATAAATGCATCAGCATTTTTTATGGCATACTTTTCATATTTTGATGCTAATTCATTGGAAACATCGGAAGAATAGCTATCCACCCTTGATGTGTCACCTGTGTCGATTACAAAGAATCCTCCATTTTTATCGTATTTTTGAAAATAGTCAAAGATTTTGTTGTAATCAGTGCTCATAAAATAGGGGCTATTTTTATCGTACTTCAATACATTTTCACTGACGTCGCCAAATGCTGTTCCTTTTTCATCCATGGCGATTAGCGCCCCATACCTTCTATATGAAATTGTGTTGTCAGTTATTGCATCAGAATTTCCAAAAACGTATGTAGGAATGTTGTTATCCTTTAGCAGTTGACCCAAAAGGCCAGGTGTAATCTTATAGTCTGCACTTTTGCTGCTTTGTATAAGGTTTGATATGCCTATATTAACTATATTTGCATTGCCATAGCCATATCCTGTATTAAGCTTGTAAATTTCCCCTGCGGTTCCGAAAGAATATTTTTCGTTCACATTGAGATTTATTTGACTTATGCCATGAGCACTTGCTCTTGTTCCAGTTCCAAATGTCAAATATCCAGATGCATCAACATAACCATCAGCATTTCTGACATTCATGAGACCAACTGAGCCATTGTCGATTAGCTTTTGAATGTTTTTTGCGTCGTATTTAATATAGTCGTTTAGGCTAACCCTGTCGATTATTACAAGCACTACTTTTTTATTGTTGCTTGTATCAGCGTAACTTTTTTGTGGCAGCATAAAAGTCAAAGTCATCAATAAAAGCATAAAAGCAGTGATAAATTTCTTCAAGTGAAACACACCCTCTATAGTTTTTTATTTATTATACAACATAAATGTTAAGAAATTATTAAAAAGAGGGTTTTACCCTCTAATATCTTAAAAGTGGCATGCTCATGCATCTTGGACCGCCTCTGCCTCTTGATAGTTCAGAACCTTCGATCTCGATTACCTCGATGCCTTCTTTCCTCATGATTTTATTTGATGATTCATTTCGGGAATATGTGATGACTTTGCCTGGCGCTATAGCAAGCGTATTTGTGCTGTCGTTCCACTGCTCCCGAGCTGACGTTATGGCATTAAAACCCCCTGTAGGTATTATTTCAATATTTTTGAGATTTAATGCAGATTTCAGTGCGTCTTGGAGATCTTTTTCCTTTTGGATCGAAAAGCCTTTGTCATCCTTTATTATGCTGAAAACCCTCAGATCTTTTTTTATTCCAGGATAGAAGACGAACCTTTCCTTATCTACCATGGTGAATACAGTATCAAGGTGCATGTAAGACCTGTTTACGGGAATCTGGACGACAAGAATGTGTTCTACTGTTGAATTGCCTTCAAAAAGATTGCGGGCAAGTCGTTCTATTGCTTGTGGCGTAGTCCTTTCGCCACATCCTACTGCTATTACCTTGTCGCTTAATATAAGCACATCTCCACCTTCTAAAGAATGAAAATAAGTGTTGTCATACCAGCATGGAATGTTGTTTTTCTTGAAAATATCGTGGTTTTTGTATATGTATTTCATTATGAGCGTTTCAGGCTTTCTCGCCGCAGACTTCATGGAGCTTATCATAAATCCTCCATCTATCATTGCGCCTGGATCTCTGGTAAAATACATATTCGGGACAGGCTTAATGTAGAAATAGTGTTCTTCGTAGATGAATTCAGCCAGGCCTTTTGGGATGATATTGTCAATATCGCCTTTTTCAAGGCCGCTTATGGCAATTTCCGCAACATCGCTGCAGCCTAAATCCATAAGGTAATCTTTAAGGTAGCTTTCTGTTTCGGTATTTGTTATGCCGTTTATCTTCAGAAGATCCGCTATAAACTGTTCCTTTATAGCTTCATCTCTCAGTACATCCTGAAGAAGGTCTTTTACGTACAAAACAGTTATACCGTTATCCTTTAACACTTTGGCAAATTCATCATGTTCCTCTTGAATCTTTCTAACCCATGGAATATCATCAAAAAGCAGCTCTGTCAAATTTTGAGGCGTAAGCCTTTCTAATTCCTTTCCGGGTCTATGAAGTACGACTGCTTTTAAAGTTCCTATTTCTGATGATACATGTGGCACTAATAATGGATGCGTCACCAACACATTCCTCCCTATGCATAAACTCTTTATATAGTATACTTTGCTTATATCCATTTTTCAATACGATTTATATTAATTTATTGATATGGTAAAATTATTTGTAACGAGGTGGTAATATGCTAAAAGATGGCGAGAGAATTGACGATTTGAATTTGAATGGACTTAAGCTCATACAGAGAGAAGACATGTTTAAATTTGGGATGGATGCTGTATTGCTTTCCAATTTTGTATACACAAAAAGAGGAGATAAGATTGTAGACTTAGGCTGTGGAACAGGCATCATACCAATTTTGATAGCAGGAAAATCAAGAGATACACGTATTGTAGGTGTTGAAATACAAAGTGAAGTTGCCAATATTGCTATAAGAAACGTATATCTCAATAATTTTGAAGGCAGAATAGACATAATAAACGATGATATTAGAAATGTTGTGGATAAGTTGGGAATTGAAAAATACGATATTGTGACGTCCAATCCTCCGTACATGCCGTACAAGACAGGGTTTGACAAAAATAGCGAAAGTGAAAACATATCGCGATATGAGTTAAATGGCGGACTTGACGATTTTATAAAGGTTGCAGCAAAGCTTTTAAAGTTTGGAGGCAAGTTTTTTTTAGTGCATAGAGTGGATAGGATTGTGGATATTGTTTATAATTTGCGGATTTGCAACTTAGAGCCTAAAAAAATAAGGTTTATCCATCCACATTTTGGGGAAAAGCCGAATTTAGTCTTGGTAGAGGCAAAAAAAGGCGCAAAAAGTGGTGTTGTAATAATGCCGCCCCTTTACGTCTACGAAGAAAATGGAGAATATACGAAAGAGCTTTTAAGCATATACGGAAAAACTTCGATAGAGGAGGAATAGCATGTCTGGAAGCTTGTATTTGTGTCCAACACCAATTGGAAATTTGGAAGACATAACCTTAAGAGTTTTAAGGGTGCTTAAAGAAGTGGATATAATAGCTGCTGAAGACACAAGGCAGACTTTGAAACTTTTGAATCATTACGATATAAAAAAAACAGTAGTAAGCTATCATGAGCATAACAAAGTTTCAAGCGGTGAAAAACTTTTGATAGATTTAAAAGCCGGTAAAAATGTAGCGCTGGTTACTGATGCTGGTACACCGGGAATATCTGACCCCGGAGAAGACCTTGTAAAACTTTGTTTGGAAGAAAAGATAAATGTAGTGTCACTGCCCGGTGCTACAGCTATAACAACGGCATTAGTAGGTTCTGGACTTGACACAAAGAAGTTTGTCTTCTTGGGATTTTTGCCAACAAAGAAAAGCGAGAGAGAAAGTGTCTTGGATGAAATAGGGAGAGAAAAGAGAACGGTTATCATTTATGAAGCGCCTCATAGAATTGTCAGAACGTTGGAAGAATTAAAGCCGTACATAGAGGACAGAAAGGTTGTAATAGCAAGAGAGCTTACAAAAGTGCATGAAGAGTACATAAGAGGTACGGCAGATGAAGTTCTATCAAAATTGGGGGATGACGTAAAAGGAGAAATTGTAGTCCTTATAGAGGGTGGAAAAGATGAAGTTGCGATGGAGCCAGAGGAGCTTCTCAGAAGGTATATTGAATGTGGCATGGATAAGAAGGAAGCGATTAAATTGACGGCTAAACAATTAAAAATACCTAAGAGCGAAATTTACAAGCTTGCATTGAAAGATGAATCGTAATTCGATTTCGCCTATCAGTATCAGTTGATAATGATAATCAATAATCTTTAACCATAAAAGTATCTTAATATATTGCATAATTTTTAGTTTAAGCATATAATATGTATTATATTAAAAATTATCAATTGATACAAAGGGGTTTTATAATGAATTCATTTAAAAAGATAAAGAATGTTTTGATACTCATACTGTTTATAAATATAGCTGTGGCGTTGGCTAAACTTTTATACGGTTTGCATATAAAAAGCGCCAGCATGGTAGCTGATGGGTTTCATTCATTATCAGATAGCTCAGGCAATATAGTAGGTCTTGTAGGCATATATTTAGCGTCAAAACCGCAGGACGAAGAACATCCTTATGGACATAAAAAATTTGAGACATTTTCATCAATTTTTATATCTGTGATGCTGTTTGCAGTAAGCTATACTATACTAAGAGAAGCTTATGGAAGGCTTTTAAATCCTGTAGAACCAAAAATCACCTTAGATAGCTTCATAATAATGATTACTACATTATTGCTTAATATATTTGTATTCACTTATGAGTACAGACAAGGAGTAAATTTAAAAAGCGACATACTTGTATCTGATTCACTCCACACAAAAAGCGACATATACGTGTCTGTCTCTGTTCTTATTACGCTTATTGCATTAAAACTTGGAATACCGCCATACATCGATCCGCTGATGTCTGTAGCAATATCAATATTCATCGTAAAAGCAGGTATTGAAATAATAAAGCATAGCTCTGATATACTGTGCGACAGAATAGTGATAGATTCAGAAAAAATCCGCGACATCGCTTTATCTGTAAAAGGTGTGCTTTCTTGCCATCAAATAAGAAGCAGAGGCAGAGAAGACGACATAAATATAGACATGCATATAATGGTTGACCCGAGTGAAAACATAACAGATGCCCATTATATAGCTGATCAGTTGGAAGAAAAATTAAAAAAGGAAATACCTGGTGTCACTGAAGTCATCGTTCATATAGAGCCTTATGATAAAAATGAAGTAACAGAGTAAAAAAATAATAGAAGTAAAACTTCTATTATTTTTTAATATTATTCGCTTTTTTTAATGTCATCGAGGCATGCTTTGCAGATGTTTTTGCCTTTGTAATTGACGACATTTTCTGCATTGCCGCAGAAAATACATGCAGGCTCGTACTTTTTAAGCACAATCTGCTCGCCATCCACGTAGATTTCCAAAGCGTCTCTTTCTGCAATATTCAGAGTCCTTCTAAGTTCGATAGGAATGACAACTCTTCCCAACTCGTCCACTTTTCTTACAATTCCTGTGGATTTCAACATATCTCTCCCCTCCTAAAACTACAAAATTCGACAAATTCTTTGCATTCTAATAATACCAAGTTTTGAAAAATAAGTCAATAGTTTAATGGCATTTTTTTTTAAAAATAACATAAATTTTTATAGGATGGGGGAGATAAAGTTGATAAATTATATATGGATCTTCATGATTGGTGTAGGTATTGTTGTCGGTATGATAAACGGTAGGATGGGGGAAGTATCAAAAGCTATAATTGATTCATCTGAGTCGGCTGTCACAATATCAATAGGACTCGTAGGCATCATGTCTTTATGGTTGGGTATAATGCAGATAGCTGAAAAATCTGGGCTTATGGACATGCTGGCAAAGGTCTTAAAACCAGCCATAATAAAACTATTCCCTGAAATACCTAAAGATCATCCTGCCATTGGTGCTATGATAATGAATATATCGGCTAATATGTTGGGGTTAGGCAATGCGGCCACGCCTTTTGGAATTAAGGCTATGGAGTACCTTCAAGAGTTGAATAAAAGGGATGTTGCATCTAACTCCATGTGCACATTTCTCGTCATAAATACTGCATCAGTTCAGCTTCTCCCTGCTGTAATGATAGGGTTAAGGGCTTCTTTGGGTGCGAAAAATCCAGCAGATTTTGTATTGGCTGGACTTTTATCCAGCGTTACAGCTTTAACCGTAGGCCTTGTGGTCGTAAAATCACTTGAAAAGTCATCACTTTTTAAGGAGTGATATTTTTGCTTAAATCAATTTCTGAGTTTATAATTCCAGCCATAATGCTTTTGATTCCTGCATACGGGTTAATTAAACATGTAAAAGTCTATGAAGTCTTTTTAGATGGTGCAAAAGAAGGCATTAATACAATAATAAAAATATTTCCTGCTTTGCTGGCAATGTTGGTGGCAGTGGGAGTCTTAAGGGCATCAGGTACTTTAGATATCTTTGCAAAGTGGATTTCACCGCTTACTGCAAAAATTGGGATGCCGTCAGATGTAGTGCCATTGGCACTCATAAGGCCTCTATCTGGAAGCGGTGCATTAGGCATAGCGACGGAACTTATTAAATCCCATGGGCCTGATTCATTTACAGCCAAACTTGCTTCTGTCATGTACGGCTCCACTGAGACTACGTTTTACGTCTTAGCAGTTTATTTTGGATCTGTTGGAGTCAAAAAGATGAGGCATTCCATAGTAGCAGGCATTGCTGCCGATATCGCCGCAATACTGTCATCTGTTTTTTATAGCAGACTGTTTTTTTAACGGTTCAAATTTGATATACTAAAGGCAGTAATAATAAAAAACGAGGAGTTTACATGATATGGGGATATTGATAAATAGGATAAAGCGCATACTATCTGATGAGGCCGAAAAAGTCTATATTGTAGGAGGAACTATAAGGGACAGAATACTAAATGTAGATATAAGCGATTATGATTTTGCTGTATTAGGTGATGCTGCTTCGGTTTCAAAGCTTGTATGTGATAAGCTAAAAGGCTCTTACGTGCCTTATGCAGAGGACAGAGGAACATATAGAGTCGTGTATGAAAATATAGTGCTGGATTTTACGCAAATCAGAGGCGAAAATATAGATGAAGATTTGCTTCATAGGGATTTTACGATAAATGCGATGGCAATAAGGCTAAATGATTTTTTTGATGTAGACTTGATAATAGATCCTTTAGGCGGGCTAAAGGATTTAAGAGAAAAGAAGATAAAATGCGTAGGGAAAAGTTCCTTCGATGATGACCCTTTAAGGATGCTTAGAGCTATTAGATTTGCAGCCAAATACAATTTTTCCATAGATGAGGATTCCAAAAATCTTATAAGAGAAAAAGCCGATTTGATTGAGAATGTTTCTTCAGAAAGGATTATGAGTGAAATATATTCTATACTTAAGTCAAAGGAGTCCTTCAAATACGTACAAATGATGGACGAGCTGGGGTTAATCGATGCGATTTTTCCTGAGATAGCTGAGATGAAAGAGATAGGCAAGTGCTATTATCAGGTTTTAGACTCATGGCATCATTCTATAAAAACGATAGAAGAATATGAAACGATTGTAAATGAGCTTAGATTTCCTTCAGATATAGAGAATTTGGTCAAAAAGTACCTTGATAAAGATCTTTCTTCGGGAAACAAACTAAAAGATGTATTGAAACTTGCTGCAATGTTTCATGAAATCGGCAAAAAAGATGCCATTTATATAGATTCTGATAACAGGCTTCAGTTCTACAATCACGATGTAAAGGGAGAAAAAATTGTTGCAGATATAGCTAAAAGATTAAAACTGGCGAAAAAAGAAGCATCCCTGATAAAGAAGATGGTCTTGTACCACGGAAACCCATTTTCACTGTACATAGATGGGATTGGAAACAAAGCATTGTTTAAGTTTTTTTCAGACCTTGAAGAAAATGCTTTGGGGTGCTTGCTTTTGTCGTTGGCCGATGTTACCTCGGCTATGAAAGGACAAGGCCGGTTAAATGAAGCTTCATGCTATAGAAATTTCATAACCAAGCTATTAAGAAGGTACATGGACTTTGAAAGGACGAAGACACCACTTCTTACGCCGCTTGATATAATAGTCAATTTCGATCTTAAAGATTATAAGCTTTTAAATCAAATACTGTACGAATTGAGAAAAAATCAATTTTACGGTGAAATAGAAAGCAGAGAAGACGCAGTAAAATTTGTGGAAGAAAGAATGAGGATGGAGAAAATATAGTTGACAATGTATTTGCGATAAAGTATATTATTATGTAATGATGTAAATAATATATTAAAAAGGCAATGAAGGGAAGAGTAGAAAGGAATTTCTCTTAAAGAGAGCTGGGTTAAGGTGAAAGCCAGCAGAGAATGAACTTTTGAACATGGACCTTGAGCTTCAAAGCTGAAACTAAGTAGGCTTTGGCGGGATTTCCCGTTACAGAGTAGGAGTGTGACAGCACTTTACGAGGCATACTGCCGTGAGGCGTATGTGAAAAGGGTGGTATCGCGATCAAACTCGCCCCTTAGTGGGAGGCGGGTTTTTTTACGCCTTAAAAATAAAGTTATAAGATGAGGAGGATTTTTATGGCGAAGACTTTTTACATTACGACACCTATATATTATCCAAGCGATAAGCTGCATATAGGTCATTCTTATACGACTGTCGCTGCAGATGCGATGGCTCGGTTTAAAAGGCTTACAGGTTATGACGTGATGTTTTTGACAGGAACAGATGAGCACGGTCAGAAGATACAGAGAAAGGCAAAAGAAAAAGGCGTTACGCCGAAACAGTATGTAGATGAAATTGTGGCGTGGATAAAAGATTTGTGGAAGACAATGGACATAAGCAATGATAAGTTTATAAGGACGACGGACCAGCAGCACGAAGAGATTGTGCAAAAGATATTTACAAAGCTTTACGAAAAAGGGGACATATACAAAAGTGAATACGAAGGTTGGTACTGCACACCTTGCGAGACGTTTTGGACGGAGAAACAGCTTGTAGATGGGAACTGTCCAGATTGCGGCAGACCTGTAGAGCTTGTGAAAGAGGAAAGCTATTTCTTTAAGCTTTCAAATTACGCTGACAAACTTCTTAAATACTACGAGGAGCATCCAGACTTTATACAGCCTGAATCAAGGCTAAATGAGATGGTAAGCTTTATTAAATCCGGACTTGAGGACTTGTGCGTATCCAGAACGTCCTTTGATTGGGGCGTAAAAGTTCCCTTTGATCCAAAGCACGTTGTGTATGTTTGGATTGACGCTCTTTCTAACTATATAACTGCACTGGGGTATTCTACAGATGACGATGAAGATTTTAAAAAGTATTGGCCGGCAGATGTACACCTTGTTGGAAAGGAGATCGTAAGATTCCACACTATTATATGGCCTGCAATGCTTATGGCGCTGGATTTGCCTCTACCTAAGAAAGTGTTTGGCCATGGTTGGCTTATATTAGAAGGCGGCAAGATGTCAAAATCGAAGGGCAACGTGGTTGATCCGAAAGAGCTTGTATCAAAATACGGCGTGGATGCCATAAGGTATTTTCTTTTAAGAGAAGTTCCGTTTGGAGCAGATGGCGTATTTTCAAATGAAGCTCTGATTTCCAGGATAAACTCAGATCTTGCCAATGACTTTGGAAACCTTCTAAGCAGGACTGTAACGATGGTAGAAAAATACTTCGACAGTGTAGTGCCTGAAACTTCGGATAAAGATGATGTTGATGATGAGCTAATATCCATAGCAAATAATTTGCCAAAAGTTGTTGAAAGCTATATGGATAAGCTGCAGTTTTCAAATGCTCTTGCGGAGATTTGGAAGCTTGTAGGGCGAGCAAATAAGTACATTGACGAGACGATGCCATGGGTATTGGCAAAAGATGAAGACAAGAAAGGAAGGCTTAAAACTGTTCTTTACAACCTTGTTGAATCGTTGAGGTTTGTCGCTATTTTGATAACGCCGTTTATGCCGAATACGCCTATCAAAATATACGAGCAGCTTGGAATCAGCGATGACTTAAAGACATGGGATAGCCTTAAATTCGGCTTACTGAAACCAGGCACAAAAGTCAAAAGAGGGGAGAATATTTTCCCGAGGATCGATGTAGAAAAAGAGCTTAAAGAAGCTGAAAAAGAATCGCCTAAAAAAGTAGATGTAGAAAAAGAGACAAATTACATCAAAATAGATGACTTTGCAAAGATCGATTTGAGGGTTGCGGAAGTATTGGAAGCCGAAAAAGTAGAAGGCGCTGATAAATTGTTAAAGCTTAAGCTTAAAGTAGGCGACGAGGTAAGGCAAGTTGTATCAGGACTTGCACTGCATTACAAACCAGATGAACTTGTAGGCAAAAAACTCGTCCTCGTTGCTAACTTGGAGCCTAAAAAATTAAGAGGCATAGAATCGTACGGAATGATTTTGGCGGCATCAAACGAAGGCAAATTGACCGTCGTAACTGTCGACAAAGATATAGAAAGCGGTGCGAAGGTGAAATAAAAAGAAGGCGGGGTGATTCCCGCCATTATTTTTATCTAATTGAATTACTTTAAGTGTTTTGCTTCTTATCATCTTTCGAATTTTTGTCTGAAGAACTATATGGTAATCCGGCTGCTAATCCAGTGAACAGAGCTAAGTAAAATGAAGATGTTTTTGGATAAAAGAAATCTAATATGGCAGCTATGACGACAATTGCTATAAAGCAGAAAAACTTAATTTTAGATTCTTTGTCTTTCGGTATGGAATACTTAAAAACCCGTCCAGAAAAGCGTGCCATTTCAAAACCAATTAGAAAAATGATTAAACTTACTACAATACTTATTAGCCAAACATATAAACTCTTCAAAGACAAACTCCTTCCTTATGGTTATTTACATCATAGAAATGATGCAAAATATTTCGTAGTGCAAATATATTGGGTATGTGCTGCATCGGCATACCATTCATCAATAACTTCTTTATTTAGCGATGAACCATAATACCAGACATTTTCGTGATAATAAAGAGAAGGTGTATTGCCATAAGGACAATTTTGGATAGCACTAATAATAGCGCTTGCTACCAATCTAGTGACTGGATTTGGTAGATAATTAGCTAATGCTGAAGATAGAGTATCAATTCCAATATTTTTTAACCAAGTACTCAAGGCCAAATCTTTATTAGTAATACCAGCGTGAATGTTGTAATCACTTTCTGTGCCAACTATTGGTGTATTCATTTGGTATACCCATTCATCAATCATTGGTTTTGCAGTTTTAGAATCAATGTTTGTAACATTATAAGTAGAACTATTTTCTTCTATGGATTTTATTGCTTTTTCATTTGAAGGGATTTCTAAAGCAAAAACAGAACTAAAAGTTGAAACTGTAAGTAGCACTATAGCAAGAATCAACGAAACAACCTTTTTTAACATTTTTAAACATCTCCCTTTTATAGTTAGTAATACTATTTTGGTACAAAACAGTATACTAACTATTTTTTATTAAACATCGAATGACCATTCATCTGTTTAATTACATTATAACTCTAACTCCAACATTTGGGAAGTTCCGAAATTCGGCACATTTTTTATGAAGTAGGTGCCGATTTTCGGAACTTCAATTTCTGCTTTACTAAGTTCACCTAACATGATATGTAAGACAAGCTTCAAGTTATGTAATAAGCTTTATTACAATAAATGATTAAAATAAATAGATAAACGTTCAAAAATGCCTTTCTGCTTGAATTCTAACGGAGGAAGTCCATATAGAGCTTCATTGCTGCCTATTGTTTTATAATTTCCTTGTTTTGCTTTTTCTTGAATATTATGTACTTTGTTCATAAAAGATTTTTTAATAATATCGCTGTTCACAAGTGTTTTTTCTTTTAAACCAGCAGTTTGATCAGAGTAATATGGTGAAAAGGCCATCTCTTCTCCATTTTTATTAACAATTACAAATATATCACCACCAAAATTCAGTAAAAAACAGTCATCCGGATTAAAGTTATTTTCACTTGCTAATTTATAAATATTTTTGGTTAATGCTCCACCAAAATCTACAACATGCCATTCTTCATTCTTTAATATGATTGAAAAATCAGTTATTACATTGTTTTCAGCTATTACTGGATATGTGTAAAATGGTTCACGAGTGACTTGATCACTTATTTTTATTGAAGGATCATATTTATTAATATTAATAGTGGCCCATTATACAGATATTAAAAAATCATTAATAATGCATTTATTATATTATGAATACTATGAATAGATAAAACAATTTTAAATGGAGTCAAAGTTTTATTTTTATAGATTACATATGAATAATTCAAAATCAATCCTGCCAAAAATGTCGAAAAAATATATATATAACTATAACAATGTGATAAGCCAAAAATTATTGAAGCCACAATTATAAGTAATATTTTATGATTATTTAAATAATTTATTTTTTTTAGTAGATAAATCAAAATAACTTGATACAAGTATGTTTCAAATATTGGACTAACAATTCCTACTAAAATCAGTATTAATATTGGTGACATATCAAGCTTAGGACCGTTAAACTTTATATTCGAAATATTCATATATATCAATATTACATTATCTATTATGAATGAAAATACTACCATCATTAGAATATAACCATGATCAGAAATTTTGTTTATGTAATTACAAATTATCTTATTGATATTCATTAAGATACCTCTTATCTTTATAAACTATTTAATGAGCAAATTTAACTTTTCAACAAAAATTGTTACTATAGATAAGAAATTAGTTAACATATATATTAACAAGGTTATTGATTGAGAAGTTATTTTTTTATTATTATACAAAATATATGAATACGACAAAATAATTCCAAATAAAAACATTGGAATAAAACTATCATAATACGTAATAGCAAAAAGTAAAGACGAAAAAAGCATTAATAATAGATCACTTTTTATATTAAATTTTTTCAAAATATATATTACTATACGCTGGTATAAATAAGTGTTAATTATAGGATAAAGAATTAATAATTTTCCTAACACTTTTGCTATATTTATAAATCCATCTTTAGAAGTTAGATTTGCTATATTCTGAATAATAATTTTATTCTTAAATATCACTGTCACCATCAAATACGATAAAAACGCCATTATAACAATATATTCTAAATCATTTAATTTATTTAACTTTTTCATATTTGTAATCATTCCTTATAATTATTCTAATATTTATTAATTGTACCGAAATTCAATATACTCAAAACTGTTCTTCAAGCATCATTAAAATCATGATATTTGTTACAGATTAACCTCTATTTTTTATATAGAATTAAGCAATACAATATAAACATATCATAAGGTTTACCTTTTCTACAAAATAATAAATTATCCTTTTGATGGTAAATAATCCTCATATTTCAATCATGTATACCGTTCATACTCAACTTATTTAACTTGAAATTGATTTATAGCTAAATATGCTTTTAAAACTTTTTATCTTTTACCTTCTTTAGCTGCAAGTTAATTTTTAAGGACTCTACTCCCTTGCTACCCTGCCGGATAAAGGGTTAGATAATATCACCTCTAGTATAATATACACGATTTATATCAAGTATAGAGTCAATACAGCAAATAATAATTTAACATAGCCTTTCTATGTTCGGATTTATTCTAAATACTCAACTCCCATATTATGCATATCTCATCATAAATGACTTTATATTTCACATCTAAAAAGTCATTTAGGCTGCTTTTAAATAAATAATTCGGGATATCCTTTAAACCGGTATAGACTTAAACTTTTGTGTACAATCTTCTCTGAATAGAGGATAGATAAAAGTCCTCCTGGGAAATCATCCTTATGGTCTATACTTGTGAAAAAGCTAATTATTCCATTTAGTGAGGGTTAATGTTTTGATTGGTTGGGACTGGCTTCCCGGGATATCCGCGGCACATGCTAGGTTGTTTACTCACTAGATAAAATGGATACTTTTATTCACTTTTATTTAAAGGAGTTGTTGTTTAATGAATTTTTTGCCTAATTATATTAGTGTTGGTATTGATGTTGCAACTTAAAAATGGTGATTATAAAATGTCTGTCAAGGATGGCAACGTCTCGCTTCATCCTCGACAGACTATGGCTAATTGCCACAAGCATTGCATTATACACGTGGTCAACTAATGTGAGTAGTTATACAGTAAATTCCTTTACCATTAACATTAATTATTATATGAAATCATCGTCCAATTATGTCAAAGGGATTAGGTTCGGTATAATAAGCACCTTTACATAACAAGTAAGCCACATATCCTATCCCATAACCAACGTAATAAAAAGCACGCATAGGGTTAAAATCGCCACCATTTATAGATAGTAATTCTTCTTCTTTTAAAGTGTTCATATTTATTTTATCCATATTTGCTCACATTCCTCCTTCCAATTTATCAACTATATTAATTTATTAGAAAGCTACCCTACATATGCCCAACCCGAATATAAATTATGAGGAACTGAATTATTGTCATGGCTAGCAGCAGAGTTAAATCCGTCAATAAATCCTTTACCAGCTTCATATGCTACAGTCAGCCAAAAAACATATTTTTCTACGGTTCCACGAACCTCCTCTAATGCGCTACCAGCATTTATATTTTGCAAATCATCTTCTGTCAATTCCATAAATCCATTCATTGGCATTACGGCTTCCATCTCTTTCCCTCCTTTAATTTTTGACTACAACCGCGCGATTTTCATCTAAATTTTAAAATACCATGGTAAATCTTTTTAGAAAGCACAAAATAGGAACTAAAATTATGACTATTCCAGATGTTTATGTAAAATTTACTCAGCTGATAATTCTTCATCTATAAGAATAATTTACCTCTATTGGTAAACATGTTCAACCTTTAAAAAACTCTCTTCCTCCATTTTTATCTGTTTTTTTAAATTTACTACTTTACTACTCATGTTTTCTCAATTTATTTCAACTTTATATTAATCATCTTTATTGTTTGTTTTAAGTGCAAATTCTCCTTGTTTTAAGTTTTAAAAATCATACAATTACATACTGCCTATATATTCCATATACTGTTCTTTCCATGTTTTTCATTTTCTTTATAATAGCACAAAACTGTTCATTTTTTCAATGTCCGAAAGTATACTCTTTTTGATTTTTTTAATAAATTTTTCTGCAAAAAGTATACTTTCGCATACTAATAACTATACTATAGATGAGAAAATTCACTAACATAAACTACCATAATAAACTTATAATGAGTAAATTTCATATTTCAAATAGCTTGATATTCCTATAGAGACAAAACTTGAAATGGTTTTGTCGCAGCTTGATTTCTCAAATGTCGTGCTTTCACTATTAAGGTCCGAATATAAAAGAGGCCCTAAAGGATATGACCCATTGTCTTTGCTTTATGCCTTAGTAGCTATGCAACTTGAGAAAATTCCCACTATAGCAAAGTTTGTAGATAGACTAAAATCAGATCCTGTATTTAGATATAACTGTGGTTTAAATGTATTGGGTCCCGTACCATCTACATCAACCTTTAGCAGATTTTTAAACCTAATATCAAAATCAGAGGCACTGGAGGAAGACTTTAAGCAATTAATACTTAAGGCTAAAAACCTCAACATAATTGATGGTACTAATATAGCTATTGATTCAACTAAATTGAACTCTTTTGAAAAGCCAAAACCTAAATCTAAGCTAAAAGATGATGGTAAATCTCCTAACTGGGGAAAGAAAAAAGATACTGATGGCAATGATATAAAATGGTTTGGATGGAAGCTACATATATTAGCTGACTCTTAAGTGAGCTTCCACTCGCCATAGAAATTACTCCTGCGAGTGTAAATGATAGTATTTTAGCAATACCTTTATTAAAGAAGCTAAAAGATTTCTATGGCAATACTTTTAATGTAAAACACTGTATTATGGATTCGGGCTATGATATAAAAGAGAATTACGATTATATTATGAATGAGTTTCATGCACAACCAATCATAGCCTACAATAAAAGAGGAAGTTTCGCTCCACCAGAAGGACTAAATGAAAGACTTCATCCAATTTGTTCTATGGGATATGAACTTGTGTATTGGGGCAAAGACGGTGATTATCTAAAATTCAGATGCCCACATGTATTAGGAAAAGTAGATTGTCCTCATGGTTCTTCTTGGTGTAGCAGTTCAAACTATGGGTATTGCCTTAAAATCAATTACAAGAAAAACAACAGGTATTTTAGCTTTCCAATAAGAAGTTCTGATGAGTGGCAGGAAATATATAACCTTAGAACTTCTATTGAGAGATGTAACAGCAGGTTGAAAGAATATTTAAATACTGACAATATACGCTCAGCAGGTATTAAGAAAGCTAAAATCTTTGCCTTATTAAACTGTATTACACTTGTTGCAGGTACTATTGCTGTTAATGTTAATAAATCATTGTCAAAAGTAGCTTAATAAACTGCTTATGCTTAAACAAGCATATAGAAACAGACAAAAATTATTTTATAAACTATTTTTGTATTAAATTTTCAAAGTTCATAAGTTATCCACAGGCATTGCTATGCTTAGCTTTGCTATTGCCTTTTTTAGCTTCAAAAAATTAAAGCTTAATTGTGCAATTTTCTCACATAAACAAATTAAAGATTGTAGAAAGAAGTGATGACATGATAAATGATTTTGCAAAAAGAAATAAAATATTTCTATCAAATAGTAATTTTATGCTTTATATTATTGGCTATGTAATATCAGGCATTGGTACAAGACTTACGACGATAGCTATCTCAAGCAAAATATTGTATCTTACAAATAGTGGACTGTCTTTAAGTGCAACACTAATGCTTGAAGGGATACCGAGTTTTTTGCTAGATTTGTTTGCTGGGAATGTAGTCGATAAGGTGAGAAAAAAGAACATGAACATATTGATGATTTTATATATATTATTTGCTTTTACGTCTTTTGGATTGATATTTGCAAATGACATGAGCCTAATATACATAATTAGTTTTATAAACGGTATTCTCACATCGTTTGAATATCCCGCCAGAAGTTCGATTGTTCCGCTTTTGGTTGATAAAGACCATCTTTTAGAGGCAAATAGCATAAGAAGCAGTTTATCAAGTATAAATATGATAGTGGGGTATTCTGTAGGTGGTATAATTGTTTCGATATTTGGGAATGATATATCTTTTTTAATAGATAGTCTTACATTTATCATAATTGCGATTTTGATTGCCTTTATTAGAATAGATGAAAAGGCTCAAGAAGATAAAAGTGAGAATATATTTGATGATGTTTCAAAAACAATCAGCAATATAGTAAGTGAAATAAAGCAAGGAATAGGATTTATCAAGGGCAGCATGGTAATAAGACAGGTGATAAATCTTAATCTATTGAGTACGCTTATAATAAGTATGCAAACGCCACTTGTGTATATTTTTGTTAAGAACTATTTAGGTGGGGAGAAATTGCTTGCAGCAAGAAGTGGTATGCTTTTTTCGCTGGCAGGTGTTGGAGGGCTTATTGGAGGTATATTGATAAATTCAATAGGGAAGAAATTTAATAATATTTCAATTATGACGACTGTACTGCTTTTTGATGGAATTACTCTTATTACATTTTCAAACAGCAAAATATTTTTATTATCATCAATACTTTTTACCTTCTTAGGTGTAATATTTGTAGTATTTGAAACACTTACAGATACGATAATACAAGAAAATACTAATGACGATAACAGAGGCAAGGTTTATGGATTTTTAGGTTCATTAGTCGATCCTTTATCGATAATATCATTAGGCATCGGCGGTGCTTTAACAAATGTATTTACTGCAAAGGCGATTTTTATTCTATGTGGAATCTCGGAAATTACTGTATCACTGATATATAAAGTATGTAATAAGGTTAAATCAATTAATTGAACCTGTGTAAAAATTGTAGACGATCATCTGAACTTGCTTTTTTAGCATAGTATGATTTTTCACTTTATACTTCGAATTAATAAAATATGTTAAAATAAAAAAGACTATAAAAGCATTTAGGAGATGATTTTATGCTTATAGATTCACATGCCCACTTGGAAGATGAAAAGTATGACGAAGATAGGGATGATGTTATAAAAAGGTGCAGAGATGAACTTACATTGTTGATAAATGTAGGATCCAGCATTGAGACGTCAAAAAAATCGATTGAGCTTGCTGAAAATAATGGTTTTATATATGCTGCTGTCGGCATTCATCCTGAGCATTCGCAAAAGGAGATAAACGACATTAGGGTTATTGAGAAATTGTTATCTCGAGAAAAAGTCGTTGCGATAGGAGAGATAGGACTTGACTATTATTACGGCGATCCACCGGTGGAATATCAGAAGCAGTGTTTCATAGAACAGATAAGGCTTGCCAAAAAGTATGATTTGCCAATAATAATCCACGACAGGGATGCACACGGCGATGTGTTTGACATTGTGAAAAGTGAGTGGACAAGCAGTTTGAGAGGGGTTTTTCACAGCTATTCCGGCAGCAGTGAGATGGCATTCCAGTTGATTGAGATGAACTTTTACATTTCATTAGGAGGACCAGTGACATTTAAAAATGCAAAAAAAGCCGTCGATGTAGCTATGAAAGTACCGATAGAAAAGCTGCTTATTGAGACGGATAGCCCTTATTTGACGCCTGTGCCCCATAGAGGCAAGAGGAATGAACCTATTAATGTGAGATACGTAGCACAAAAGATTGCAGAGATAAAAAATATGGCATTTGATGAAGTTTGCGATATAACGGCATCTAATGCATTAAAGCTATTTAAAATAAGTCAAAGCAATTTATAGCAATTTAAAAGGTGGAACATATACTGTATTGAAATGGATATTTCAAAAAAAGGAGGAAAAGTGAAAGATGGATAGAGAAAATGTAAATGAAAATCCTATGAATGTTCCACCTGTAAATCCAGAACCGTATTTAGGCCCAATGCAGCCGCCTATGGGAGGTATGCCTACGATGCCGTGCCCTTCCGAGCCACCAATGGGACCTATGCCTTATCCTATGCCAGGAATGCCGGGTATGATGCCACCAATGCAGTGCCCTCCTGAGCACATGAGAATGTTTATGGATGCTTATAACCATGTTTCGATGGCATACATGATAATGACACAAATGATGCAGATGATGCGCCCGTGAGGGCGTGTTTTTTTAGAAGCATAATATTTTTATGTATATAATATAATAATATAGTAGATAATATAAATGATAGCTTATAATGGAAATGGAGATAAAAATTATGAAATCAATTTGACAAAAATAACATGGTGTATTAAAATTAAAAAAAGTCTTCCCAATAAAAATGAGGAGGTTATGTAATGGATGCAAGCAACCGAAGAATTTGGCCGGATGCATTTACTGAGTTTATCAAGAAACCGGCTGGAATTCTGATAGTGGCTGCCTTGGTCATTTTGTTAGTAGGTATAACTGTATACGTTAACTTGAAAAAACAGGTTACAATCACAGATAACGGGAAAACAGTTGCTGTGACCACATTTAAAAGCAGTGTAAAAGACTTATTGGCAGAGAAAAATATAAAGCTTAGAAAAGAAGACGAAGTTACACCATCGATAGATTCGAAGTTGAAAAATGGAATGAGAGTCAGCATTAAAAGAGCATACCCCGTGGTAATTCACGTTGATGGAAAGGATATTACAATATACACAGTAAAACCAACATTAAAAGATGTATTAGCTCAAGGAAAAATCACAGTAAGTCCCATCGATAAAATTAGCACTCCTTTAGATAGCAAAACATATAGCGGAATGAATGTCACAATTACCAGAGTAAATGAAAAAGTAATAACTCAAGATGAAGATATAGCTTTCAACGTTCAAACAATCCAAAATGACAATATGATAAGAGGTCAGACTTTAGTTGTGCAAGAAGGTCAAAACGGAAAGCGAGAAAAGACGATAAAAATTACATATGAAGATGGGAAAGAAGTATCAAGGCAAGTTATAAAAGACGTTGTAGTACAAAATCCCATAACAAAGATAGTACAGGTAGGCACATTAGGGCTTTTGACTACATCAAGAGGAGAAACCTACAGATATAGAGAGATGAAGATAATGGATGCAACAGGGTATGATGCACCGCCTGGATCCCTTACGTATTCTGGTGCTACAGTCGGGCGTGGTATCATTGCAGTTGACCCGAGAGTAATACCTTTAGGTACAAGACTTTATGTTGAGGGGTATGGTCCTGGGGTTGCAGCAGATATTGGGGAAGCGATAAAAGGCAATATCATCGATTTGTTTTTTACATCATATAAAGAAGCATGTAATTGGGGAAGACGAACTGTTAGAGTTTATATACTTAAGTAGACAGGTTTAACCTGTCTTGTTTTTTGAAAAAAGCGAGGTTAGATGAGGATGAAAGTAAAAGGATTCAACGCGAAGAAAAGACTTGGACAAAATTTTATTTTTGATGAAGCCATACTATCAAAGATAGTTGATTTATCAGGTATAACAAAAGATGATAATGTGATAGAGATAGGTGCGGGATTAGGCACCTTGACCAGAAAGATATTAGAGAAGGCTAATATGGTAGTGTCTTATGAGATAGACAAAGAAGCTTATGACATACTGAAGGCAGATTTTAAAGGACATGATAATCTAATCGTATTAAATGACGATATAATGAAAGTTGACTTAAAAGAGACTGTAGATGCGTATTTTGGAGGGGAAAAGTGCAAAGTCGTTGCAAATTTGCCTTACTACATAACATCGCCTATAATAATGAAACTTTTAGAATCTCACCTGATGAAAGACATAACTATAATGGTGCAGAAAGAGGTGGCGGAAAGGATATGTGCAAAGCCAGGAGGCAAAGATTATGGTGTATTGACGGTGGCAGTAAACTATTACTCTAATCCAGAGATATTGTTAAATCTTCCTCCGGAAGTATTTTCACCTAAGCCAAAGGTAAGCTCATCGCTTATAAAATTACATGTTTTAGATAAGCCATCTGTATTTGTAAAAGACGAAAGACTTTTTTTCAGAATTGTAAAATCCTCTTTTGGACAGAGGAGAAAAGTCATAACAAATTCATTAAAATCCCTAAACATAGATCAATCGATAATTGCAGATGCTTTGACAAAATGTGGCATAGATTTAAAGCAAAGAGGAGAGACTCTTTCAATAGAAAAGTTTGCAGAGCTTACAAATACCATTTATGATATGAAGATGTAATATTAAATCCTCCTGTTTCATAATATATATTGCTAAAATATATTTGAAATAAGGGGGATATAAAATGCCTTTAAGGAAGGACATTTATAAGCGCATGTATATAATGCTGGAACCTGACGAGAGGGGTGCGGCGCTTTTAAAGGACAAGGAAATATCAGGGTACCTTAAAATAGAGACTATAAACGGAAGAGGGAGAATTACAGCGTCGCTTCAAAATCTCGATCCCAATTATTCGTACACGGTAAAATTTTTAAAAATCGGAGAAAGCCCTAAATTGGTTGAGTTTGGAGCAATAAGAGTGGATGACAAAGGCAGAGGTGGCGCGGAATGGTCTTTTAATACAGATGACGTTCTTGGTAGAGGAGTGAAATTCGAGGATCTTGCTGTGGCATTAGTAGAAGCGGATAATGGACAACAAAGGTTGATTCCTTTGTCAGGCGTCATAGACAAGTCCAGATTTAACTGGAAAGCTACTTACAAGAAACTTATGAAAAGTATAGAAAATATTGAGAAAGATAAAAGCGAGATTCAGTTTATTGATGATTTAGTTGAAAATCAGAAAGAAAACGCAGATGATGGTATAGTATTGCCACAGTACAATGATGAGGAATATCACGAAGAAGAAGTCGAAATTCAGGTTGAGCCTGAAGAAGATGTGGGAAATGGACAAATTGATAATATAGAGAAAACCGTTGCTGATGATGTTGATGCAAATGATGAAGAGCATACAAGCGTTCAAATGGAACACCAAAGCGATGATAGTATAAGCAAAAGTGATGTTTACGAGCAGGAAAATAGCGGCTATGTAAAGTATTTAAAAGAATATGTAAATAATATTGTGAATTACCTTGATGAAGTTCATCCGTTTGAAAACAATATGGAAGGTTACAGATGGTGGAGGATAAACACAGGATATAGAAATGGCTTCTACGATCATTATCTGGTGGGCTTTGTAAATGACGAAAATGGAAAGCTTAAATACATCGTCTATGGAATGCCAGGGCTGTTTACACTTACAGATCAACCTTTTGGAGGCATGACAGGATTTGTGTACTGGTGCCCACTGAAAGAAAACATGAGAAATGCTGGTGATATGGGATATTGGTTGATGCATATTGACGCATTAACAGGGCAAATAGCAATACCAAAAGGCTCTACACCGCCACCAATAATATAAAAATGAAAGCGTAGATAGTCTACGCTTTTAAATTTGCTTTTTACTTCATGTATTCTTTTATGTCATCGGAAAACTTCGCTAATGTTTCTTCATCGTCTGTATGCGGTATGACCGTAAGCAGATTTTCGAGGTTTAAGCTGAAAATCCCCATTATGGACTTTGCGTCTATGACATAACGACCTGATACGATGTCAATATCAAAAGGGTATTTTGACATCTTCTCTACAAAAGTTTTGACTTTGTCGATTGAATTTAAAGAAACCTGAAATTCTTTCATACATTTATCCCCCTTATATGTATTTATTTTAATCATATATTAAGAACTAACTTTATTCAATTAACCGATTTAACAAAAATTTCATTGTTAATTTGGTAATTGTTTTCACCATAAAAATAAATTTCAAAGTGACATATGATAAAAATATTGCCTTATAGGTATTCTATTTAGAGTAATTGTATATTATAATATAAGTGTTAAAAGATAAAATACCGTTAGGGGGTATATACTTGGTTACAAAAGAACAAATTTTAAATGCACTAAGAGATGTTTTTGATCCTGAGATAGGGAGAAGCATCGTCGACCTTAATATGGTTGATAATATCAATATAGACGGCAGTACAGTCACGGTTGACATAAAATTGACAATTAAAGGCTGTCCACTTCAAAACACTATAAGGGAAGATGTCATAAATAAGCTTAAAAACTTAGATGGTGTTGATGATGTGGTGGTCAACATGGGTGCCATGACAGAAGAAGAAAGGCAAAAGCTTGCAAATAGCATGAATCAAGGAAAAGTGCCTGTATTCGAAAAGACCCGTGTTATCGCAGTGGGAAGCGGCAAAGGCGGCGTTGGCAAGTCTACGGTTTCTGCAAATCTTGCCGTTGCACTCGGAAAGTTAGGCTACAAAGTTGGCTTAATTGATGCTGATGTTTTAGGTTTCAGCATACCTCGCTTATTAGGCATAGTTGGCGAGAGACCCTATGCATTAGATGAAAATACGATACTGCCGATAGAGAAGTACGGCATTAAGGTCATTTCAATGGGCAATTTTGCTGATGAAGATACGCCGCTTATATGGAGAGGGCCGCTTTTAGGAGGTGTCCTTGAGCAGTTTATGAATGATGTTTACTGGGGAGAACTTGACTACATGATAATTGACTTACCACCAGGCACTGGGGACATACCTCTTACAATAATGCAGAAAGTGCCTGAGCAGAAATTTTTACTTGTCACAACTCCGCAAGCATCTGCTTCACATGTGGCGGGAAGAATTGCCTATATGGCTCAGAAGGTAAATATAGACCTTATAGGAATAGCGGAAAACATGTCGTACTTCGAGTGCCCTGATTGCCACAAAAAGTACAATATATTTGGAGAAGGTGAAACAGACAGACTTGCAAAAGAGCTTAATACAGAAGTTCTTGTGAAGATTCCTATTGACATAAAGATACGGGAAAAAAGCGATATTGGCTTACCTATATCTTTTATAAACGGGCCACAAGCAAAATACTACTTAGAACTGGCTAAAAAAGTGTCGGAAAAAGTAAAGCCCATCCGCTGATAAGTTAATTAAAAAAGGAGGCATCGAAATTATCAATGCCTCCTATAATTTTTTTATTTTTTCTTAAATAATTCTTGCTCTGGTATATCATACGCTGCGCTATTTAAGTATGTTTCAAGGTTTTCGATGACTTCTTCAAATGGCAAGCTTTCGTTAAGCCTTATGAATTTGATGCCGCTGTTTTTAGCCTTGCCATACGATATATCGCAGAATGATTCGGGTATTGTGATTACATGATCGACTTTTTTGTCTATTAGAAAATTAACTGTAGCGATTCGCCTACCGTCTTTTAGAGTAAAACCTGGATTTTCGTATTTTTCTGCGTCTTTTTTCCCGCTATCATAGATAACTATATAAGGACCGTCTGGCAATTTAGAAATTAATCCGTCAGTTGTTACCGTAGCTGCTATCCTCATGATCATTCACCTCTGTATTTGTAAATTTTAAACATTAAGTTTTGAGTAGAAGTTGTAATATAATTATATATTATTAAGCTAATTATAGTTTTATGAATTGCTGAAGTCAATCGAGATGGTGTTGTCTGAGTATATATTTTGTGATATAATATGATATATCATGTCGCCGGAGAGGGGGTATATTATGTTTTCGAAATTGAAATGGCAGGTAGTCATAGTAACGGTGACGTTGGTGCTGGGTGTGCTTTTAGGAGGATTTAATTTATATCAGAATCGCATATTGCCGCAGAAGATAGCCACTGACATAAAATCGTTCAATGGCGTTCAATCTGCAGATGTGACCATTGGAAATAGCGGTTATACGGCAAATGTCAAGCTTAAAAAGGTGGACAACCTTATGTCAGCGTACAAAGACATTGAGAAGATAGTTGAGAAATATCCGGCTAAAATTGATATAAAGATAGTTGACAATCCTAACGAGAAATTAGACAATCTGTTTTATGAGGATCAGTTTGCAATATATCAGGCTATCCAAAATGGCGATTATATAGAGATGAGCAATATTATCGATAAAAATAGCATTGAAAAAGGCGCCAAGACGAATTTATATATTGATGAGAACAATATATATTTAAGCATATATGATGGTCAAAATTACCTGTACAAGATTATACCGCGCAATACAAAGGGGGATGTAACGGATGGTTAAAGAAATACTCATCGGTATTTCAATTGCTTTAGTGATTTTTGCCGCTATTTTGGGCATAGATATAACTCCTATTGTGATAGTAGGAATGATGATTTTCGCTTTAAGCTTCTTGCTGGAAAGCAGGGGACTTATTAGCTCGTCAGGAAAAGTAGTGAATCCTGACACAAGCGTGTCTTTTGATGACATAGGTGGACAGAATACAGCTATATCTGAGTTAAAGGAAGCACTGGATTTTGTGATAAACAGGGATAAAATCAGGAAAATGGGCATAAGGCCTCTTAAAGGGATACTTTTAAGCGGACCTCCAGGTACAGGTAAAACTCTCCTTGCTAAGGCTGCTGCTAAGTACACTGACTCTAGCTATGTAGCTACATCTGGCAGTGAGTTTATAGAGATGTACGCAGGTGTCGGTGCACAGAGGGTCAGGAAACTGTTTGAATCAGCAAAAGCATTGGCTAAAAAAGAACAAAAAAACAGTGCGATAATATTTATAGACGAAATAGATATACTTGGGGCAAAAAGAGGCACAAACGAAAGTCATCATGAATACGATCAGACACTAAACCAGCTTCTTGTTGAGATGGATGGCATAAAAAGCGATAATGATATAAATATTCTTGTAGTGGCGGCTACAAATAGGCCTGACATGCTGGATCCTGCCCTATTAAGACCGGGAAGGTTTGACAGACAGGTGACGGTAGACCTTCCTGACAAAAGTGGTAGACTGCAGATACTGAAAATTCATACGAGAAATAAGCCTTTAGATGAAAATGTAAATTTAGAAGCGATCGCAGAAGACACTTTTGGCTTTTCAGGAGCTCATTTGGAAAGCTTGTGCAACGAGGCAGCCATATTGGCTATGAGGGATGGTTCACCTAAGATAATGCAAAAGCATTTGCAGGAAGCAGTTGATAAAGTCATACTTGGTGAAAAGACAGACAAAAAGCCTACAGAAGATGAGATACTAAGGGTATCGATACATGAAGCAGGACATGCTATAGTTGGAGAAATAGTCAATCCCAATTCTGTGGCTACTGTAACGATAGTGCCAAGGGGCAAGGCTTTAGGCTTTGTGAGGCAGACTGAGAAGGATGATACGTTTATATACACGAAAGAACAGTTGGAGCATGAAATAATGGTGGCCCTTGGTGGAACGGCTGCGGAGCTTCTCGTATTAAACAGCAGAAGCACTGGCTCTGCCAATGACTTTGAGCAAGCGGTGGATATTGCAAAGAAAATAGTCTATACAGGGCTTTCAAGCCTTGGCATCATCAGCAAAGACGATATATCAGGGGATAAGGTAAACGAGGAAGTAAACAGGATAATAAAAGAACAGGAAGAAAAGGTCAAAGAACTTTTAAAGGACAAAATAGATGTGTTAAACGAGATATCCAGCATATTAGTTAAAGAAGAAACGATATCTGGTGAATATTTAAGAAGGATACTGAATGGAGAAACTGCACAAAAAGCTTGTTGACGGCAGCAGAGGAGATTATTCCTCTGCTATTTTTGTGGGAAAAACTGCAAAATTCATTGAAATATTGTTAAATAATAAACAAAATTAATTAATATTAAATACAATTGACTTATCATTTAATTAGATTTATAATCAAAATGGGTATTTAAAAATGTATACAATATATAATATTCATTAAATGAAATAAAGAAGGAGTGAAAAAATGGCAAGTGATCTGGTTTTAATAAGCATTGTTGTTCCAATTGTAATGAGCTTGATAACAATTACAATTGGTAAGGCTTCAGCGAGAAAGGTATTTGTTTCGGCTACACTGCTTATCGTATTTTTAAGTTCATTGGCAATTTTTAAAACTGCCAATTTACCGGCGGTGATTGGAACATCGTATTATGGAATCATCGATAAATTGATAAAAGTTGGTGATTATGTACTTTTACTTTATACTCTTTATGTGTCATTTAAGGTTAAAGAGCCTAAGATAGCGATTTTTTCAATATTGCAGATACTGCCTCTTGCATACTTTGAATTATTTGTACTGAAAGAACAAGAAGTAAGCGCATTTTACATCGACAATCTTTCAATCATAATGAATTTGGTGGTTTCGATAGTAGGGCCTATAATAGCTTTGTACGCTTTTGGTTACATGGATCATCATGAAAAAGAAGAAAAATTGGTTAAATCAAGGCAATCAAGATTTTTTGCAGTCATACTCTTGTTCTTTGGAGCAATGAATGGCATAATATTCTCCAATAATCTGATGTGGCTGTATTTCTTCTGGGAGATAACTTCTCTGTCATCTTTCCTGCTTATTTCTCACGATAAGACAGAAGTGGCAATCAAAAATGCATCAAGAGCCTTGTGGATTAATATGTTTGGCGGATTTTCATTGTTGGTTGGAATCATAATCCTATACAAATATACTGGCATGATAACATTAGATGCTGTTTTGAAGTCTGATACATCGTATATTTTGTTGATACCTGTGGCTTTTATGGTATTAGGTGCATTTACAAAGTCTGCTCAGATGCCATTCCAAAGTTGGCTTTTAGGTGCTATGGTGGCACCGACACCGGTGTCAGCACTTTTGCACTCAAGCACGATGGTGAAAGCTGCTATATACCTTATCTTAAGATTAGCTCCTACATTTAGAGGTACGACATTAAGCGGGTTTATAGCACTGTATGGTGCTTTCACATTTATCGCTACATCCATATTGGCTTTAAGTCAAAGCAATGGCAAGAAGATATTGGCGTATTCCACGATTGCCAACTTAGGATTGATGATATCCAGCATAGGAATCAATACTTCCAGCGCTATAACAGCGGCAATTTTGCTTTTAATATTCCACGCAGTGTCAAAGGCTCTCTTGTTCCTGTGCGTCGGCACAATTGAACAAAATATCGGTAGCCGCGACATCGAGGACATGAAAGGGCTCATTACAAAAATGCCTGTTACGACCATCATAACTTTTATAGGCATTTTGTCGTTGATGATTGCACCATTTGGTATGCTTTTAAGCAAGTGGATGGCAATAGAAGCGGCATCGAGAAATCTGCTTGTGGCACTGCTTTTGATATTAGGCAGCGCTATAACGGTCATGTACTACACCAGGTGGATAGGCAATATATTGTCAGAAGGACATAACAGCAAATTTTTCGTAGAAAAGCAACCGACGACAGTAAAGTTTGCCTTGTACAGCTTAGTTACGATAGCGATTGTGCTGAGTTTGGCTGTGACGCAGCTTTTTAATGCTATTGTAAAGCCTGAAATAAACATGCTTAAGATGTCTATTTCGATAAAAGCTGCAGCAGGATACCTTGAAAGCAATCTTGGTGGATTTTCCATATATCCAGTGTTTTTCGCCATAGGTTTAGCTGTCATCTTGGCATTTTTGACAATAAGGAATTCACGCGACATAGTAGAGACAAAACCGTATGAGGCTGGACTCAATTACGATGACTCAAACAACGGCTATGATGTAAAAAATTATTATCTTCCAGGTATAATAAATGAAGAGAAGATGACGAAGTACATGAACTACATCTCGTTTATTTTGATACTGGCGGTTTTCGGAGGGATATTGCTATGACGTGGACAGATTATTTGATTTTTTTGGCGGCGGTCATTTTGACCCCGCTTATAGGTGGTCTCATAACCGGATTAGACAGAAAAGTAACAGCTCTTATTCAAGGCAGGTATGGTCCACCTGTATTGCAACCTTTTTACGACGTTGTAAAATTGCTTTCTAAAGAGAAGATGATAGTAAACGACTTTCAGATATTCGCAGCTTATATATATTTGTTATCAGCTATACTAAGTGTTGGCTTCTTTGCAATAAAAGCTGACCTTCTTATGATAATTTTTATAATGTCAATAGGGCTTGTTTTCTATGTAATAGGGGCATTGGCTACAAGGTCACCGTACAGCCAAGTAGGAGCTCAGAGGGAACTTATGCAGATGCTTGCTTATGAACCTCTCCTTATATTTGTGCTTATTGGCATGTACTATGTAGCTGGAAGCTTCAATTTGCACGATATAATGTCACATGGAAGGCTTCTTCTGGATTTGCCGCTTATTTTTGTGGTTTTAAGCCTTGTATTGGACATAAAAATAAAGAAATCTCCTTTCGATTTTTCTACATCCGAACATGCTCATCAAGAGCTTGTAAGAGGGATTCTTACAGATTATGCAGGGCCGTATCTGGCTTTAATTGAAATAGCTGATTGGTACGAGTTAGTGCTGCTTTTGGCAATGCTGGCAATTTTCTGGTCGCAAAATCTTGTGATTGGTGCTTTGATATCGCTTTTTGTATTCTTTTTAGATATAATTGTAGATAATATATCTGCAAGGATGACGCTTAAGTGGATGCTTAGTTTTAGCTGGATTGTGGGTATAAGTTTTACAGTCTTAAATATTGCTTACCTGTACTTTAGCAATGTATCGAGGTGATAAATTTATGGGTTTAAAAGAATTTGTAAAAAAGTCCTTTTCAAAATCACCATGGGTAGTCCATTACGATTGTGGAAGTTGCAATGGATGTGATATAGAGGTTTTGGCATGTATGACGCCTATATACGACATGGAAAGATTTGGAATGGTAAATGTGGGGAATCCAAAACATGCTGATATCCTAATAGTAACAGGCACTGTAAATGAAAAAAATAAAGATGTACTGAAAAATGTCTATGACATGATGCCAGATCCAAAAGTAGTTGTGGCAGCCGGAATTTGTGCATGCAGCGGAGGCATATTTAGGGACTGCTATAACGTGTTAGGCGGCATAGACAAAGTGATTCCTGTTGATGTATATGTTCCTGGATGTCCAGCTAAGCCTGAGGCCATGATAGACGGCCTTTACAAGGCAGCCCAGATATTAAAGGACAAGTACTCTCGCAGGGAAGTAATAGTTTCAGCCAAAAGCTTAGGTTAGGAGTGATTTTATGATCGTCAATAGCAGAGAAGTTGAGATTGGCAACTTAAAAAACGAAGTAAAAAAATACCACGATGGTGGATATAGATTTGTCACAGAAACGTGCCTTAATTTAGAAGATAAATTTAAAATCATATACACATTTGCCATCGGTTATGATTTAGAAAACATCCACATCATAACCGACGGGAAAAATGTTCCCAGCGTTTCAGATATTTATTCATGTGCGCTGGCAGTAGAAAATGAGATAAAAGAGCTTTTTGGAGTTGAGTTTGATGGCCTTGCAGTTGACTTTGGAGGAAACTTTATGTTGGGTGAAAGCTCTCCAATAAGTCCACAAGCAGACATAGAGATTATAAGAAGAGAAAAGGGTGGTAAGAATGAGTGATAAAAGTACGATTCCGTTTGGACCGCAGCACCCTGTTTTGCCTGAGCCTATTCACTTAAAACTTGTTGTAGAGGATGAAAAGGTAGTAGAGGCATATCCTGCTTTCGGTTTTGTCCATAGAGGTTTGGAAACTTTAGCGCAGAAAAAGGACTTTAACCAGATGGTTTACGTCGTAGAGAGGGTTTGCGGTATATGCAGTTGTATGCATGGGCAGGATTATTGTGAAGCAATAGAGGAATTGATGGGGGTTCAGGTTCCTGTAAGAGCTGAATATTTAAGGACTATTTGGGCAGAACTTCACAGGATCCACAGCCATCTTTTATGGCTTGGACTCTTTGCTGATGCATTTGGCTTCGAAAACCTCTTTATGCAGACGTGGAAGATTCGCGAGAAGATAATGGACATACTGGAAGCTACATCAGGCAACAGAGTCATAATTTCAGTTAATATAGTAGGCGGAGTCAGAAAAGACATAAATAGCGAACAAGCTAAGTGGATCTTAAAAGAATTAGACGATGTTGAAAGGCAGCTTAAAGATATCAACGATGTCGTCATGAATAACTATACTGTAAAGCAGAGAACGGTTGGCATAGGAGTCTTGACGAAAGAAGAAGCGTATGAGCTTGGCGCAACTGGACCTATGGCTAAGGGAAGCGGCGTGGATTTGGACCTTAGGACTACTGGCTATGCTGCTTATAAGTACCTTGACTTTGAGCCGATCGTGGAAAAGGCTGGTGACAGTTATGCCAGGAATTTGGTTAGGATGAGGGAGATATTCCAGTCAATTGACCTTATAAGACAGGCATTAGGAAAGATGCCTGAAGGAGAAATAAGTGTTCCTGTAAAAGGCAATCCGCCTGCCGGTGAAGTCATATCAAGGCTTGAGCAGTCAAGAGGAGAAGTGGTGTATTACATTAAATCAAATGGCACGAAATTTTTAGATAGGCTTCGCATAAGAACACCTACCTTTGCCAATATACCGGCTCTTTTGAAAATACTGCCTGGATCTCATCTGCAAGATGTCCCTGTACTAATACTGACGATCGATCCTTGCATCAGTTGTACGGAAAGATAATCTGTCAGGGAAGAGGTGTTATTGAGATGTTGGATATGCTAAAAAGCGTGTTTTCTAATCTGTCAAAGAAGCCAGTGACTCGAATGTATCCGTTTGAGGAGAGAAAGCCATTTGATATAAACAGAGGCCATTTGGAAAACAACATTGATGAGTGCATTTTTTGCGGCATGTGCCAGAGAGTGTGTCCCTCAAACTGCATAAAGGTGGATAGAAAGACCGGCGTTTGGGAGTACAATCCGTTTGAATGTGTCTTGTGTGGCGTATGCGTAGAAAAGTGTCCTAAGAAATGTTTAAAGCTTGATGTACATTACAGAAGTTGCACAGACAAGAAGTACAACATTCACTTGGAAAAACACGATGATTCTGAGAAAGCCGGTGCTTAAATGCATGAATTGTCTATAACTGAAAGCATCGTAAACATGGTTTCTGATGAAGCTAAGAAAAGAAATGTCAATAAGGTCACCAAAATAAACATCGTGCTTGGCGAATTAACCGGGTTTGAAGAAGAAAGCATAAGGTTTTATTTTGAGGTTTTAAGCGAAGGAACGCCATTATACGGTGCTAAGCTTGATTTTAAAAAAGTAAAAGCAGAGTTTAAATGCCGCAGTTGCGGCATGATTTATAATAGGGGGAATTTCACGTTTAAGTGTCCATATTGCGGCAGCAGCGGTGTTTTGATTGAAAAAGGCAAAGAACTTTATATAGATAGTATCGATGTTGAATAAGGAGTGTATTATAAATGGAAATCAAGATTATTAAAGATGTGCTTGAAGCTAATAACAACATTGCGGAAGAAAACAAAAACATAAAAGATGAAAGAAAAATCATGATGGTAAACATAATCGGTTCGCCTGGCACAGGAAAGACAAGTTTCATATTGAAGCTTATAGAAAACATGGATATCCCTTGTGGTGTGATAGAAGGCGATGTAGCGTCAGATATAGATGCCCGCAAGATGGCTGAAAGAAATATACCGGTAGTGCAGATAAATACAGGTGGCGCTTGTCATCTGAATGCCAATTCAATAAACAAAGCGTTGTCTACGCTTGATTTTGAGGGTGGCATATTGTTCATAGAGAATATAGGAAATCTAATATGCCCTTCAGATTTTGAACTTGGTGAAGATTTCAAATTGGCTATGGCAAATGTGGCTGAAGGCGATGATAAGCCATACAAATATCCTCTCTTGTTCTCAAAGGCGAAAGCAGTTGTCATAAACAAGATAGATTTACTGCCGTATTTTGACTTCAATAAGCAGTATTTTTACGACGGTGTGAAGACGCTTAATGATGAAGCTGAGATTTTTGAAGTATCGGCAAGGACTGGAGAAGGCTTTGAGGTGCTGGCAAAATGGCTGAAAAAGAAATACAGCGAATACGTGCAAGGCAAATAAACATTAAAGGGATTGTCCAAGGTGTGGGATTTAGGCCGTTTGTGTACAATTTGGCATTAAAACACAGCTTGTCAGGCATCGTTTATAACACATCATCTGGTCTTTATATTAACGTGGAGGGTTATGAGGATGACATAGATGCGTTTTTATCGGAATTAAAAGAAAATCCTCCGAAGCTTTCAAAGATCGATGAAGTATTCGTAGAAGATTGCGATGTTGTAGGATATAAAGGTTTTAGCATAAAGTCAAGCAAAGCAGATGAGGGATTTGTGCCGATTTCTCCTGACATGGGTGTATGCGACGAATGCGTAAGTGAGATGATGGACGAAAAAAACAGAAGGTATAACTACCCGTTCATAAATTGTACAAACTGTGGCCCAAGATTTTCTATCATAGAGGATATACCATACGACAGGCCAAAGACGTCTATGAAAAAATTTCCCATGTGCAAATTGTGCAAAGACGAGTATGAAAATCCGTTAGATAGGAGGTTTCATGCACAGCCTGTAGCATGTTACGATTGTGGACCATCCCTTAAATATGTTGGCGAAAGCACGAATTTTGATCCTATTATGGCGATTGCTGAAGATTTACGAAATGGGAAAATCGTGGCCATAAAGGGAATAGGTGGGTTTCATCTGGCCGTAAATGCATTATCCAAAGATGCTGTATTAAGGCTTAGAGAAAGGAAAAACAGATATGGAAAGCCACTGGCGCTTATGATGAAAGACGTAGAAGATGTAAAAAGGTATTGTCATGTAAGCCCTGAAGAAATAGAGCTATTAAATAGTCAAAGAAGACCTATAGTTCTTCTTAAAAAGAAGTACGAGTTTGAAGGTGTAAGTGATGGTCTTGACAGTGTGGGTGTGATGCTACCTTATGCACCTATACATTATCTTTTGTTTAAATATATAGATTTCCCGGTTGTCATGACCAGCGGCAATATCAGTGAAGAACCTTTGTGTAAAGACAACGACGAAGCATTAAAGAGGCTTAAAGGCATAGCAGACAGTTTCCTTTTAAATGATAGAGACATTGTAAATAGGATTGACGATACGGTTACATCTTGGAAAGGTAAAAGTGAAAGAGTCATAAGGCGATCAAGAGGATATGCACCAGAGCCTATGGTGTTTAAAATGGACTTTAAACCGATACTTGCTGTTGGAGGGTATTACAAAAACACGTTTTGCTTGACTAAAGGCAATTACGTATTTCTAAGCCATCACATAGGAGATCTGGATAACAGCAAGACGTACATGTACTATGTAGAAGAAATAAAGAAGTACATGAGACTTTTTAAAGTCCAGCCGCAATTTGTGGCTTGTGACATGCATCAAGGCTACTTGTCGACGCAGTTTGCAAAAACACTGGGTTTGCCTGTAATATACACGCAGCATCATCATGCCCACATAGTAAGCTGTATGGCGGAGTATGGCATAGAAGACAAAGTCATAGGTTTTTCATATGACGGTACAGGATACGGATTAGATGGAAATGTTTGGGGCGCTGAATTTTTGATAGCTGATTTGAAAGACTTCGTAAGGGCTGGCCATATAAAATACAATCCGCTTCCAGGCGGGGAGCTTGCCATAAAAAGGATATACAGAACTGCAATAGGTTTTATAAATGAAGATATGATTTTTTATAAAGACTATCTTAAAAGGTTTGATGCAAAGGAATTGGAGATCATAAAAGCGCAGATAGACAAAAAAATAAACGCACCATTGGTGTCCAGCATGGGCAGATTGTTTGATGCAGTTGCATCACTGATCGGCGTTAAAGACACTGTTATATATGAAGGACAAGCGGCTATGGAGCTTGAAAGCATCATAGAAAAGGATCAATCGTATTATGACTTCACAGTATCAAGTGATGACCAGTATGTGGTGGATACATCGGATATTTTAAGGCAAGTTTATTCTGACTATAAAAAAGGGGTAAATAAAGGGATAATATCCGCCAGATTTCACAATACCATCGTAGAGTTTACTGCTTATGTAGCATTGAAACTTGGCGAAAAGTACAATATAGATAAAGTAGTATTAAGCGGTGGAAGTTTTCAGAACAAATATTTATTGGAAAATATCATTGATAGATTATCAAAAGAAGGATTTTCTGTTTATTCAAATAGCAAGATACCTTGCAATGACGGCGGCATTTCCTTAGGCCAAGCAGTCATAGCAAACTATAGGATGGAGGTGTGATTATGTGTATTGCTGTAGCACAAAAGGTGTTAAAAATCGACGGAGATGTGGCAGAGACTGAATTAAACGGTCTAAAAAGAAGGGTATCCATATCAATGGTACCTGATGTCAAGATTGGAGATTATGTCATGGTTCATGCAGGTGTGGCCATAAGCATTGTAGACAAAGAAACGGCTGAAGAAGATCTAAAGCTTTGGGAGGAAATGGAAGAAGCTTTAAGAGAAAGCTTCAAACAAAATTAAGAAAGGAAAGGTATTTCTATGCAAGGCATCATAAATAGAGCCAAAGAGCTTATAGATAGGTACAATACTGGAGAATTTATCAAGATAATGGAAGTCTGTGGTTCTCATACTATGGCTATATCTAAGTACGGTTTAAGGCAGATATTGCCGCCAAATATAAAGCTCATTTCGGGGCCGGGATGTCCCGTCTGTGTGACAGCACAAAATGAAATCGATGCATCAATATCTTTGGCAAGTCAAGGAGTGACTATTGCCACATTCGGAGATTTGGTAAGAGTTCCTGGAAATGATTCTTCGCTGCAAGAGGAAAGAGCGAAAGGCAAGGATGTAAGAGTGTTTTATTCACCACTTGATGCACTGGATTATGCTATGGCAAATCCAAGTAAAGAGGTAGTTTTTATTGGAATAGGTTTTGAGACGACAATTCCGTCTGTCGCCATGACTATAAAAGAAGCATACACAAGAAAAATCAAAAATTACAGTGTGTATTGCCTTCATAAGACAATGCCAAAGGCTTTGGAGGCACTTGTTGTAAATGGTTCAGATATTCAGGGCTTTTTGCTTCCTGGCCATGTAAGTGCCATAACGGGAAGCAGCATATATGGTTTTTTGGTTGACAAATACAAGATTGGCGGTGTCGTATCTGGATTTGAAGCTACAGATATATTGATGAGCGTCGTAATGATTTTAAAAAACTTAAAAGATCCCAAAATAGAAATCCAGTATAAAAGGGTCGTAAAAGAGGGAGGAAATACTGAAGCGCAGAGATTGATGGATGAAATCTTTGAAGAAAGCGATGCTGAATGGAGAGGCCTTGGCATGATAGAAGGATCAGGGCTTAAGATACGTGAAAAGTACAGCGAATACGATGCGGAAAAGAAATTTAACATTAAAAAGCCTAATAGCAGAACAGAGATAAAAGGCTGTCGCTGTGGTGATGTGCTTAAGGGACTAATAACGCCAAAGCAGTGTCCGCTATTTGGCAAAGCTTGTACACCTTTGAATCCTGTGGGACCATGCATGGTTTCATCGGAAGGATCTTGTGCAGCGTATTATAAGTATGGTGAGTAAACAGAGGAGGAATGTTATATGGACAAGGTACTTATGTCACATGGCGGCGGTGGCTCAATGATGCAAAGTTTCATAAGTGAAATATTCATAGAAAAGTTCAATAATGAATATTTAAGTCAGATGGAAGATGCTGCATTGCTGCCGGGTAAAACTGTTTTTACAACAGACAGTTTTGTAGTGAAACCTATCTTTTTCTCAGGCGGTGACATCGGTAGACTAGCAATATGCGGCACTGTAAATGACATTTCCATGCGTGGTGCAAAGCCTCTTTTTTTAAGTGCATCATTTATAATTGAAGAAGGATTCCCGATTGACGACATTAAAAGGATAGTCGACTCAATGGTGGATGCTGCTAATGAGGCAGGGGTACAAATTGTGACGGGTGATACAAAGGTTGTAGAGAAACACAGCGCAGATGGCATTTTTATAAACACTGCAGGGATAGGCATTTTGCATGATGAAGCTTCCGTATCTATTAAAAATGGAAAGCCTGGAGATGCAGTGATAATTTCAGGTACTATAGGCGATCATGGCATGGCAGTGATGGGAGATAGAGAAGGGCTTGATTTTGAACCACCTCTCCTCTCTGATGTGTCGCCTCTAAATAAAATGGTAGAGAAGCTTATGACTCTTAAAGATGCTGTGAAAATCTTGAGAGATCCTACAAGAGGCGGTGTCGCAGAAGTGCTGTATGAGATCGCCAGCATGAGCAATGTGGGAATCAAAATATATGAAGATAAACTGCCTGTGAAAGAAAGTGTAAAATCTGCTTGCAGTATGTTAGGCATCGATTATCTGCATCTTGCCAATGAAGGGAAACTCGTATGTGTAGTTGATAAAGATTATGCTTATAAGGCATTGGAAATAATGAAAGATGATAAATACGGCAAAGATGCCGCCATTATCGGCGAAATCGATGATTCTGGTCTTGTGACGATAGAAACAATCTATGGCACAAATAGAATCGTGGATAGGCCAATTGGTGAGCTTCTCCCCAGAATATGCTGAAGAAAGCAAGGCATTGCCCTGCTTTCTTATGCTATAAAATTATGCTTTCCTATGGTAACGCTTACTTTTTTTGATTTAATCCAATCGTTTGTCGCTGTATACATATTGTAAAAGTACAGAGAACCGTCTGTCGGGTCTTCTCCTTCCAATGCTTTTAAAGCTGAAATAATACATTCCTCGTCTATGTTTTCTACATTGAATATGCGGTTATTTGTTACGCTTTCAAATTGTCCAGGCTCAAATATGACTTCAGATATGGTATTAGGGAAATTTGGATTTTGTACTCTGTTTACGACAACGGCTCCTATAGCGACTTTTCCAATCATTGGTTCGCTTTCACCTTCTGCCTGAATTAATTTTGCTAAAAGCAAGACGTCATTGTAATCAGCATTTACTATAAATGAGTGTTTCTTTATATCAATCAATTTTTTATTCATATAATACATCTCCATAAGAATTTTTAAAAATTATTTTGATTATATATATGCAATTTCAATATTATATGTTAAAGTATTTATATCGAATTCTTTTAAAGCCAATTTTATGAAAGGAACGGTCTTTATGATCATTCGAAAAGCTAATATAGATGATATTGAAAGGATAAATTATATATACAATCAGGCTGTGTTAAATACGACAGCAACAATTGATACTGAGCCAAGGCCATTAGAGTATCATAAAAAATGGTTTGAGATGCACAATGACAGATATGCTGTTTTTGTGGCAATAGAAGATGACATTGTTGTAGGTTGGGCGTCTTTATCCCTTTGGTCTGACAAATGCGGCTATAGAGCTGTGGCGGAAGACTCGATTTACGTTGATGAGGCGTACAAGGGGCGCGGCATTGGGGATAGATTAATCAAAAAGATTATAGATCATGCAAAGGAAAATGAATTTCACACTATAGTAGCCAGAATATCTGAAGGCAATGATGTAAGCATTCACTTGCACGAAAAGTACGGCTTCAAAATTGTTGGCACATTAAAGGAATTAGGTTATAAGTTTAATAGATACTTGGATATTCACATATTGCAGTTGATTTTGTAAAAAATAATACCAAGTGAATAAAAAATATTAAGGAGACAAAAGATTAATGGATTTTAAGGAACTAAATTTAAATGAAAAAATTTTAAAAGCTATCGACGATATGGGCTTTGAGGAGCCATCTAAAATACAGTCGGAAGTAATACCTGTTTTGTTAGAAGGGTTAGATGTAATAGGACAGGCAGAGACAGGGACTGGCAAGACGTTGGCGTACGGTGCACCTATCATAAACAATTTTAGTTCAAATGATGGGAAAGTGTTTTGCCTTATTTTGACTCCCACAAGAGAGCTGGCAATACAAGTAAATGATGAATTGGCCCGCATAGGAAAGTATTCTAAAGTAAGATTGCTTCCTGTCTATGGAGGTGTGCAAATAGATAGGCAGATTAAAGCAATAAAAAGAGGCGTAGACATCGTTGTAGGCACGCCAGGGAGAGTTTTGGACCTTATAAAGAGGAATGTGCTTGACTTAAAGAGTGTAAGGTATCTTGTCATAGATGAAGCAGATGAAATGCTGGATATGGGGTTTATAGATGATATCAAAGAAATCATAAACCATACAAATAGAGAAAGACAGACCATGATGTTTTCTGCTACGATGCCGGATGAAATAAAGAATCTTGCAAAAAAATACATGAAAAGCAATGCGAAATTTATTTCTATCGTAAAAAAGACTATGACTGTTTCAACAGTCCAGCATTTTTATTACGAGGTAAAGAACCAAGAAAGGTTTGAATCTCTTTGCAGAATATTAGATGTTGATGAGCCGTCAAGCACGATAATTTTCTGCAAGACAAAAAAGGAAGTTGATGAGCTTACAGAAAATATGCAGTCGAGAGGATACAATGTTGAAGGTATGCATGGTGATATGAGCCAAAATCAAAGGATAAATACGCTCAGGAAATTCAAAGAAGGTATTTTGGATTTCTTAGTAGCGACTGATGTAGCAGCAAGAGGTATAGACATTGAAAATGTGACACACGTCATAAATTACAATTTGCCACAAGATGTAGAATCATACGTCCACAGAATTGGCAGGACGGGAAGGGCAAATAGAAGCGGCGTCGCTTATACTTTAGTGACATCAAGGGAGTATCCAGCGTTAAAGAGGATAGAAAAAGCTACCAGGTGCAAGATAAAGCGAAAAGAACTGCCAACTGTAGATGACATATTGGAAGTCAAGTACAATAAAATGATAGCTGAAATCAAAAAGACATTGGAGAAAAATGATTATAAAAGGTTTGTGCCATTGGCAATGGAGCTTGACGAAGAATACAACCTTGTAGATGTTGCGGCAGCTTTGATGGATATGTATTACGGAGAAGATGTATATAGAAATGACATTGAACGGGATTATTTAAGGCTGTTTATCAATTTAGGAAGAAAAGACAAATTCAATAAGAGGACGGCAATTAAGCTTCTTGCAGATTGCCGCATTCCAAAAAATGATATACAGGATATAGACATATTTGAAAAATTTTCATTTGTAAATGTGGCCAGAAGTGCTGCAAAAAATATAATTGACCAATTGTCTGGTAAAATAATTGATGGTAAAAGAATAAGCGTAGAAATTTCAAAGCCCAGAAAATAATTTAAAAGACTGCCGTTTTGGCAGTCTTTTAAATAGTTATATGCTTAAATAAAGCGCCTTATTATACTCATCCAAGAGAGTATTAATTAAATCTTTAACAGGTATTATTTTATCTGCTCTATAAGCATTAGCTCCAGCAAATGCAAATCCATTTGCCATAAGTCCCTTTTGAGCGTTTATGAGTGCTTGCGATATACAGTAAGGGCTTTTTTTATAGTCACACGTCTTAATGCAGTGATACAAACACTTATATGGTTTTCTTTCACCTGATTTTACATCATTAAGGAACTTATTGATGATTGCCCTACCTGGCATACCGACAGGGCTCTCTATTATAGCTATATCCTCTTTCTTGCAGTTTAGATATGACTTTTTAAACTCATCTGATGCATCGCATTCATCGGTTGTGACAAAACGTGTGGCCATTTGTACACCAGCGGCACCCATTTTTAGATATTTGTATATGTCTTCACCTGTATATATTCCGCCAGCGGCAATAACAGGTATTTGCTTTCCTGAGATCTCCTCGTATTGTCTTGCTTCTCCCAATACGTCTTTAACTATTTTATCAAGAGAATAGTCAGGGTTTGATATCTGCTCATTTGAATAGCCTAAATGACCACCAGCCATTGGACCTTCAACGACAACAGCATCTGGCAAATAATCGTATTTTTGTAGCCATCTTTTCGCTATAAGGTTGAATGCCTTTCCAGATGAAACAATAGGTACTAACTTAGTCTTAGATGTTTTATTTAAAAAGTTAGGAAGATTTAGCGGAAGCCCTGCACCGGAAAAGATTATATCGATACCTTCATCTATTGATGTTTTAACCATGTCAGCAAAATTTGATAGCGCTACCATTATATTAACGCCAATTATACCTTTAGTTTTTTCTCTGGCTTTCTTAATTTCCTTTCTAAGTGCCCTTATATTTGCCTCAATGTAATTTGTAGCAAAATCTTTTTCTATCATGCCAATACCTGCTGCAGATATTACACCAATGCCACCTTCATTAGCGACGGCAGAAGCGAGATTGCTTAGTGATATTCCTACACCCATGCCACCTTGGATTATTGGCAGTTTTGCCACTAAATCGCTTATTTTTAAACTTTTAATATTGATATCTATTGCAAATTCCTCCTCATATGATTTTATAAAGTTACTCTAACATTATTTCGATTGGGAGTCAAGAAGAAAATTTTCTACACAAAATATATGCAAATTATAATTATATTTATTTTTATAATATTTTTCAATAAAAATAACCTATATTTAATCTATAAATAACAGTGATTAAGATAATTTTTGCATAATAATATGCCAAATTGATGTAAATAAGTGAAAATGAGATAATATTATTGACAACAGTACATAAATATTCTATACTAAACTATAAGTTAATAAATGAATTCAATACAAATTATTTAGTTAAAAAGTAATTATAAATAATCAAATATAACGTTATGAACATAAATACAATATAAATAGGGGCTATCAATATATCATCGTGTATTTCTAAGATTTAAAATTTTGAAATTCGCTTAAATTATTTCACTTATTAATAATACATAAATATTAGCATAGAAAGGAGCTGATAAATAAAGATAATTTTAAGTTTTTATGATTTGAATAAGCTTGGGAAGAAGGTGAGAAAAGCTTTTATTATTTATTTTTGCAATAAAAAACTATTTGTTGTTTGGAGGGATTTATGATGAGTCTTTTTCGTGAATTTATCGCTGGAATTTTATCTGTTTTGTTAATAGTTTCTGCTACCCCATATAATTTCTTTTCGACTTCATATGCTGCTACTTCGGAGGCTGTAGTATCAAATTTAAATAGCTTTGCATTCAGTGACATAAGAGATAATTGGGCAAAGAATAGTATAGAAAATTTAAAGAACTATGGAATAATAAATGGATATCCTGATGGAACATTTAAGCCTCAAAAAGAAATTACTCGTGCAGAAGTCGTATCAATTTTAAATCGGATTTTCGGTTTTTCTGCTAAATCCGAGCATCAATTTTCTGATGTTAAATCAGGTGCATGGTATTTAGATCAATTGCTTATAGCAAGATATGCTGGATACTACTCTGGATTTCCTAATAACATATCAAAAGCTGATGCAAATATAACACGTGAAGATGCAATTACGCTATTGGCAGATGTTTTTAATATGAATGGACAAGGTGATTCTTCTAATATTAATAAATTTAAAGATGCTTCACAAATCAGCGACTATGCAAAAGGTGCCGTAGATTCTCTTGGGGAAATAATATCCGGATATGATGATGGTACATTCAAACCTGAGAAGACTATCACACGTGCAGAGTTTTGCGCGCTGCTTGACAGGTTAATAGCAGGTTATTTTAATATAGGTGGCAATTATGAAGGTAAATCTTTTAATGGGAATGTTATAATCAATCATGATGGTGTAACGCTAAAAAATACAGTAATTAAAGGGAATTTGTTTTTTGCATCAGGCATAGGAAATGGAGAAGCAGCTATTGATAATGTAACTGTTGATGGAACAGTTTATATATCTGGTGGTGGGGAGAATTCAATCTATATTAATAATTCCAACATTAATAAAATTGTCGTAAATCGTTTAGATGGGAAAGTTCATGTGGCTTTCAGTGGGAATAACGAGGTTGGAAATATTGCGGTTAATAGTGAATCATTAATTGATTTAAATGACAAATCTGATATTGGTACTATTGAAGTAAACACCTATGTTGCACTTAATATTGGCAGAGAAGCAAGTGTTTCTGAAATAAATGTTAATAGTGGAGCAAATGGAACTATTATAAATGGCTATGGCACAATAAAAAAAGCAAATATTGAAGCGGAAAATGTCTCTTTGAATGGAAGAATTCTGGAGAAGGGATTGTTGAATCTCAGTTCTAAAAATGATAACAACAATAGCACTAATACTAATATAAATACAAATAATAACTCAAATAGTAGTAGCAATGAATCTACAACAAGAAGTATTAACTTGGTAGATCCTGATGCAACTGCAGCGACAAAAGAACTTTTTGTTTATTTAAATGATATACGTGGAAAAGAGGTATTGTTTGGCCATCAACATGATACTGACGAAGGAATTACAATAACTTCTGGTTCAAATGAATTACAGTCAGATGTAAAGAACGATGTTGGAGATTTTCCAGCTGTTTTTGGATGGGATACCTTAAGCTTAGAAGGGAAAGAGAAACCAGGTGTTCCGAATGATCTGGAAAAAAATCGTGAAAATTTAATAGCAGCTGTTAAGAAAATCCATGAGATGGGTGGAATTTTCACTTTAAGTGCTCATATGCCTAATTTTGTTACAGGTGGCAGTTTTAATGATGTTTCTGGTGATGTTGTAGAAAAGATACTTCCTGGTGGCGAATACAACAGCCAATTTAATGAATTTTTAGATAATATAGCCCTATTTGCAAATAACCTCAAAGATGATGATGGGAACTTGATACCAATTTTGTTTAGACCATTCCATGAGCAAAATGGTGGTTGGTTCTGGTGGGGAGCAAAGACGACGACGCCAAGCCAATATATTGAACTATACAGATATACGGTAGAATATTTGCGAGACAAAAAAGGAGTTCACAATATATTGTATGTATATTCACCTAATGGCCCTTTTAATGGCAGTGAAGATAATTATTTAGCAACTTATCCTGGTGATAATTACGTAGATGTTCTTGGTATGGACCAGTATGACAACATTGACAACCCAGGAACAGCACAATTTTTAAGCGGTCTAGTTAACGACTTATCTATGATTTCAAAATTGGCTGATAGCAAAGGGAAGATAGCTGTTTTATCTGAATTTGGCTATAGTCCTCAAGGAATGAAAGTGACAGGAAATGGTGATCTTAGCTGGTTTACTGACGTATTAAATGCTATTAAATCTGATAGCAATGCAAGGCGTATTGCGTATATGCTGACATGGGCTAATTTTGGATTGAATGGTAATTTATTTGTTCCATATAAGAACGCACCAAATTTAGGAGATCATGAATTGTTGCCCGATTTTATAAAATTTTATCAAGATCCTTATACGGCATTTCTTAATGATATAAAAGGGACAAATTTAACTGAAGATGTCATTGTCAATCCAGGTAAGCCATTTATGCATATTGTTACGCCAACTGATAATTCAGAAATAACAACTAACACAACAAAGATTAGAGTGCGAATATTGAATGACACACCAACAAAAGTTGTGTATAAAGTTAATGATTCTAATGTTGAAGTACCAATGACATTAGATCAGGATGGATATTATTCTCAGGATTGGTCTCCTTCTTATCAATACAATGGTAAAACAACGAAGATTACAGTCATTGCATATAATGGTGGGAGCATCGAATTTGAACAGTCTGTCAACGTTTTTGTAAAAATTCCTGAGATATTGATTAAAGATTATACTTTTGATACAAATATAGAAGGCATTCAAAATAATGGTACTTACCCTGAATCTATGAGTTTGAATATAGGGCATGCAGTATTAGATGGTGATGGAAAACTCGAAATGACTGTCAGTGGGATGACTTATGCAGATTCATGGCAAGAATTGAAATTGCAATTGACTAATATAAATGATGTATTGCCATATGTGAATCGTATTAAATTTGATGTCTTGATTCCGGTAGCAGCAGCAAATGTTAATCCTGATGCAACTGTGCGTGGGATTGCAATGTTGCCAGACGATTGGGATACGAAATATGGTATGACTACTACGGAGAAGAAAATTACAGATTTGAGTACAGAAAGTATTGATGGCATACAATATGCTTATTTCCCAGTTACAATTGATTTAGACAGTTCAAAGGTAGCATCGGCTAAAGGACTTGCTATATCAGTAGTAGGAAATGGCTTGAATTTTGATGGTACAGGAGAAATATATGTTGACAATATTCAACTGATAAATGCATTTGTAGAAGCGCCTACTGATCCATCTTTAGTTGATGATTTTGAATCATATCAGGGAAATGATGCTGCATTGCAGTCAAAATGGATTAAAGCATCAGGAGATGATATTTCAGTTTCGCTTACTAACAATAATGCAGCAGATGGTAAGTATGCTATGAAAGTCGATTATAGGTTGGGTAGCTCTGGATATACGGGAGTTACAAAGACTTTAGGTGGTGTTGATTGGTCGGGATATAATAAATTGAAGTTTTATTTAGTGCCAGATGGAAGCAATCAGAAATTAGTAATTCAAATGAAAATAAATGGAATTTATTACGAAGCATATCCGTCTCTTTCAAATAGTATACCGCATTGGGAGGAAATTGGGTTTAACAGTTTTACGGTTGCGCCGTGGGATACAAAGGATCAAGGTAAAGTCATAACAAAAGAAGATCTTAAAAATGTTCAAGAGTTTTCTATATATGTTAATGATGCTGGAGGATCAAAAAGTGGAACGCTTTACTTTGATGGCATACGAGCTATAAATGATGGTACCGGCGGAATACCCAATGGTAGTTCTGGATCTAACAGCACTCCTGCTCAGCCTGGTGTGTTGTATGATTTTGAGAATGGAACAGATGGTTGGACTGTTGATCAAAATAATGCAAATGCGATAGCAACAAGTATAACAACTGATGCTGCAAGCAGTGGCACACATTCACTTACATCTAATTTTGATTTAAGCAAGACGGATGGTTTTGAAATTGATAAGGTACAGGCAATTGATTTGTCGGCAGTTAAAAAAATAAGTATCGATATTAAATTATCAAATGGTACTGCAACCGCGGCGCTTTATATAAAAACAGGGTCCAGCTGGACCTGGTATGATAGTGGTTGGCAACCAATTAGCAGTAGTGGATTTACGATTCTATCAATTGATTTGGATTCATCAAAGATAAGTAACCTTGACAATGTGCAGTCAATTGGTGTAAAGATTATACCTGATAGTGGACAAACTGGAAACAGCAATGTTTATTTAGACAACGTTGTGTTGTCAGATTAAGGGCTTAAGAATGATGGGAGCAATCCCATCATTTTTTGCAAAATTATTTAATTATATAAATATTGCTTACACAAGAATCAAAGTATAATAAGCGTGAAGTTAGATTATATAAGTAAATATATAACCATAAAGTAAACTAAAATAAAGGTTAAATAACCATTAGATACGTGTTGTATACGTTAAATACAATAAATATATGTAAATAAATGAAAATAACAATTTTGTATTGACATTTTGTGATAGTTATTTTATACTTAAATTAAAGTTAAAAAGTTAAACACAATATACTTTATAATTGTGACAAATTAGCATAAAATAACTTTAAAATATTCAAAAAATAAATAGTTATTTGAAGTTGATAATGTGGATAATGTATGTTGAAATTATTATTTCAATTGTGTTGTTCTTTATATTTTTGATAATCGTGCAAAAGGTGACATTAACCTTTTAATAAAATTTAACAATGAGAGGAGGTTGATAAATGTATTGTAAACATTTGAAGCATTTGAAAAAGTTATACTAAAAAGTTTTTAAGGAGGAACGGTAATGAAAGCAAAAAAAATGTTGTCATTGTTACTGGCTACTGCAGTAATATCTACTTCACTTGCCGGGTGTGGTAATTCAAACAATAATAACAATGCCAGCAGCAATAAAACGAGCAGCTCCAGCAATGAGCTAAAAGGGACTATCACTGTATTGACGCACAGGACTGATATGACAGATACATTTAATAAATATGCTGATGAGTTTGAAAAATTGCATCCTGGGACTACAATAAAGTTTGAAAACCTAAATGATTATCAAAATGCAATTTCTACAAGAATGTCTACTGGCAACTATGGCGATGTTTTAATGATTCCTGCCAATATAACAAAGGACAAGTATAAAGATTTCTTTGCTCCTCTTGGAACTAAAGATGAGCTATCAAAAACTTATAATTACCTTGATAATTTTGACGTAGATGGTACGATCTATGGTATTCCTACAGGAGCTAATGCAACAGGTTTTGTATACAATGCAAAGGTTTTAAAGGATGCCGGTGTAACAAGTCTTCCAACGACACCTGATGAATACATCAATATGCTAAAGGCAATAAAGGAAAAGACAAATGCTATACCATATTATACAAATTATACATCAGAATGGGCCTTGACAAATTTCTCGAATGCGTTACAAATCGGCATATCTGGTGATCCAGATTACATGAATAAGATGATCTATAATCCAAATGAATTTACAAAAGGTACTGCAACGTATACTTCGTTAGACCTTCTTTATGAAGCTGTAAAAAATAAATTAGTTGAAAAGGATCCTATGACGTCAGATTGGGAATGGTCTAAACAAGCTATGGCAGATGGGAAAATTGCGGTTATGTGTTTAGGTACGTGGGCAATTGGGCAAATTCAAGCGAAATCAAAGACACCTGAAGATATAAAGTACATGCCCGTTCCGGTTCGACACGATGGCAAAGCGATAGTTCAAGTTGGACCTGATTATGGTATGGGTGTAAATATTCATAGCAAGAACATACCATTAGCAAAAGAATTTTTGAAATTCTTTATAACAAAGTACCCACAAGACTCTAATATGTTTTCACCTATTGTCGGTGCAAAATTACCTGATTATTTGAGTGGTGCCACAGATGTCGAATTGGTAGAAGCAAAACCTGGTACAACACAACAAGCACAGGATTTAGATACAGTTCAGAAAGTTTCACTGATAAATTTAAATGACGGTAAATGGGTAAAGAAAATTATAGAAATTGGGTTAGGAGTAAGTAATGAGACATTTGATCAATATATGTCCGAATTAAATTCAAAATGGGCACAAGGAGTTAATGCTGTCAAAAAGTAAATGAAATATGGTTTAGAAATTATGCTTTATGCCTTTTTGTTCATTTGCATAAAGCATAATCTAAACCATTTATTTATTAAGCGATAAATAACAATTGTGCATTAAAACTGAGAGGGTGAAATTATGGAAGTTGATGTAAAGAGAAAGAGATTTAGCATATCATCACTCACATACAAACAACAGAAAATCCTTATTTCAATTACATTTTTATTTGTACCTGTATTGTTGCTTATATTATTTACTTATGTTCCATCAATATTTATGTTTGGTTACAGCTTTACTGATTGGGATGGAATAAGCCCTACGAAAAATTTTATTGGTTTAGATAATTATAAATTAATATTTAGCAGTGCAGATTATTTCAGGCCATTTATTGTCAGCTTGTATTATATTGTAGCTGCTTTTATACAGATTGCTTTAGCAGTATGTATTTCATACTTAATTAGCTTTAGATGCAGATTTGCAAATTTATTTAAAGGAGTTTATTTTTTTCCTTCTTTAATCAATAGTGTCGCAATAAGTTTTATATTTATATTTTTCTTTCAGCCAGGTTCTACACTTGATACGATTTTAAAATTGTTAGGATTAGGGCGATATATACACTTTTGGCTTCAGGATCCACATCTCATAAATGTATCGCTGGCATTCGTTTCAGTGTGGCGATATATAGGATATGATATTGTAATGTTTTCGGCAGCTATGCAGTCGATTCCTACAGACATAATTGAAGCCGCAGAGGTTGACGGTGCCAATAGATTTCAACAATTTATTCATATTATAATACCGGGGATATCGACAATATTAAAGTTATTGGTATTTCTTTCGGTAACTGGTTCATTAGCTGCATTTGAAATACCATATATTATGACAGGCGGTGGAAATGGCAGCATGACATTTGTCATTCAAACAGTAAATTTTGCATTCCAAAACTACAGAGTTGGATTAGCTTCCGCTTTAGCTGTTATCTTGCTTATAATAAGCATTTTGATATTTGCAATTCAAAGATTTGCATTACAATCGAGGGGTGCGTAAAACATGATTATGAGAAAAACGAATATAAAAGATATTATTTTAATTACATTAAAATATGCTATACTAATATTGTTACTTTTCGTGTTCATAGTGCCTGTGTTAGTAGTTTTTTTTGCGGCATTTAAAACTAGTGCTGAATATGCTTCTACAGGCGTATTGACATTACCATCAAGTTTTTTAAATATCAAGAATTTTATCATTGCATTTACTGAAGGACATATGCTGACAGGGTTTGAAAATACTATAATAATATTAATTTTTTCATTGGCAGGTTCTGTCCTTACTGGTTCAATGTCTGCATTTGTGTTTAGTCGCTTTAAATCTAAAATCAGTAAGGCTGCAAATGCTTTATTTTTGGTTGCTACAATGATTCCCATGATTTCTACCCAAGTTGCGACGTTTCAGATTATAAACGCTTTAGGATTGTTTAATACAAGACTTGCTCCTATAATTTTATATTGTGGTACAGATATTGTATCTATATATATTTTTCTGCAATTTATGGAAAACATATCTGTATCATTGGACGAATCTGCAATAATAGATGGTGCAAATTATTTTCAAGTATTTTTTAAAATTATTTTTCCATTAATAAGACCAGCGGTTGCGACTGTGTTAATTACAAAAGGCGTAGCTATATACAACGACTTCTACATTCCTTTCCTCTACACACCGGATCAAAGTTTACTTACAGTATCAACCGCACTATTTGCTTTTAAAGGACCTTATGGTGCTCATTGGGAAATAATTTCTGCAGGTGTAATTCTTATAATGATACCTACACTTATTATTTTTCTGGCGTTGCAAAAACAGATCTACAATGGATTGGTTGTTGGATCTGTTAAAGAATAATTTTAAAGGAGAGATAGTTTATGAGTAAAATAATAGGAAGTAGTTTGACGAACATTCCATGGCAGGATAAGCCGAAAGGATTTAACGGGCCAATATGGCGTCACAGTGAAAATCCAATAATAAATCGCAACCCAGTGAATGGAGTGGGAAGAATCTTTAACAGTGCAGTTGTTCCTTATGAAGGTGCTTTTATTGGAGTATTTCGTGGTGAAACTATAAATGGAAGACCACATATATATTTGGGAAGAAGTGATGATGGGCTTCACTGGGAGTTTGATGAAGAAAAAATTAAATTCTTTGATGAAGATGGAAAACCGTATCAACCGTTATATGCATACGATCCAAGACTTGTAAAAGTAGAGGATGCCTATTACATTATATGGTGCGGTGACTTCGATGGAGCATCAATAGGACTTGCCAGGACGACGGATTTTAAGACATTTACAAGACTTGAGAATCCGTTTTTGCCATTTAATAGAAATGCGGTTTTGTTTCCACGGAGAATAAATGGTAAATACGTAATGCTGTCACGACCCAGTGACAATGGACATACTCAATTTGGAGATATTATGTTAAGCCAAAGCCCTGATTTAAAATATTGGGGAGAACACAGGCTTGTCATGCAGAAGGGCGGCAATGGATGGTGGCAATCTGTTAAAATTGGATGCGGTCCTGCACCTATTGAATTAGATGATGGATGGCTTATCTTCTATCATGGTGTTACAGGCACATGCAATGGCTTGGTTTACTCTATGAGTGCAGCCATATTAGATAAAGATAATCCTGCAAAAGTGTTGTACAGAGCAGGAAGTTTTATGCTGACACCTGAAGAATGGTATGAGGAAAGAGGATTTGTACCAAATGTAGTATTTCCATGTGCTGCTTTATGTGATGCTGATACAGGTAGAATAGCCATATACTACGGTGCTGCTGATTCCTATGTGGCAGTTGCTTATACGACATTAGATGAAACTTTAAACTTTATAAAAGAGCACAATGAAGTTTTGCCTCTTGATGCAACAGATGGAAAAATATAGAGGTGTAGCCGATGGATAAACTTTACAAGTGTCAAATAGAGCATTTAAAAGACTACAAAGGAATAGGAGATCCGCCAAAAGATTATGATGAATATTGGATGAGAGCAAGAAAAGATCTTGAGAATGCGTCTTTAGAATATGAGCTTAAAAGAAGTGACTTTGTTTCAAGAAGTTGCGATGCATACGATTTATACTTTACCGGTGTTGGTGGAGGAAGAATACACTGTCAGTTTTTAAAGCCTAAGAGGATAGAGGGGAAGATACCTGCTGTTGTCATGTTTCATGGATATTGGAGTAACAGCGGCGAATGGAGCGGAAAACTTCCATATATCGCAGAAGGCTTTTGCGTGCTGGCGATGGACGTTAGAGGCCAAGGAGGGTTAAGTGTTGACAATGGCGTATACAAGGGAAATACACAGAGTGGTCATATTATAAGGGGCTTGGAGTGCGACAATCCTGATGATCTTTTTTATAGAAATGTTTATTTAGATACTGCACAGTGTGTGAAAATCTTAAAGACGATGGATTTTGTGGATGAAAAAAATATTTTCGCTACAGGAGCATCGCAGGGTGGTGCACTTACCATCGCATGTGCATCCTTAGTAGATGATTTGAAAGGGGCTGCTGCTATTTATCCATTTTTATGTGATTTTAGAGGTATATATCAGAACAATTTTAAAAATCCTACTTATGAAGAAATTACGTGGTATTTTAGGCAGAGGGACCCAAATCATCTAAAGGAGGATTTCTTCTTTGAGCGGCTTGCATACATCGATATAAAGAATCGGGCAAAAGATGTTAAGTGTGATATACTTTGGATGACAGCTTTAATGGATAACGTGTGTCCTCCATTTTCACAGATGGCGGCATACAACAATATTACATCAAATAAAAGAATTGTATTTTTTCCGGAGTACCAGCATGAATACCTTCTGTATTCGGGCGATATAATTCTTAAGTTCTTCTTAGAATTATTAGAATCATAGTGAAAGTCTACATTCAAAGCAAAAGTTGTGGGAAAATTTATCAAAAGCAAATAAATATTAAATATTCAAGTAAATAAGCGTTGATAAATTTTTCAAATAAGTGGAGGATTTTTATTATGCCGATACGTTATTATGAGAAGTCGAAATCATTTAAACTTGATGCTAAAGATACCAGTTATATAATGGCTATCGTTGATGAAGAAAAGTTTTTAGGACATGTCTACTTTGGAGAGATGATTCCTGATGAAGATGTGAATTACCTTTTAAGATTAGATGAACCTCCTTATGTTCCTTCAAAGAATGGAAGAGACAGGATGTCGTTTTTAGACAGCTTCCCTACAGAATACCCTACAAGTGGTTTGGGGGATTTTAGAGAGCCATGTTTAAAGGTTATGACAAAGTCAGGAATTACTGCGTGCGGGATTTTTTACAAGTCTCATAAAATATATAAAGGCAAGCCAAAATTAAATGGCTTGCCATCAACGTTTGGCAATGAAGATGACTGTACTACGCTTGAAATAAAGTGTGTTGATAATCATTTAAATTTAGAAGTTGTTTTGATTTATACGGTTTTTGAAGATTTAGATGCAATAACGAGAAGTGTAAAAGTAAAAAATTGCTCTGATGAAGATATCATATTGACGAGAGTGTTGTCCGTATGTGTTGATTTTGACCGAATTGACATGGATATGGTAACTTTACATGGCTCATGGGCCAGAGAATTTCATGTAAAGAGAAGGAAAGTTGAGCTTGGGAAACAAGCTGTTTCATCATATAGAGGTGAGACAAGTCATCAGGCAAATCCGTTTTTAGCTTTAATGGATAGGAATGCCACTGAAGATTTTGGTGAAGTTTATGGGTTTAACCTTATATATTCTGGTAATTTCTTAGCACAAGTAGAAGGATGTCAGTTTGATACAACTCGCGTTGTTATGGGTATAAATCCATTTGATTTTGGATGGAAACTTGAACCTCAGGAGGAATTTGTGGCACCAGAAGTAGTGATGGTCTATTCAAACGAAGGTATTGGGAAAATGTCACGAACTTTTCACGATCTATACCGCAATCATCTTATACGAGGTGAATATAAAAATAAAAGAAGACCTGTCCTTATAAATAGCTGGGAAGCTGCATATTTTGACTTTGATACTGATAAGCTTTTGAGATTGGCAAGAGAAGCATCAAAGCTGGGAATTGAGATGCTTGTGATGGACGATGGTTGGTTTGGAAAGCGGAACAGTGATAATTGTTCTTTAGGTGATTGGGTCGTCAATGAAGAAAAGTTAAAAGGAGGGCTTAAATATTTAGTAGATGAAGTAAATAAACTTGGCATGAAGTTTGGGATATGGTTTGAGCCTGAGATGGTTTCGCCGGATTCCGATCTTTATAGGGCACATCCGGATTGGTGCATACACATAGATGGAAGAGAAGGTACATTGTGCCGCAATCAATATGTATTGGATTTGTCCAGAAAGGAAGTCAGAGATTACGTTTATGGAAGCGTAAGCAATATTTTACGCAGTGCAAACATAGAATATGTAAAGTGGGATATGAATAGGCAGCTTAGCGATGTCGGAAATTGTGTATTGCCACCCGATCGTCAGAGAGAAATATGGCACAGATATGTTTTAGGCGTATATGAAATTATGGACAGGCTTACGACAGAATTTCCGCATATCATTTTGGAAAATTGCTCTGGAGGAGGAGGGCGCTTTGACCCTGGAATGCTGTATTTCAGCCCTCAGATATGGCTTTCAGATGATACAGATGCGATTGAGAGGCTTAAAATCCAGCATGGGGCTTCATACGTATATCCTGTATCAACAATGGGTGCCCACATAAGCGATTGTCCAAACCACATTGTTGGAAGAAACACTCCTTTTGAGACGAGAGGACTTGTAGCATTGTCCGGGACTTTTGGATATGAATTGGATGTTACAAAGATATCTCAGGAAGACAAGGACATGATACCTAAGCAAATAGAGATGTACAAAAAGTACAATAATTTGATATACAATGGGGATTTATACCGTATAGGAAATCCATTTGAAAATATAGAGTTTGAATGCGTAGAGTATGTTTCAAAGGACAAGAATGAGGTGCTTGTTATATACGTTCAAATCTTGAATAGGCCCAATTACCACAGCAGAAGAATCCGATTGAAGGGCCTTGAGAAAGATGCTTTTTATCGCAACGAGGAGACAGATGAAGTTTTTTCAGGAAGCGCTCTTATGAACGGTGGAATCCTCATAAAAGAATTGAAAGGAGACTTTAGAGGAAAATTGTTTCACTTTGTACGGGTGTAAATAATGTGATTTTGTAATATTAAATAAATTTTATCACCTTAAAGGAATGTTTTATATGCATTCCTTTTTTTATATGATGTTTAACTTTATAAAAAATACATTAGGTGGGATTGACATTGATGTTAATACTGTATATAATATATATATACAGTATTAACTATATATAGTTAAAAGAAGGAGATATGCATGTAAATGAACATCATAATTTCGAATTCATCTGATGAGCCAATATATGAACAGATAAAAAGACAGATTAAAAATTCAATCTTAAACGGTGAACTTAAAGAAGGAGAATTGATGCCATCTATTAGAAATCTTGCAAAAGAACTTATGATAAGTGTTATTACGACAAAAAGAGCTTATGAAGACCTTGAGAAGGAAGGTTACATTGTTACAAAACCTGGCAAAGGATCATATGTAGCCGCTCAAAATAAAGAATTTATGAGAGAGATGAGATTAAAAATTGTAGAGGAGAAACTTTCTGAGGCTGTTGAGGCGGGAAAAGCTATTGATTTAAAGTTAGAAGAAATGGAAGAGATGCTGAGACTTTTATATGAATGAAATTTATCTTACAGATTAAGTATCTATCAATAAGTTTTAGGAGGTTGTACGATGGAACCGATATTGGAGGTTAAAAATCTGAGGAAAAATTATAGAGATTTTAGCTTGAAAGATATAAGTTTTAGACTCGATAGAGGATATATAATGGGATTTATAGGACAAAATGGCGCCGGGAAAAGCACTACTATAAAGCTTATAATGAACTTATTAAAAAGAGATGGCGGTGAAATAAAGGTCTTTGGAAAGGATAATATAAAACATGAGATGGAAGTGAAAAATAAGATAGGTTTTGTGTACGACGAGTGTTATTTTTATGAAGAATTGACTGTTTTAGAAATGAAGGAAATAATTGCATCGTTTTATAAAGAATGGGATGATGATTTGTTCAGTAAGTATATTAAAAAATTTGATATACCGCAAAAAAAGAAAATAAAAGATCTCTCGAAAGGAATGAAGATGAAGTTTTCACTGGCGATTGCTCTTTCTCATAATGCCGATTTATTGATAATGGATGAGCCTACGTCAGGGCTTGATCCTGTTGTTCGCAGTGAAATTTTAGATATTCTTTCGAATATTATTCAGGATGAAAACAAAAGCGTGTTTTTTTCTACACATATAACATCAGATTTAGATAAGATAGCTGATTATATAGTTTTGATTGACAATGGTGAGATAATACTATCATCTTCAAAAGATGAGATTTTAGAAAATTACGGCTTGATAAAAGGCAACAAAGAATTGTTAAATGATGAGATAAAAAAGAGATTTGTTGGAGTCAAGATAAATAATTTTGGCTTCGAAGGTCTTGTAGACGACAAAAAGCAAATGAAAAGAATTTTAGGCGATAAGGTGTTAATTGAAAAGCCGACGTTGGAAGATGTAATGCTCTATTATACCAGGAGGGATTTTAATGTATAGTCTATTGTTGAAAGATATATTAGTGCAGAAAAAGCAATTTTTATACGGCATATTGTTGGCAGCGATTTATTCATTTGCCTTCAGCAGCAATAATTTAGGCGGCGTATTGACTGTTTTTGTATTTCCATACATTTTCGTGCTTACTGCCGCTTCATATGAAGAGAAAAACAGATCCGAAATTGTTTTAGCCAGCCTCCCAATCAAGCGTTCTGTTTTAGTAATGGAAAAATACGTATCTGTTTTTCTGTTTGCTGTATTAGGTGCAATAGAATATATAATAGTAGTGGGTATCGGAAATTTGCTTCAGTTACCTATAAGGTTTTCTACATTGACGATTGAACCAGTTTTGATTTTTGGATTAGCTGTTTATTATGGTATATACCTGCCTTTTTATTTTAAATTCGGATACATCAAGACGAGATGGATAAACTTTGTCATGTTTTTTGGGTTGTTTTTTGGTGTTACGGGATTAATAAGTGTAATAAACAAGTATGGAACGAATTCTCAAGTATTAAATTCTTTAATCACGCTTTTTAAGAATCAATCAAATACATTTGTGGCAAATGAACTGATTATAATGGCACTTCTCATTTATGCTCTTTCATATATGGTTTCAGTAAAAATATACAATTCACGCGAATTTTAAGGTTTAATTTAAAATTTTAGTTTATTTTTTTGAAAATTATGCTATAATAAAAATAAAGAGGCAGCCGTCCGCAAAATGCGGTTGCCCCAAAAGACGGTTTAAATTTTAACCGCTCTGGGTTCAGCAGGGCGGTTATTTCTTCCTCTTAAAATCGAGGATTGCTATAATTAGGAAAACCACAGTAATTATATTAGGACTTCACAAGAGATTAAATAATTTATATACTATATGTGTAGCGAATAAAGGGAGAAGGAGTGCTTAAAGTGTTTGAAGCAGTTATTTTAGACATGGATGGTGTATTAATCGACAGTGAACCGCTGCACATACAATTGGAAGAAGAAATTTTCAAGGAAATTGGAGCCGATATATCTTTAGAGGAGCATATTTCATTTGTTGGGACGACTTCTCACTACATGTGGGAATACGTAAAAAATAAGTGCAATGTATCGTTTACGGTTGAAGAACTTGTTGAGATGGACAGAAAAAGGTATTTTGACTATATATCAAAACACGATGGTGCAGTAAAACCTATAGAAGGCGTAGACGAACTTGTAAAGGAACTGTATTCAAGAGAAGTGAGACTTGCAGTTGCTTCATCATCACCTATTGATGTAATTGAACTTGTTGTAAAAAAGCTTCATCTCAATGATTATTTCTGTGAGCTTGTATCAGGTGATTTTGTCAAGAGAAGTAAGCCATATCCGGATATTTTTCTTTATGCTGCTGAAAAACTTGGTGTTTCGCCTGAAAGATGCCTTGTCGTTGAGGATTCAAATAAAGGCGTTTTAGCAGCAAAAAGCGCTGGAATGAAAGTAATAGGCTTTATAAATCCTAATTCAGGAGATCAAGACATAAGTATGGCGGATATGGTTATACGTTCATTTTCTGAATTAAACTACGAAAAATTGCAAAATATATAAAGTTATTGCATGTACTTGGAGGATTTTTAAGATTTGTGTAGAAATATATATTGTTGTGTATTGTTGGAACTTTGAAAGGAATTGATATAATGGAGCAGTACGATGTTTTTCTTATAAATCCTCCATCATCAAGTATGAAAGATAAATACGAACATTTAGGACTTGCATATATAGCAGCTTTTCTCAGGAAAGAGAACATCAGTGTAAAGATATTAGACATGCCACTTTACGATTTATTTCCAGATGATGTAATCTACGATATAAAGCAAAACAAACCAAAATTAATAGGTGTAAGCATACCATTTCAAGATAGTGCGATTGAAGCTTTAAGGTTCATAAAAAGAATAAAAGAGACAGGTTATAAAGGGCATTTGTCTGTAGGTGGCATATACCCTACTTTTTCATACGATGAGATAATGATGGAGTGTCCTCAGATTGACACAGTTATTTTAGGTGAAGGGGAGCTTACTTTTACAGAGCTTGCAAAAAAGATACTGAATGATGAAGAATGGAAGAATATAGAAGGCATAGTCTATAAAGACGGCGATACATTAAATGTAAATGACAAAAGACCTCTCATAGATGACCTTGATAGTATGCCATATCCTGAAAGAGATACGCTTCCGATAGTAATCTTGAAGTCAGGTTTTGCCTCTATACTTACATCAAGAGGATGCTATGGAAGATGCAGCTTTTGCAGTGTTGGGCCATTTTTTTCTCAGTTTGGACAAAAGTACAGACAAAGAAGCGTAGAAAATGTCATTGATGAGATAAAAATACTATATGAAAGATACAATGTAAGAAATTTATTTTTCAACGATGCAGAATTTGTAGGCGGTAAAGGTAAAAGTTATGAAAGGGCATATAGATTAGCCGAGGAAATCATAAGAAGCGGCATGAATATCAATTTTAGCATACAATGCAGAGTAAACGATGTAGACCAGGAGCTTTTTTCTATTCTAAAAAAGGCTGGACTAAGAAGAGTATTTTTGGGCGTCGAATCAGGGTCGCAAACAGTTCTTGACCGTTTTAAAAAAGATGTAAAGGTTGAGGATAATGCAAATGCTTTAAAGATTTTAAATGATTTAGATCTTTATATATCTATGGGATTTATCATGTTCGATCCTCATATAAATTTTAAAGAGCTTAGCGAAAACATTTCTTTTATAAATAATGCAGTAAAATTGATAGGCAAGGAAAGGCTTGACTATTATCCTGTAAGCAGACTTTTGCCTTTAGCAGGTGCAGAAGTTGAAAGAGAAATGAAAGAAAAAGGTTTGTATAAAGGGAATTCTTTAAACTACAATTATGAATTCGATGACAAAGCTATTGGATTTATTTACAAGTTATCACATGGTGTGTTCAATTTAGTCGGGAATTTAAAATCAAGGTTTAAAGGAAGTAGCGAAAGTAATACTAAATGGATAAAAAGATAAGCCGAAAATGGCTTATCTTAATCATATATTGTATTTCTTTCATATCTATAACCTATATAATCTATATGATTTGCTACTTTAGCTTTTTTAGGCAGTTTGACGTCTTTTAATGCTTCTTCTTTGAACTTTTTAAATCCTTCCCTATCGACGATATATCCAACATGCTCTTTATCTAAGGTTCTGTCGATGTATTTATCGATAAAGTCGTACATGTTTTTTATTATTTTTAGCACAGATTCTTCGTCTGCCCACTCTATAAATGTCTGTGCCAGTCTCGGGTTTTTCTTGCCTGTTCTGCCCATTATGACGATTCTATAGTATTTCTCGCCTCTTGTCCATGCAGAAGTTGGGCATTTCAATATGCATTCGCCACAACCAATGCATCTATTGGGATCTCTTACAACTTTGAAGTTTTCAAAAGTAAGGGCGCCAGTAACTCTTCTTTTACAATTTTTCACACATGCTTGGCAGCCGATACATCTTGATGGATCGTAAATTGGCTCAACTTGACCTATGATGCCTATGTCCTGCATGTGTGCTTTTATGCAGTCATTTGGGCAACCAGTGACTGCAATTTTTACATGATAGTCATTAGGATATATTAACTTTTCTATCTTTAATGCAAGTGCTGTTGTATCATAGTTGGCAAATGGGCATACCCGATTGCCAATGCAAGCTGATACGTTTCTTGTACCTGCGGCAGGGTATCCTTCTTCTTCATCTTCTATTTGGACGCCTTCATCTTTAAGCCCTTTTATAATAGGAGATATAAGCTCATTTATCTTGTCAATTTTCTCCATTGGTATTCCTGGTATTTCAAAGCCTTGACGTGTAGTAATGTGAACAGTCCCATTGCCGTACTTTTCAGCTACTTCTTTTATTATGTCCAGATACTTTATATTTAGATCTCCGCCGGGAACCCTTATTCTAAGAGCTGTTATGCCTCTTTGCTTTGTCACTCTGTAAGCATTTTTCTTTAAGAGCTTTGTGTCGATATCGAGAATCATAATTTCACTCCTTTAATCGAGAAGTTGCTTTGATTTTGTGTAATTGAATACAGGACCTTCTAAGCAAACGTAGGTTTCATTTATCTTACAATGGCCACATTTTCCTATGCCGCATGACATCTTTCTTTCGAAAGATACCCATATATTTTCATCCGGTATATTTCGCTTTAAAAATTCAAGGCATGTAAATTTCATCATCATAGGTGGACCTACGACAATTACGATCGTATCATTAGGGTTTTCGATTTTTAATTCTGGTATAAATTTTGTGATTAAACCTGTATTTCCTGTCCACGTTTCATCTCCATTGTCAACAGTCAATAAAACATCAAATTTTTCTTTCCATTTTTTTATTTCATCTTCAAAAAGTATGTCTTTCGGAGATTTAAAACCCATCAAAATATTGAGGTTTTTTATCTCTTTAGGATTTCTGTAATACCTGTTTATTATGCTTTTGACTGGTGCTAGACCTGTACCGCCAGCGGCGATCACTACATTTTTATCTTTAAAATCTTCTACAGGAAATCCGTGGCCATATGGGCCTCTTATAAACAAGAAATCGCCTGGTTTTAATTCATGTATAGCATCTGTTACAGTGCCTACTTTTCTTATGGTAAGTTCGATGTATTCATCAGTGTAATCGCTTATCGATATTGGGGCTTCACCGATTTTAGGTATAGATACTTGTAAAAATTGTCCATGTCTTGGCAGAATATCGGATTTTAGCCTAAAAGTATAATCGATATCTGTTTGAGGAATTATAGACAATATTTCTACTTTTTTTGGCATGTACACATTTATCATTTTGATTCACCTCTCTACTGCATCAGTGACCTTTGATACGATCTTTATAAATGAAATGTACTCTGGACATACATCGTCACACCTTCCGCATCCAACGCACATTGTTGTGCCAAAACGTTTTTTGTAGTTGTATATCTTGTGCATCACCTTAAATCTCATTCTCTCACCGTATTTTTGCCTGTAGCTGTGACCTCCTGCCACATCAGTAAATCCATCTACCATGCAACTTGCCCATACTCGCCTTCTCTCTCCGCATTTAGGGTTATCTTTGTAAAATATATCTTGCATTGAAAAGCAACTGCATGTAGGACATGATACAGTACATCTTCCGCAAGCTATGCATCTTTTCGTGTATTCGTCCCACAATTCATGATTAAATACATACTCTATATTTCGAGATATTTTGTCTACATCAGGCAATTTAACTTCGATTTCATTTTTTTCTATAAATTCTGGAGTGAACTCCACTTCTTTACCTGAAAAAACATAGCTAAACTCGTCGTTTTTTACATCGCATGTTATTTTGTCATTATCAAACCGGAAAAAAACATCATAATCTAAAAACTTGTTAGAACCTGTTGACACACAGAAACAAGTAGAAAAGCCTTTTGTGCACTCTATAACAAAAAATTTGACTTTATCTCTCAGTTTTTTGTAGTAGTTATCTTCGTAAGGACCATTTTTTAGAAAAATATTGTCTAATTTTAGATATGAATTAGCGTCGCAAGGTCTTAAAAAGACGATGATTCCTTTATTGTCAATTTCAGGTTCTTTGTATTCATCTTCTGTAAAGTAAAATAGGGTCTGCGTTATAGGGTAAATTACCTCTTTCGGGGAATACCTTGATTTTTCGCTTAATTCCATATCTCGATAGGAGGAAATTTCTCCGTATGTCACAAGATCAGTATCAGAAAATGCTCCTTTTCCTTTTAACCTTATAGGAGCAAATATTTTGTAATCTTTGCTTAATATTTTCAGGGCATCATCAAAACTTTTTACATCTAATTCAATACCCATTATATCACCTCGTATTGCTGTTTTTATGCACTGATGATGGTTATTTATTTAACAAAATTTTATCATAAAATCGCAAATTTTTATGTGATATATCTCACAAATAATATAAAAACTCCCTCAAAAGAGGGAGCATATTAATTGTATATCTGCTTTGAAGTGCAATTGCTGTAATTATGATAGTGGTCTTTATCATAAGATGTTCTGCCATCCATCTTATGAACATGACCATCTTTAGTCCTTATAGCAGGTCCTGTGTATCCATTCACATAATGTTTGTGACCTTTGTCTACTGACGTATAGCCCGAGTAATAGTGTATATGGCTTGTGCCATATGGTATAGCATAGCTGGTACATCCTTTGTAATTGTGGTTGTGCTCTAACACTGTGCTGGTTGTACCAAAATAATCATGGTAGTGTTTATCTCCATCTGACATAATATATACCTCCAAAATATATTATTGTATTTTACATTATATGTTTGATGGTGATATAGTGATAATATATAAGTAATAAGACCGAATTAAGAGAGGTGTAAATTGATGAATAAAAAATTAGTAACTAAAGAAAGCATTCTTATAAGCTTGGCAGTATTATTGATTACTGTGATTGCAATCATGTCATTGACAGGCTTACAGGATAAAAATAAAAATGAAGATATAATTAAAATAAAACAATTAATTAGTGATGCAGAAAACATGGAAGCCTCAGTTTGTATTTTGCCAGAAGCGTATACAACTTCACCAGATATAGATGTTCCAAATGACGTTGCAGATGCCATGTACCAAAGGGTTGTTTCAGAAGCAGAAAAATATTATAGTGCAAAGTCTGGAATTCTGGCTGACAGAATTCAGATTTTACAAATGGGTGTTAAAGCTGAAATAGAAAGTAAAGATTATAGGGACAAGAATAATATAGTTGAAAAAATAAATTTTATCAGTGTTGATGTAAGCGGTGATACAGCGACTGTAATAGCTGATGTGACTGGACATTCAACCGCTGTAGGATTAGTTCCGGAAGGTATTGATATTAGCAAATACAAAACAAGTGATAAAAAAGAAGAAATGAAGCCGGAAATGAAAGCAAAATTACAAGAAGATATAAAGAATGCTCCAAAAAAATTAGTTACATTTACACCGGGAGGAACGATGAGATTTTACTACAATTTAGCTAAAGAAGATGGAGTTTGGAAAATAACTTCCAGAAAAGGTGACTATCTACCTGGACAAGGACCATAAAAGTAAAAGTTTCCTTAATAAGGACAGAAAATGCTCTGTCCTTATTTTTTATCTTGCAATTGAAGAAAAATTAAAAGCTAAAAATTCTTTTTTGTTCCTGAATTAACAATATTCAGATGAAATCATATATACTGAAATTGATAAAAATTTTTTATAAAAAACTGTAACGAAATCCATTGTAAGTTGTTTTATATTTATGAAAGGGAAAATATTTAAATTTTTATCGTTCATTTTATCAAAAGATTTTATTAAAGGGTGGAAAATATCATGAAAAGGAGATATGTAATTATCATTTATGTATTGTTTTTTAACATTATAGTATTATGCTCATCAACAGTTTTGATAAACAATTTTATTAACGCATTTGAGAAAGCATATATGAGATTATTTATATACCACACTATTATGTTGCCTCAATATCATGATGTTTTATTCACAAGATCTCTCATAATATATTTAGCTGGAGCATTTCACGTAATAATTCTATTTTATTCGTTAGATAAAATTTTTGGTAAAAAGTATCTCGCTGATAAAATATACAAAAAAGGGCGTATATATTTTATCAGTAATGTTATAATCATGTCTTTTTTCTTTTTATATGTTAATAGTTTTATTGATGCCTTTGGAGAAATATATAAAAAATTTAATATATATCATACTATCACAATACAATATTATCATAATATCATATTTTATAGAATATTTGTGATATATCTAATTGGTATATTACATGTCCTATTAATTTTATATATTTTTAAATATATTGATAGAGGAGAATCGGTGCAATAAAATTTCAAATTTTTTTATTATAATGATACCAGAAAGCTAGACAGACAAAAAGTAAAAAATAAGTTAGAATTTTTATGGTGCTTTTTATATTGAAATAATTTGCTGTATAACAATTAATTCTATGAAAACTATTTTTTCTCTTTTCGTAATTGTAATAAGCGCATAAATAGCTCTCCAAATCTTAACCTTTCACCAATATAATTTGCTGCATTCATTAAAACCTTAATAATTATGACAAATAAAAGTAAAACATATATGAATTGTAAAATATACATAATATTGAACATAATTTTCCCCCACTTCAAAAGTATTTTTATATATTATACAATATAGTTCAAAAAAATGTATACATTTTTTAGAAGTTATAAAATCAAGATTTGATAAAAATTTCCTTTAAATTTATGATTTTTTACTTTGATAAAAAATTTTTATAAAAAACTGTAACGAAATCCATTGTAAGTTGTTTTATATCTATGAAAGGGAAAAAATTAGTGAGGTGCGGAAAGCTAACTGGTCAAATGTTGGGGTTAAGGTTATATAGAGGTGATTAAAATAAATAAAGATAAAAATATGAATAGCAAACCTATTTATTGGTTTTCTGGCAGTAGTAAAGATGGGTATAAAGTATGGTATGATGAAATTGAAAATGTGAAGTTATTTAATTAAGTGTGTATTTTTATTCATCAATAATGTATAGAGGGGAGGGATTTTATGAAAAAAATAATAATATGCATTGCTTTTGCTGTTACAGCAATAAGTTTGTATTTTTCTATTTTTATTACTTATAACATTGACAATACTAGAGAATCGGAGCGAAATGCTATAATTAAGAAAGTCTCTTTATTACAAAATAAAATGGTTACAATTTTAGATTCTTCAAAAGAAGTTTTGAAAAATTCAATAAATATAGAAAAGACTATAACAATAGATAATGTTAAATTCATACTTTTCTCTTATAGCCCGCCAAAAGTTAATTTTAAATTTGTTGGAGCTGCTATTTTAAAAAAAGGAATAAACAACAAATATAAAATCGAATCATTTGGGTATGGAACAAATCTTAATAATGATTGTATTATCAAAATTGGGAAAGAGAATTATTTGGTTTTATATGGTATAAATTATAAAGGGAAAATAGCCGAAATTGTTGGCAAATATGATAATCGAAATTATGAGGTCAATATCAATAGAGATGATAAATTTTATTTAAAAGATTTTAAGCTAAACGAGATGATTGAGAATACTAATTCGATATCTATGAATTGGACATTATATGATAATAACTTGAATGATATTACAAATCAAATTAATAGAGAATACAATGAGGAGGTATTAAAATACCATGGAAAGTAAAAAATTACTAATACTTTTATGTTAATAATAATTGTTTTATTGTTGATATTAGTTTTGGGCAATCGAACAAGTAGCGTACAATATGTCCCCAACAATAATGGATATGCAAGTCACAATATAGCCATAGTAAATATTGGTAATAATCGCATATTGATAATAGATCCTGATATAAATTCAGGCTCTTTTGGCAAGGTAATGGTATTAGAATATGATGAAAAAAATTTAAAATTTAAAGTAATGCAGGAAGAAGATTTAAAAAACGAATTTAGAGGTTTTTTAGGTTTATCAAAAAGATAAAGCAAAAAAGAATTGGTTATATCCAGTTTAATATAAAATTTCTATTTATTAATAAAATTCGGGGTGGTGATATAGTGAATTTTGTGGCAATATTAGTTATGTTGCAAGGGACGTTGTATATATTAGACTCAATTATAAGGATGGTTGAAGGAGCAAACTTTAAAATTGGCAGTAATGTCATACTAAGTACAAATTTTTATTTTATTGGTATTATATTTGGAGCTATATTTATTATATCTTCAATTGGGCTATTTAAGAAAAGGATATATGGATATTTTTTAGCATTATATCTTTATGCAATATTGATTATTTACTATTTAATGGCTATAGCGTATTTAATTATTAATCAGCAGTATTTTTTGGCATTTTACTGTATTGCTGTAATGGTTGTTTTTTATATGATTATTAATTATGTCAGGAAGAATAAATCGGAGTTTACTAAATGATCATATAATTTTTAATACTTTAAAATTGCATTAAATTTAGCGAAATATCCAACAAAGAACAATGACATATTTATGCGGTTTAAATTGGCGTTAATGCAGGCATTGAGAGGAGTTGTTATGCTTGGGATTAGGTATAATGATAGACGTTAAAACTATTATGCCGGTGATAGTTTTAATATATGGATGGCTAATTTTTTATATGATGAGAAAGAAACAACGCAGTATTGGATATATATTATGTTTTTCGATGTTTTTCATATATTTGCTTTCTGTAGCTCATTATACTTTGTTTCCGATTCGATTATTCCAACACAATGACTTGATTAAAGATGGAGTTGATTGGAAAAATGGTTTAAACTTTATTCCATTTCGTGAATTGACATATTCTTATCTTAATTCAGTACAAGGATGGGGAAATGTGATAAGAAACATATTTTATTTATCTGGTTATGTTGCCAGAAGGGTTGATATTAACGATGTAATACTGAATGTCTTAGGTGTATTATTAGGTTACTGTTTATTTTGTATACTTTCTTGGCTTTATATTAAAAGTATACCGCCAAATGAAAAGGCGAAAGGAGTGTGGGATCATATTCACAAAGTTTTAGTTAAGAGAGAATTTTAGAAGTATATAATATTTGCCTTTACATGGGCTGGTTTGGATAATATGATTAAAGAGGAGTTGGTGTGAGGATGAAATTTGTTTTTCTTAAACGTATTTTGTTTGTTGCTATTTTTACTGTTGTATGTGCAGGCTCCATCGCTTATGCCATACAAGATGATGGAAAATCTGTAACCAAAGAAACTGTTCTTCCAGCAGGATATTCTCAAGAAATGGACAATGGCATAATCATTTATAAAGATTCAGGTGGAGGCACTGTAATACATTTTCCTTATGTCCCGAAAATCAAGTTAAACGGGCAAGAGATAAAATTTACAGAGGAGCCATTTACTTTAATAGACGGCATTACATTAGTACCGGCCCGTGAATTTTTTGAAAAATTAGGTGCAACAGTGAATTGGCATAATGACAGTCAAACGATAACAGTAGAAAAAGGCAGTACGACTGTAGAGTTGACAATAGGGTCAAAGGTAGCAAAAATAAATGATAAGACCAATGAACTTCCGGTGAAGGTGAGATTAGTCGATAATTGCACATATATCCCTCTAAGGGTTATAAGTGAAGCATTTGGATATAAAGTAGATTATAAGGATGGTGTTATAACAGTAGATGCTGCTCAAGGCAATTAAATATAGTGCATATCTATAATAAGCTGTTGACAAATGTAGCTTACAAAATAAGGACAGATAATGCTCTGTCCTTATTTTTTATCTTGCAATTGAAGAAAAACTAAAAGCTAAAAATGCTTTTTCGTTCCTTAAAATGATATTTTCGTTCCTGAACTAACAATATTCAAATGAAATCATATATACTGAAATTGATAAAAAATTTTTTATAAAAAACTGTAACGAAATCCATTATAAGTTGTTTTATATTTGTGAAAGGGAAAAATTAGTGAGGTGATAGTGTGTTTAAAAAATTCTTGTCTATTTTTCTGTTGACAACAATAATGATGACATCACTTTCAACCACTGATTTTGCGGATGACGGCATTTCGAAAAAATTGGTGACAAGTCCGGTAAAGCCCAATTGGATAGCCATATCCCAGTTTACTAACACATTCGACATATCATCGATGGGAAAATCGACTGTCGACAGCGTATTATATGCCTTCAGCGTCGACAAAATCAGAATTGATGCGTATCTTCAACAGTACAAGAACGGAAACTGGGTGACAATAAAAAGCTGGTCAAACACATCGACAGATATTAGCTGCTCTATAAGTGAAATATGGTATGTGGAAGAAGGGTATTATTACAGGCTTGTAACAAAAGGTACAGTCTATAGAAATGGAGTTCAATTAGAGCAAGCCAACTATACAAGCGATGCACACTGGTATTAAAAGAGGATATTGCAATTAACAGAAAGATAAGATGATGGAGTGATATAGATGAACAATGACATATTTATAAAAAGAGGAAACGGTAAGCTGACTGTGTCTTATGGGGAATCATTGCTTTTAAATATCAATCCTGACAAAAACTCTTTTGACAAAACAATTGATGATAATGCATTGGTAAAAAAGAAAAGAGAAAACAACTTTTTAATATTGTTGTTAAACAACTTTGTAAATCAATGCTATAGATATAAAGTGCTTATTGAAGAAGGCTATTTCTTTATTCTGTGTGATAAAGACGGTTATGTGATTGAAATTATAGCTAATGACCAATTAAATGAAGATTTCAAAAAGCTACAATTTAAAGAAGGCATAAGTCTAAGGCTTGAAGACAGTGGCACAAATGCAGTCAACATAGCCATGGAATACAAAAGTCTTGCACAGTTGTACGGAAAGGACCATTATTGCGACTTGCTTAAGGACTGGTATTGCACTGCAATGCCTATTACAGATCATTATAGCAAAGAAATAGTTGCATATCTTGATATATCCCGCATAAAGATTCCCAGCATAAAAGAGCAGAGCATCACTCTAAAAAACATAGCAATTTACCTTGAAAAATGTATATCATGTAGAAGTGAAAATATGTCTTTCATAGGAGGAGAGATCGATGATACTGATAAGCTTATTTTGTCATCATTGGTCCGAAACGGAGTAAGGAAAGCAGTAATGGATGAGGTAGGCATATCTGACAGAGCATTGAGAAATCATCTAAACAAATTAGGTAAACTATTTGGAGAGAACAATGACATAAAAATAATAATGGCAGCCATAAATATAGGCATCATAGATACACATGGCAATATATTATAGAATGATGTACCGAAAAACGGCACTTACTTCATAAAAAATGTTCCGAATTTCGTAACTTCCCAAATGTTGGACTTGGTGTTATAATGTAGTCAAACAAATGAATGGCCATTCGATTTTTAATAAAAAAGTAGTTAGTATGCTGTTTTGGTACCGAAATAGTGTTACTAACTAAAACTTTGCACTTATAAAAGTAGTTTTGTACCTTGATAATTCAATATTGTTGGGTTATAAAATTTTGAGAAAATTTAACAACAACTACTTTACACAAACTTTTTTACACCTAGTGTACTATTGATTTTATTGAACGTACTTGATACATATTTAGTCCGAGATTATTCTTTGTCTGCCTAAAGAATATTTCTATAGGCCATCTCTGGCTGTAATAATTTAGAATTGTCTTGGTATCTAATTCAGTATCAGTACAGATAAATGCATGTGGAGCATTTTCGTTTTTAAAAGCTTTCTTCAGACCAGCACAATACTACTACAGCATTATCTATGCCATTTAAGGCTCCTTCATAACGATATGCCCAGTATCTAGAACCGTTTACTGTAACGAGGCAAACTTCGTTCTTTTCAATTAGACATTGGAAGTATGGACACCATTTCGCATATTCTTTCGATGTTGCTTTTGCCACCTTTTTTATAGCGCTCAATACTGTAAGGTAATACTACTTTGCTGCAGGATAGCAACATGTTAAGAAACTTATGTCCCCAAACTTGTTTCCCTTTTAAATGCGATTGATGGAATTTGGTAGTTTATGTCAGTGAATATTCTCATCTATAGTTATATATTCGACATTTGGGGTGAACTTCCTTTTTTGTCTCTCACAAAGTTAGGAATACCAAGCTTTTTAAAATATGAAATTTACGCAATCTCAAAAAAATTAGGAGGTAATTTGGATGTTGAAGAAAAAATCTATTACGATTTTAATAGCCGTTGCGCTTATAGTATCCTCTATGGTCTCAACTGCATTTGCTGAAGTTGATAAATTCCCTGTGAAATATGGGGAACCCATTGAGGTAATGGAAGAAACAACTACAACCCAACAAGATATTGATAATACTATTAAAGCTATTGAAGACGATTTTAACAAAAGCAAACTTCCCAAAATAGATCAAGCCCAAATTCAACAAAATACTGAAAAAGCAATAAAGCTTCTTGATAAGTTAAATGGAACCAAATCGAAAAACGACAAAAGTGATCAACTAATAACTGCTACCGGTACTTACTATGATCAAAATAAAGCCAAATTAAGAGCAGCTAACTTTATGGAAGGAGTTCTCGATCTAGATGAAGGCTTAACCAGTACAGAGATATATAAAATTGGAGTTACCTTTGCTAACCAAGCAAGAGATGCGGCCCTAAAAGAATTCCCTAGTAATGTTATGTTGCAAGATGCTTTTAGACACTTTAGTTGGAATTACATTTCTACCGGGGGTGTAGGAACCCTGAAAACACGGACTGCTACAATAAATCATGAATGGGGGCTATTAATCCTTGAACCCGTAACCAACTATTATACAAATAGATATAATACGTACAGAAGCCAAGGTTATAACGACTATAATGCAGCCAATAAAGCTTTTTCTGATGCAGTTGCATATATTCCTGATTTAAAATATCAATTAGTCACAATTTGCAAGTCCAGTTATTCGTTTTTCAAGTCGTTCTTTACGGTAAGCAACATTATGGATTTGCATAATAATTGCTATGGTAGAGCATATTATGAAGAAATGCCAAATGCAGGTTATAAAACAGCTTTCTATACCGCTAAAAATAAAGGTGAGTTAATTTTATCTGAAAGCTCTGTAGGCGATTATCAGTACAAGTATGTATGGCAAAGCCAGTGGTATACCTATTAAAGTTTTTTAATGAATTAGGATAATGCTGCGGATTCTCAACATTATTTTATTAATAATTTTTCAATCTCCATCGTTACTAATGAGGCTTTCGCCTTATAGTTTACTCATTGCTGGTTAAATGTATAATTTCTGCTGATTAATAGCTCATCAAATATACCGGAAAACAATCCAGGACGTGACTTTTGGGGTTGCATCTTGGATTGTTTTGCACTACAATAATTTCAGGAAAGGAGATCGTCTTATAAGATGAAATATAAAATATGGTTGGGAATTTCATTAATTCTATTAATTTCAACACTATACATCGTTATTACCTTTTGGCCAAACTATAAAGGTAATATGTTTCCTTTGTTCACTGATATAACTACCGTATTTCTTTTTATACCAGCTTATTTCACCCTACTAGTAGGAATACTGCCTTATATTGTTACTAAAATAATTCCTAATATTACATTACAATTAGTATTAATCACGCTTATATTTGTGGGTTCATTTTTATATTCCCTTAGCTTTTTGGAGTATTCTCTGGGTTTTAAGATTATTATTTCTATTATATGTTCCGGCTTTGGATTTTTATACTTTATTCTATCTAAGATTGTAAATGATAAAAAAATGTGATTATATCTTTAGCTCAATAATCTCTTGCCGCCCCTATTTCTCGATTGAGAAAATTGCACAATTAAACTTTAATTTTTGAAGCTAAAAAAAGGCAATAGCAAAGCTAAGCATATCAATGCTTGTGGATAACTTATGAACTTTGAAAATTTAATACAAAAATAGTTTATAAAATAATTTTTGTCTGTTTCTATATGCTTGTTTAAGCATAAGCAGTTTATTAAGCTACTTTTGGCAATGATTTATTAACATTAACAGCAATAGTACCTGCAACAAGTGTAATACAGTTTAATAAAGCAAAGATTTTAGCTTTCTTAATACCTGCTGAGCGTATATTGTCAGTATTTAAATCTATAGATGAGAAAAATTGATAACAAATATTACCATAGAGTAGATGCACTACACCTATGCTAACCGTAGCTGTTCTAAAATTTCATCAATAGACACATTGCTATCAGCTTGTTCATATATCCATTGAATACGCTGCTTTTGTACCTCTTTTCGAACCATTTTTATTCCTTGCCCAAATTTGCAATATTCATCGCCTGAAGTCGTACAATACAGGTATGTCAATGATATAAGCCATAATAATCTGTCTATTGATTTTATTGAACGTACTTGATACATATTTAGTCCGAGATTATTCTTTGTCTGCCTAAAGAATATTTCTATAGGCCATCTCTGGCTGTAATAATTTAGAATTGTCTTGGTATCTAATTCAGTATCAGTACAGATAAATGCATGTAGAGCATTTTCATTTTTAAAAGCTTTCTTCAGACCAGCACAATACTACTATAGCATTATCTATGCCATTTAAGGCTCCTTCATAACGATATACCCAGTATATAGAACCGTTTACTGTAACGAGGCAAACTTCGTTCTTTTCAATATATTGGGCAAAGTCTTTTATCTGTATCCTGATGCCTTGTGGATAGATAATTCTGTTAGTCTTTAGTGCTCCTATGAGATGGTATCCCCTTTCAAAATGTGTTTCTATTACTTTTTTGTTTATGTACCATGAATCATATAAACCATATACTGCTCCTTTAGATATTGGAAGCATAGATACCATTTCGCATATTCTTTCGATTTTGCTTTTGCCACCTTTTTCATAGCGTTCAATACAGTAAGGTAATACTACTTTGCTGCAGGATAGCATCATGTTAAGAAGCTTATGTCCCCAAACTTGTTTCCCTTTTAAATGCGATTGATGGAATTTGGTAGTTTATGTAAGTGAATTTTCTCACCTATAGTTATTAAAATAAAATTTAAAAAGGGGTGTGTAGTAATTGAATAATACTCATAAGTTGGAAGGTTTAGTTATTCCATGCATTACACCATTTACTGATGATTTGAGTAAAGTTGATTTTGAAAAGTTTGATAAATTGGTGGATTACTTGATAGAAGAACAATGCGCAGATGCAATAATTCCAATTGGAACAACTGGGGAATCGACATCATTATCACATCTTGAAAAGGAGTTAGTTATAGAAAGAGCAGTAAAACGAGCTAATAAAAGAGTGCCTATTTTTGTTGGTGCTGGAGGTGCAAACTTGGATGAAACAATAAGTTTGACTAAATATGCTGAAAATATTGGAGCCGATGGTCTGTTAATAGTTGTTCCATATTATATTAGACCAGATCAGGAAGGTATTTATCAATTTTTTAAGGCGGTAGCCCAACATACAAATTTACCAATCATGATTTATAATATACCATCTAGGACAGCAGTTAATATGAGTATTGATACAATTATTAAAGTAGCAAATATTGACAATGTAATCGGTATAAAAGATTGTTTTAACGACATTACAAATACTTCCGAGATGATAAGGATATGTCGGAATGAATTAAAAAAAGAATTTTCTATCTTGACAGGTGAAGATACTAATATATTTATAAATCTATGCCTCGGAGGAAATGGTGCAGTTGCTGCAACAGGTCATGTTGTTGATAAAAAAATAAAAGAGATGATAAATAAATATAAAGCTGGAGATATAATAGGTGCAAGAAAAATTCAATTTGACATATGTACACTTCAAAAGAGTATGTTTAAAGCTCCTAATCCTGCACCAATCAAAGCAGCATTGGATATATTAGGTCTAAATTTAGGAGGTAAAGTAAGATTGCCCTTAGTAGATATAAATGATGACATTAAAGAACTTATAAAGTCAGAGTTGCGTAAATTTTATGATTTTTAATACATGAGGAAATTGTATAATTCAAAAATCGAATGCAATTGAACAACATATAGTGTTATAACTATAAATAAACGACAATATGTTGATATATTTTGATAAGAAAGTTAATTATGAAATTCGTTCACATAAATAGCTTATGGCGATAAATATAATGATGCCAGAAAACTAGACAAATCAAAAAACAAAAATTGTGTTATGTGTATTGAGAGAAGTAATGTTCATAGTGTTAGGTGGTATTATATGAAAACAAATGTATCTAAAAGAATAATTTTAATTATTTGCGTAGTGGCTATTTTATTTGTTGGCTGTTCTAAAAGCGGAATTAGTATGAACTATGTCAAAACTCCAGATAAAATTTATTTAACTGGAGATTTACATAGACAGGAAATTATTGAATTAAATAAAAAATATGAAGAAACAAAGGATTATAATGAAAAACAAAAAATATTACAAGAAATTGCCCAGCTTGAGGTTAGATCTACAGTAATGATTGATGATAAAGTATTTATTAATAAGTTTTTAAATTATATCCACAATTCAAAAGGAAAAGATGAAAATATAATTTTGGATAGGTCGAGTAAAGATTATTATTCAATGCAGTTTGTATATAATGGTTTAAAAACAATGGATGAAAATAAGCTGAAAGAAGGATATATGATAACAAATATTAATATTTACAATGGCTATGCGCTATTCCCTAAATATGATAAAACCTCAAATAGCAATATAACTTTCATAAGTGTTAAATTAAGCGGATAGTATGATGAATTATTTAAAAGATTATTACAAATCAAAAGGGAGATAGAGTTTACGCATATTGATATAAAATATTTTGCATCATTTGTCGTTATAGCTGCCATATTAGATTTCTTTTATCCAAAAAAATCTTCATTTTACTTAGCCTTGTTCATTGGATTGGCAGCCGGGTTGCCATATAGCTCTTCAGACAAAGATTAGAAAGATATGAATAAGAAAAATACTTGAAGTAGTTCAAAATAATCATTATGTTATAATAATTTGCTAATTTGCCGCCTACTTCGCTAAAAATGCGAATTTTGGAGTTTTCCAAAAAGCTGGTTTGAAGTTAATAATGTTGTCAAGTCGGTAGAATCCAAAATATTTATATTTGATTTAATCTCTCAAATATTTTATATTTTAATTTTTCCAACTTGTCAACATATATTTCTTTTATTCTTTTACATATTTCTATTGCATTACTTTGACTATATATGTGTGATGTGGCATTTCTGTCTACAAGCATATCAAGCCATATTTTTTCATCATCAATTAACCCTGATGAATATGCTTCTCTTAATACGGTTTTTGGTGAATTTAATCCAATTAAGCCTTCATCTTCAAAGATTTCTTTTAAAGTTTTCCAAGCAAGTTCAAAAGTAAATTCATACCTTTGAATTATTCCATCCCTTTGAAGTTCGTCTTCCTCGTCATATTGCAACAAGCCTTCTTTTAATCTATCTAACGCTTTTATAAAATTTTCAAGTTTATTATTGCTTTTCATATACAATAACACCATCCCGGTTAATATTATCTAATAACTTTTTGTCAGTATTATCATCTATAAAGACTATATCAAGTTTCAATAGAGTATTTATATCATCTAAATCGCAATAAATTGCGCCTTTATGTGAATCATCCTTGCAATATACGGCAATATCTATATCGCTGGTCTTTCTATTATCTCCTCTTGCTCTCGAACCATATATTACTATTTTATCAATATCATTATATTTTTCACCTATAAATTTAATTGAATCTATTATTCTATCATCTAAATCTAATTTCATGATATGCCTCCAAGTGTCGTTCTTTAGATTGATTATACAATATTATGAAATACACTACAATCGGCATTTTGTTTAAAAATTTTATAAAATCTATTTACAACGTAACAGTGTTATGTTATACTATCAGTGTGGAGGTGAACATTAGTGGATAACAATGATTTAATATCGAAAAAAGAATTGCTTGAGATTACTGGTATTTCATACGGTCAGCTTTACAGGTGGAAAAGAAAAAATCTTATTCCTGAGGAGTGGTTTATAAGAAAGTCTACATTTACAGGCCAAGAGACATTTTTCCCAAAAGCAAAGATTCTTGAAAGAGTAAATAAAATTCTAAGCATGAAAGAAGACTTATCATTGGATGATCTTGCAAATATGCTTTCGCCAAATCCTTCAGAGATTGTATTAAGCTTAGATGAGATAAAAAAACGCAATATTGTTTCGCTTATATCTTTGGAGCTATATATAAAGACGTTTGGAGAAGAAAAAGAGTTTTCTTTTAATTCAATTCTATATATTTACATTGTTGATGAAATGATAATTGCAGGAGATATAAATCTTGAAGAAGGAAAAATTATTTTAGAAACGTTAAAAGAAAATTACAATAAATTCAATGGGAAGAATTGTGATCTATTATTTGTGAGAAAGTTTGGAGTATCTACATGTTTTTTGGTATCAAGTGGGTCTGAGGTTTATTTCGAACCAGGTGCGAAAATCATTAAAAGGCTAAGTGTTGCGGGAATTATTGAAGAATTAAAGATAAAATTAGTAAATGGGGGCGAGTTTAATGAGTAGTGAAAACTTAAATGATTTAATTGGCAGTGGCGTAGGCGACTCTGCTGGTGGCAAGTATCGAAATGTCATAATAAGTGGTGTTATGGGAGTAAAAGGCGATGTAGAATGCACAGATTTTAAATGCAGTGGTGTTTCAAAAGTAGATGGCAGTATAAAAGCAGAAAGCATCCTTGTAAGTGGGGTCAATAATGTAAATGGAGATATTAAGTGCAAAGAGTTATCTGTGGAAGGGTCGTTGAATGTTGCTCATGGTGTGAATGCTGAAAAAGTCCAGATATATGGTGTGCTTAAAGTAAATGATGACGTAAATTCAGAGATATTTGTCTCACGAGGAGGATTCACCATAAACGGACTTTTAAATGCGGAAAATATAGATATAAGACTATTTGTAAAATGTAAAGTGAGAGAAATCGGCGGCCAAAGTATTAATGTTTGCAAAGACAATACAAACAATATAAAATTCTTTGAAAAAATCCTTGAGACATTTTCTATGCCACAAAAATTGATCGTAGATACTGTCGAAGGTGATGATATTTATATAGAGTACACTAATGCAAAAATTGTGAGAGGCAAAAATGTTAAAATTGGTCCTGGTTCAAATGTTGACATTGTAGAATACAAGGATAAATTTGAAAAAGATGATAATGCAAATGTTAAGGAATTTAAAAAGGTTTAAAGGAGTGCTTTTTATGGATTTAGAGAAAAGGCAAAATATAAAGATTGTCGGGGATAATACATCTGCAGGCGGCTTATTTAATAATGTTTCGGTAGTGGGAAATGGGATTTTTAATAGCTCTGTTGATTGTGCATACATCAAAGCTACCGGAGACTGTACAATAAATGGAGACTTAAAAACTGTTTCTGGGGTAGTTGCAGGGAGTGTAGCTATAAAAGGCAGCCTATCTGCCGATATATTTAAGGTTGCAGGCAACGTGACAGTAGATGGTGATACGTCTATTAAAAATTTAATAACGCACGGAAATGTAACAATTAAGGGGAATATTTCGTCTGAAAAAATAGATGCAAATGGCCATTTTACAATAGAAGGAAATTGTAATTCTGAAATTTTCACATCAAATAGCATTGTCATGAAATTAAATGGTCTTTTGAATGCTGATGACATAGAAATCTACATCTATGGTAGTAATTTTGTCAAAGAAATTGGCGGAGAGAAAATCATGATAAGACGAGGTTCTGAATCAATATTTAAGAGGCTTAAGCTTATCAAATCGATGATTTATGATGCGTGTAAAGGTGACCTTACAACAGATGTCATCGAAGGTGATGAAATATACCTGGAGTATACGACGGCGAAAGCTGTGAGAGGTAAGAATGTCACAATTGGGCAAGGATGCAATATAGAGCTTGTAGAATATGTGGATAACTTTAATCAACACAGTGATTCTGTTGTCAGAGAAAGCAAAAAGATGATATTATAGCCAAACACAGGTGTCCTGCGTCTGGCTTTATTTTTTACTGTATATCTATTTTTCTGCCTTTTGGCTTATCTGGATGCAATTTTGGCATTATGATGGTCAATATGCCGTTTTCAAATTTCGCAGTCGTCCTTTCTGAGTCTACTTCAGCAGGAAGCCCTATTCTTCTTTCAAATGAACCATAATACCTTTCGTTTAAATAGTAGCTTTGATTTTTTCTTTCGGATTCTTTTGACGTCTGCCCCTTTATCTCAAGTACATCATCGTGAACGCTTATTTCTATGTCTTTTTTGTCAACGCCGGGTAATTCGGCTGTCGCTGTAATTTCAGTTTCGGATTCTGTAATGTCTATTCTGGGGCGTGCAAATATATTTGATAGTGCAGGTAAGTTAAAATCAAAATTAAAGTCTGGCCACATGTCGTTGCCGCGCCATTTTATCAAGCTCATAAATGACACCTCCAATAATTTTTACAAAAATATTTTGTGAAAAATAGGGTTTTTTATTCTTACATTTTCAATATATGTATGGTAAAATCTATTGTAGACAAAATGAAAAGGAGTTTTGGTATGAGGCCGTCTGAAAAAGATGCTAATAAAATCTATCTGCTTATACTGATCCTATTTGTTTTTGTAGGTTCATACGTTCAGAGAAAATCATTGTATTTAGGGCTTGTTATTACAGAGTTTGTTATCGTTCTACTGCCTGTTGTACTTTTTTTGATTTTTAAAAGGTACGACGTAAAATACGTATTAAGGCTAAATAAACTTAACTTAAATCATGTGTTTTTAATAATAGCTATAATGATATGCGGTATGTTTGTATCCAGCTTTTTTAGCATCTTGACAAATTTCATACTAAGTAAATTCGGTAAAATACCCATACCGCCTATAAATGCTGCCAGCGATATTGTGGGATTGATAAAACAGATATTGATAATTTCAGGGACTGCAGCTTTATGCGAGGAGATACTTACGAGAGGGCTTATTTTGAGAAGCTATGAGATGAGAGGCTCTACAAAGGCTGTCGTCATATCAGGCATAATGTTTGCCGCATTGCATCTTAATGTGCAGAATTTTTTAAGTGTAGTCTTTTTAGGGTGTTTATTAGGGTTTCTTGTGCAAAGGACTGATTCAATTTACGCATCGATGTTGGGGCATTTTACAAACAATACTATGGTTCTGGTATTGCAATATGCATCAAATAAAGTTTCAAGTACAGCGGGATTTAAGCCAGGAACATTGGTAAAAATGAATATTCCGTTTTTATCTGTGGTGGTGTATGGATTCATCGCTATAGCGGCAGGCACGATTCTTTACATGCTTCTTGAAAAACTCGTAAAAACTACAAATCCATACATTATTCACAGTACTACAACTTTAAAAGACGATTTAAAGATATTGCTTCAATGGCCTCTTTTATTATCTGGATTGATCTTTTTGGCCATGATAGGTTTGGAGCTATTGGGAATTTCGGGATCTCAGTATTATGGAAGAATTGTAAAGTTCATCTATTGAGGCTTTTGCGAGTTGACAATAATTATAAATTGATATAAAATATAAGTAACTGCAATCGGTTTCACTAAGGTGGTGTTAAGATGAATGTAACTATAAAAGATGTTGCACAAAGAGCACATGTTGCGCCTTCGACTGTATCAAGGGTTATTGCGGATAATCCAAGGATAAGCAAAGAGACGAAAGAAAGAGTTTTTAAGGCGATGGAAGAGCTGGGTTATTACCCTAATGCTATTGCTAGAAGTTTAGCCAGCAAGATGACCTACACTATAGGGCTTATAATGCCTCGATCTGCAGAAGATGCGTTTTCCAACCCTTTCTTTCCTGAAGTCATGAGAGGCATAAGCGTGGTTGCTCATAACGAAAAGTACGATTTGCTTATATCGACATCAGGCAATGAAGAGGAAGAAAAACAGGCTGTCATAGATATGGTGAAAGGGAGAAGAGTTGATGGCATCGTTCTTCTCTGCTCAAGGACTACAGATGAGCTAATACCTTGGCTTAGAGAGGAGAAGTTTCCTTTTACTGTAATAGGAAAGCCTTTAGATTCGAAAGGTGTATGCTGGGTAGATAACGACAATATTGGAGCATCAAGGCTTGCTACAAATTACCTTATAAAACATGGCCACAGAGAGATAGCATTTATAAGTGGTTCACTGGAGTTTGTAGTGAGTCTTGACAGACTTGATGGTTATAAGTTGGCATTAGAGGAGAATAATATTCCGTTTGACAAAGAATTGGTTGCACAAGATGAATTTTCAGAAGATGGCGGTTACAATGCCATGATGAGGATATTGAAGCAGAAAAAGCCTACCGCGGTTGTTGTGACGGATGATATAATGTCTTTTGGTGTCATAAGGGCAGCGATAGATTATGGATTGAAGGTGCCGCAAGATGTATCCCTTATCGGGTTTAACAATATTCCTCTTTCTGCTTATGCAAATCCGCCCCTTACAACGATAGACATTTCTACTTTTGATTTAGGCGTGAAATCTGCAGAATTGCTGCTTAAAAACATTAAGAATAAAGACTTTGTTGCAGATCACATAATTGTACCGGTAAAATTGATCGAAAGAAAGTCATGTATAAAAAGATAAATAGGCTAAATGCCTATTTATCTTTTTATGCGCCTATTGCTGCTTTTTTGTTGAAGCTTAAAAGCATGTTTCCTACCTTGTACACATCGCCTGCACCTATTGTTATCACAAGATCGCCACTTTTTATAGTGTTTTTGAGGTAATCTACTATGTCGGTGAAATCTTTTATGTAGTATACCTCATTTCCTCTATTTTTTATGAGATTAACCAGATCTTCCGCCCGTACGATACCTGTGTCTTTTTCCCTTGCAGCGTATATATCTGTTATTATCGTAATATCGGCATCGTCAAAAGAAGCAGCGAAGTCATTCAAAAGCGAATAAGTCCTCGTATATGTATGAGGTTGAAATACGCATATTATTCTATTATGAGGGTAATTTAATGCGGAAGACAATGTAGCTTTGATTTCTGTCGGATGATGTGCATAGTCGTCGATTACGATTGCGCCGTCGATTGTGCCTTTGAATTCAAACCTTCTGTGGGTGCCCTTAAACTTCTTAATGACATCCGGACATTTTTTTATATCCACGCCTAAAAGGTGACATACTGATAGTGTTGCCAATGCGTTTAATATGTTGTGTTTCCCTACAATGGACAGCTCAAAACGTTCCACAAATGTACCATTGTAGTACACATCAAATGAAGGAAATCCTTTTTCGTCAAATTTTATGTTTTTGGCGTTCCATGTACAGTTGCTGTCGATTCCAAACGTGATGATATTGCGGTTTACATCTTTAAGCACACTCATTGTATTAGGATCATCGCCACATGCGACTACAAATCCGTCATTTGGAACGAGGTTTGCAAACTGTGTAAATGACTGCTTTATGTTGTCGATGTTTTTAAAGTAATCAAGGTGGTCTGAATCAACGTTTAAAATGACTGCAATGTACGGATAAAACTTTAAAAAACTGTCTGTGTACTCACATGCTTCTGTTATAAAGTATTCTGAATTGCCTACTCTTACATTTCCGCCGATTATGTCAACTTCTCCGCCAACTAATACTGTCGGATCGTAATTCATTTCTTCTAGCAAAACAGATATAAGCGACGTTGTGGTGGTTTTTCCGTGACTTCCAGCGACTCCGACTCCGTACTTGTATTTTTTCATTATTTCGCCTAAAAGCGTCGCTCTATCTATTGTGGGTATGTTAAGCTGCCGCGATCTTATCATTTCGGGATTGTCTTCCTTTACTGCCGCTGTGTATACGACTAAGTCTGCTCCGTCCACATTTGAAGCGCTATGGGGGATATTAATTATTGCACCTTCATTTCTTAATTTTTTTATTATATGAGAATCCTTTATGTCTGACCCTGTTACAATGTGTCCAGAGTTTAGCATTATATGTGCAAGGCCGCTCATGCTTATGCCACCAATTCCTATAAAATGAACTCTTTTAAAATTTTCGATGTCTATTGTCATTAATATAGCACCTCTTTCAAATTTTGTTATTATTATTGCCAAAAAACGGTCTCTTTATGAAGATAAAATACTATACAAAAAGATTATATCACATATTGCAAATTAATGAACTTTAAAATATAATGTTAATTAAAAGTTTGTCTTTGGAGGTTTTTCGATGAATTCATACAAAAGGTACGAGAGGATCAGTGTCATACTTAAGATATTGACCGAAAACCCCAATAAATTGTATAACTTGAATTATTTTATGGATCTATTTAATGTCGCAAAGTCCACTGCATCAGAAGACATGGATATACTTCAAGGTATATTAGAAAAGTTCGGCTTAGGTAAGATAAAGACTGTTGCAGGTGCTGGCGGCGGTATAAAGTACATTCCTATAAATAATATAGATAATTATCGCGAATTTATGATAGATATATGCAATAAGCTTCAGGATCCCAAAAGGATTATTCCGGGAGGTTTTTTGTACACTGCCGATATCATTTATTCTCCTCAATATGCCAATAAGATAGGTGAAATTCTATCATATCCATTTCAGGACAAAGATGTTGATGCAGTTGTCACAGTTGAGACAAAAGGGATACCTATTGCCATCATGTGTGCCAAAGCATTAAATGTTCCATTGGTGATTATAAGGCAAGACAATAGAGTGACTGAAGGTTCATCTGTTTCAATAAACTACGTTTCAGGTTCGCAAAAGCAGATAAAAGCCATGTCCCTTTCAAGGAGATCTTTAGAGAGGAATTCAAAAGTGGTTTTGATAGATGACTTCATGAAAGCAGGTGGCACTATAAAAGGCATGATTGAGCTTATGAACGAGTTTGATGCAGAAGTGATAGGCGCTGGTGTCATGATATCTACAAAAGAGCCTGAAAACAAGGTTGTGAAAAACTATTTTTCCGTATTTACGCTTGTAGACATGAATGAGGAGAAAGAAACTGTAAAGATGGAGATAAGCGATTGGTTAAAATAATGTATAATATGCATAATAATGGAAATAATAGTGTGGTGGCATAAAATGAATTTTTTTATCAAAATTTTTCTAAATTTTAATTTTTCATGGAGGAAATTTTGATTTAATGGCGAATAATATTAAGGTAAGAAATTTTATTTAATTTTTCTTATATTTAAAGTCATAAATTATTGGCTTATATTGCAGGAAGGTGGTGAGCTTATGGAAATTACAGACGTTAGGGTGAGAAAAATAAACGAGGAAGGCAAAATGAGAGCTGTGGTTTCTGTAACCTTCGATAATGAATTTGTTGTTCATGATATAAAGGTTATTGAGGGACAGAATGGTTTGTTTATAGCTATGCCTAGCCGCAAGACACCCGAAGGAGAGTTTAAAGATATTGCACATCCAATAAATTCAGAGACAAGAGCAAAGATTCAATCTGCTATACTTAGCGAATACGAAAAAGCTAAAGAGCAGGACAAGCCGCAAGGACAGGAATAAAAAGGAGGTTTCTCCTTTTTATTTTTTTGTTGAACTTTGTCAAATTTATAGTTAAAATAGTATAGGAGTAAAGAGTTAAAATATTAAGAATGTATTAGAAGGTGTCGCGATGGATAATTTTGTTACGCTAATACTTGCTGCAGGACTTGGAAAGAGGATGAAATCAAAGCATCCAAAAGTGATTCACAAAGTTTGTGGAAGGCCTATGGTTGAATGGGTTGTAAAGAGTGCCAAAGAAGCTGGTTCACAGGACGTAGTCGTTGTTTTAGGACACGGTGCTAATGAGGTAAAGAATGTATTGGGTGACAGCGTTAAATATGCGTATCAAGAAAAACAGCTTGGTACTGGACATGCTGTCATGGTTTCGAAGGACTTATTGCCTGATACGGGCAACATAATGATCTTAACTGGTGATACACCGCTTATAACGTCTGAGACATTGAAGAAATTCTATGACTTCCATTTAAAAGAGCAAAACTCTATCACAATATTATCTTCTTTTTTTGATATTCCAGATGGATATGGAAGAATTGTAAGGGACTCAAATGGCAATGTTTTAAAAATTGTTGAGGACAAAGATGCCAACGATGTGGAAAAAGGTATCCATGAGATAAATTCCGGAATGTACATTTTTAATTCTGACTATTTAAGGAAATCGCTTCAACATATAGGCAACAACAATGCACAAGGGGAATATTATCTGACGGATGCCGTAGAGATAGTGATAAGGTTAGGCGGAAAAGTCGGAGCATATCAAGCTTCAAATGAGGAGATAATGGGAGTCAATACGAGAGTACAGCTAAAAGATGCGGAGAAAGTCATGAGAAAAAGGATAAATGAAAGGCTTATGTTAGACGGAGTTACCATAATCGATCCTGATAGCACTTACATTGGCCCTGATGTCATGATAGGAATGGACACGATTATATATCCCGGCACTATGATAGAAGGCAAGACTACGATTGGAGAAGACTGTGAAATAGGACCTAATTCCTACATCATCGATTCGGAAATAGGAAATGGCTGCAAAATAGTATTTTCTATGATCACTGAGTCGAAGCTTCACAACAATATAAAATTAGGACCGTTTGCCCAAATAAGGCCTGAAAGCGTAATACATGACAATGCTAAGCTTGGCAATTTCATAGAGATAAAGAAGTCTGTCATAGGTGAAGGGACAAAAGTGCCTCATTTGACTTATATAGGCGATGCAGAAGTCGGAAAACGCGTTAACATGGGCTGTGGTTCTATAGTCGTCAATTACGATGGCAAGAACAAGCACAAGACCATCATAGGCGATGATGTTTTTGTTGGATGCAATGTAAACTTGGTATCGCCTCTTAAAGTCAACGATAATGCTTTTATAGCTGCAGGCTCAACCATAACAGACGAAGTGCCGGAAGGGGCATTGGCGATAGCAAGATGTCGCCAGACGAATAAAGAAGGATGGGTAGAAGAAAGAAGAAAAAAAGGAGGACTATAGGAGTGGTAAGACACGGAGGAGCAATAAAGATTTTTAGTGGCAACTCAAACCCTGAATTGGCGAGAGAGATTGCCGAAAACTTAGGACTTACATTAGGTGATTCAGAAGTTGGTACATTTAGCGATGGTGAGATAAGCGTAAGGATCAAAGAAAGCATAAGAGGTGCAAATGTATTTGTCGTTCAGTCTACGTGTTCACCAGTAAATGATAACCTTATGGAACTTCTTATAATGATAGATGCATTTAAAAGGGCATCTGCTGGCGAGATAACTGCTGTCATACCTTATTATGGTTATGCCAGACAAGATAGGAAGTCAAAACCGAGAGATCCGATAACAGCAAAGCTGGTTGCTGATCTTATTACAGTTGCAGGTGCCGACAGAGTTCTCACAATGGATCTTCATGCGGCACAGATTCAAGGATATTTCAATATACCAGTTGACCATCTTCTTGGCGGTCCAATACTGGCGAAATATTTCATGGAAAAGGATTTGGGCGGAGATGTGGTGGTTGTATCCCCAGATCACGGAAGTGTAGTAAGAGCAAGGAATTTTGCGGAAAAACTTAATGCGCCTATAGCCATAATAGATAAGAGAAGGCCAAAGGCTAATGTAGCAGAGATAATGAATCTCATAGGTGATGTAAGAGGTAAAATAGCTATATTGGTAGATGATCTTATTGATACAGCAGGGACGCTGCAGCAGGGAGCGCAAGCGCTTATCGACAATGGTGCAAAAGAGGTGTATGCGTGTGCTACACACGGTGTTTTGTCAGGTCCTGCGATAGAAAGGTTGATGGATTCTCCGATAAAAGAATTGGTTATAACAGATACTATTCCACTTCCTGAAGAAAAGAAGATAAGCAAGATAAAGGTAAGGACTGTAGCTCCATTGCTGGCGGAAGCCATAATGCGAATATATGAAGGCATGTCTGTAAGCAAATTGTTTGTATAGGCACTAAGGTGCCTTTTTTTATATATACATCTATCGTTGCGGTTTTTAAATCAATTATGTATAATAGTCTTAAAAAGAGGGGTGTTTATATGGGCGAAAACAAAAAAATATATATAGTTGACGACGATAGAAATATATGTGAGATAATTTCACTTTATCTTGAAAAGGAAGGCTTTGCAACAGTGAAGATTAGTGACGGGCTTACGGCATTAAACAAAATAAAAGAAGAACTCCCCTTGCTTATTATACTTGATTTGATGCTTCCCGGCATTGATGGAATGACGCTGTGCAAAGAAGTAAGGAAATTTACGAATGTGCCTATTATAATGCTTACAGCAAAAGGCGATACATTTGACAAAGTTTTAGGTCTGGAGATAGGCGCCGACGATTACATCGTAAAGCCTTTTGATGGGAAAGAATTGGTTGCTCGTGTCAAAGCTGTGCTTAGAAGGTATGAGCATGAGGAAAATGATGGCGACAGTGTCACATATCCTGATCTTTCTATAAGCTTAAGCGAGTACAAAGTGAAATACAAAGGTGAAAATGTAGACCTTACACCGAAGGAATTGGAGCTTTTTTACTTTTTGTGCACTCATCCCAATAAGGTCTTTACAAGAGATCAACTGTTAGAAAACGTATGGGGATACGAGTACATGGGCGATAGTCGAACTGTGGATGTACACATAAAACGTTTGAGAGAGAAAATAGGGGATGGTCCGAACTGGAAACTAACAACTGTATGGGGTGTGGGATATAAATTCGAGGTGAAATGATTTGAGCAGAAATAGGCTCTTTAGAAGGCTGCTTTTCACAAACATTGCAATAATACTGCTTACGATGTCTATACTTTCCGTGCTTTTTTACATCATGTTTGAAAATTATTATTTTCGCGATAAAGAAAAGATAATGGTAGAAGAAGGCAAGCAAATAAATACCGTTTTGAACGATTACCTCATAGGGGACATAGACATTGACAGGCTTAATCAAGATTTGAATGTCATTGACAGGCTTATAAATGCATCGATATGGGTTGTAAGCACAGACGGGCGCATATATATACAGTCGAAGAACTTTGAAAAGAATTGGACAGGTGTCACATTAAGCAAAGATGACATCAAAAGCATTTTAAAAGGTGAGACTATTGTAAGAAGGGGATATTTTGGCGGCAGATTTACGCAGCCTGTTTTGACTGTTGGTTTTCCGCTGGTACTGGCTGGGAAGATTCAAGGTGCCATATTCATGCACGCTCCTATTGTAGAGATGCAGAAAACCTTGATGGACATATTTTTCATAATGCTTTTAGCCATAGCCATATCCATAATAATAGCATTTATACTTATTTCTTATACATCAAAGAGAATCTCTAATCCTTTAAAAGAGATGAGCATTGCAACAGAAAAAATGGCAAAAGGAGATTTTTCAACAAAGATAAACGTTGTAGATGACGACGAAATAGGAGACTTGGCAAAGTCCTTCAACATAATGTCAAGTGAATTGGGAAGGATGGATAATGCCAGAAAAGAGTTTGTGGCTAATGTCTCACACGAGCTTCGCTCGCCTTTGTCAACCATTCAAGGCTATATAGATGGAGTCGTGGATGGGACTATACCTGCAGAGAAATCCAAATTTTATCTTGAGATAGCTCAAAAAGAGACGAGGCGCATGTCCAGATTAATATCTGAACTTTTGGATATAACGAAGATGGAATCAGGGGCTTTCCCTTTAAATATATCAGAATTTGATATAAACGAGCTTATAAGGCTGACCATAATAAAGATGGAAGCAAGGATAAGCGATAAGGATCTCATGGTTAAGGTGGACTTTGAAAGTGACAAAGAAATTGTAGAAGCAGATAAAGACAAGATAGAACAAGTGCTTACTAATTTGATAGATAATGCAATTAAATTTTCAAATCCTGGTGGTTATATACACATATCTACAGAAAAGGTGAAGGAAAAAGTCCATGTAAAAGTCCAAAATAAGGGCAAGACGATACCGCCTGATGAAATTGACCATATATGGGACAGGTTTTACAAAGTTGACAAGGCCAGAAGTGGCAGCCCTGGTGTCGGATTAGGGCTTTATATAGTAAGAAGCATCATAAATCTTCACAATGAGGATATATGGGCTACCAGTAGTGATGCAGACGGAACTACATTTACTTTTACATTGAGGGCGAAAAAAGTTAAGCAGTAAAATAAAATTTTTACAATTTGTTCATACTTTATTCATAAATTAAGGTTATAATAATAATCGAGAGAGAGAAAAGCCTCTCCTTGACCTCCCTTATTATAGCAGCTCGAGCCACCCCTCGGGCTGCATTTATTTTTCTTCTCATATAAAATTATTAAAAATAATTTACAATATGTTCACAGTTTATTAAAAATTCTAATTTATAATGTAATCATGAGAGATGATAAGGAGGATGATGAATATGGATTTTGAAAATGAACAAAACAAAAATATAGGCGAAAATGAAATAGATAATTTTAGAACTGACGATGCCTTAGGTTCTGATGACATAAAAGGCGAAAATATAGATGACACTCAAGAAATTAAAGCAACATATGGTGCTGAAGAAAGTGGAACCTATACGAATCCAAGGGTAGAATTTAGAAGCAACAAAAAAAGCTTAGGCAAGATGGTAAAAAGATTTAGAAGAAGGATGCTGGTTTCATTTGTGGCTGTTGCATTGATTGCAGCACTTATAGGTGGCGGAACTGTGGCAGGAATCATGAAGTACACTAATTTGGGGCAACAGACACAGGTTATAAATAGGTACTTGCCACTTTCATCATCAGACAACAACAATTACAGCTTGATTGCCAATATAGCTAAAATTGTAAGTCCTTCCGTTGTTGGAATTGATACAAGCGTATCATATTCCAATGGATTTGGCAGCGCACTGGTGCCTGAAGGCAGTGGTTCAGGAATAATCATCGACTCACAAGGCTATATAGTGACAAACAATCATGTTGTGGATGGAGCTTCTAAGATAACAGTAAATTTATCTGATGGCAGAAAGTTCCCTGCACAGCTTATAGGAAAGGATTCAAAGACTGACTTGGCAGTATTGAAGATAAATGCTACAAATTTGATTCCGGCAAAATTGGGTGATTCGTCAAAGCTTGAAGTAGGAGATCTGGCAGTTGCCATAGGAAATCCTCTCGGCGAAAGCTTTGCAGGTACAGTTACAGCAGGCATAATAAGCGGTCTTAACAGAAATCTTCAAAGCGATTACGGACCAGTTAACCTCATTCAGACAGATGCAGCTATAAATCCTGGTAACAGCGGTGGACCTTTGGTCAACAGCAATGGTGAAGTTGTTGGGATAACAAGTGTGAAGTTGACATCAACAGGTGGTTCAGATACTCAAGATCCATTTGGAATGTTCCAGAGCCAAAGCACACCTGTTGAAGGAATGGGATTTGCGATTCCGATAAATGAAGCAAAACCTATAATAGATGACTTGATAAAACATGGATATGTAGAAAGACCAATGATGGGTGTAAGCGTACAGGAAGTAACCCAACAAGATGCAGCGCAGTACAATATACCGGTTGGACTCTATATAGCGCAAGTACAGCAAGGAAGCGGTGCTGATGAAGCTGGACTTCAAGCAGGAGATGTGATAACGGCAGTAGATGGAACAAAAGTACAGACTTTTGATGCACTGCAAAGCATAATATCTAAGCATAAAGTTGGCGACACGATAACTGTTACATTCTGGAGAAATGGCAGAACCATGAGTACAAAAGTAAAGCTTATGAGCAGTTCAAATGCACAATAAAATGTAAATAACGCTAAATAGTTCTTTACCAGTCTCCTCCCGCTGGTAAGGAACTTTTTTTATTGTTGAACTTGAACTTTTTTTCACAGTTTTTTGTGATATAATAAAAAATAGCATGACTGGAGGGGTTATAATGTACATTGTTGTAGGACTTGGGAATCCCGGGAAAGAGTATGAAAAAACGAGACACAATGTAGGTTTCGAAGTGATAGACAGTCTTTCTAAAAAATTAGATATAGCTGTAAAGAAAATTAAGTTCAAATCATTAATCGGTGAAGGACTTTATAAAGGAGAAAAAATAGTGCTGCAAAAGCCTCAGACATTTATGAATTCCAGTGGTGAGGCTGTTTACGATATAGTTGATTTTTACAAATTGCCACTTTCTAATTTGATTGTAGTATATGATGATAAGGACCTGGATGTGGGTAAAATAAGAGTGAGGAAGAAAGGCAGTGCAGGTGGGCATAATGGAATGAAATCGATTATATATATATTAAATAGCGAGGACTTTCTAAGAGTGCGATTAGGCATAGGAAAGCCAAAAGGCGACATGATAGAGCATGTTTTAGGTAGATTTGAGGAAAGTGATATGGATATAGTTGAAAATTCTATCGATAATGCGGCAAAGGCCGTTTTGGATATAATAGAGAATGGAGTTGAACATGCCATGAATTTGTACAATGGCAACAATATATGTTTATCGTAGGTGGTTTTATAAGCGCAATTTTGTCCTACTTTTTGAATAAACTTGTTGTGGATATGTACGGTGACAAAGCTGTAATATACGGCGTGCCGCTTGTTGAAGAATCGTCAAAAACTGCTATTGGATACATCTTTGGCAGTGTTATTGGCGTTCATTTCGTGTTTGGGGTTGTAGAAGCCTTTAAGGATTTTGTTGAATCACCAAAAGAAATAAATTTTAAGGCATCAGTTTTAAGCATTGCCACACACCTTGTTTTTGGAATTGTTGCTTTTTACGTTTTAAGACAGATAAATATATATGCTGCTATTTTTATGACAGCCGTCATTCATGGGTGCTGGAATTGGATTATGTTGAGGTGATTGCATTGTTTATAAAGCCAATAGAAAATTTAAGAGAGGTTGGGGAAATAAATGAGGCTCTTACAGACGAGAGACTCCCGCTTTTAATATACGGTCTAACTGATTCTCAAAAAGCACATATTGCTCATTACATTGTAAAGAAGCTTGGGAAAAAAGTGCTTTTTATAACATACAATGATGTGGAAGCCAAGTTGATGCATGAAGATTTAAGTTCACTGTTAAATGGCGATGCATATTTGATTCCATCAAGAGATGCACTTTTTTACAAAGTGGATGCATCCAGTTTAGACATAACTGGCAAAAAACTTGCTGCTATCAGGAAAATTCTTGATGATAAGCCCTATGCATTTGTCGCTTCAATAGATGGCGTTTTAAACAAAGTTGCTCCTAAAGATGTGTTTTTAAAGTACAAAAGGAAATACAAAATTGGAGATACGATTGATTTAAATGAGCTTTCATCGTTTTTTGTCACTATGGGATATGAAAGAGTGCCTATGGTGGAGGGCAAAGGGCAGTTTAGCATACGTGGCGGTATAATTGATTTTTTCTCGCCTATGGAAGAAGAAGGTTTTAGGATAGAGCTTTTTGATGATGAAATTGATTCCATAAGAAGCTTTGATACATTCACGCAAAGGTCTTTGGACAATGTAGACGAAGTTGAATTGTTTCCTGCAAGAGAGTTTGTTCTGGAAGATGAGAACATTAAAAAAGGGCTTTCTAATTTAAGCAAGAGGGTGAATTCCTACATTTCAAAAATAAAAGAGACACAAAGCGGCAGAGCAGAAAAGATTAAGAAAAAGTTTGACGAAATAATGGAGAATATCTCTGAAACCAGAAATATAACAAATATAGGAGAATTGATAGGCTTTTTTTACGACAATCTTTATTCTATTGTTGATTATTTTGATGGTGCTTTTATAATAGTAGATGAGAATTTGAGGGTGAAAGAAAGGGCCTCAAACATCGTTAAGGAGTTTAATGAGAATTTTAAGTCGTTGCTTTTATCTGGAGAAGTCATACCTGATCAGTCGAACCTTTTGTTTGGTTATGACGACATTTTAAAGAAGCTTTCGGATAAATCGCTGATTTTGATGAACACAATTGTAAAGTCTGATGAAAATATACAAGTAAAAAAAATCGTTAATTTTGTATCAAGGACGATGCATTCTTTTCATGGAAAATTGGATCTTCTGGCAGATGATCTTAAGTTCTATAAAAGTTCTGGATATAAAGTTGTCATGCTTTCCAGCAATTTAGAGAGAGGAAAACTATTGAGAAATTCACTTATAGGGTATGGATTAGAAATTCCTATCATAGAAGACGAAGAGTACGACATACCAGAGGGCGGTGTGTTAATTTATCCAGGCACAATAAGCAAAGGATTTGAGTACGTAGATGCCAAATTTGCCCTTATAAGCGATGTCGAGATTTTTGGCCAATCGAGGAGGTCGAAAAAATCACTTAAAGTTAAAAATAGTGGAAGGATTAAGAATTTTACAGAACTCACTGTTGGTTCATACGTTGTCCATGTAAATTATGGCATAGGCAAATATGAAGGAATCGAGAAAATAACTGTTGATGGTGTTACGAAAGATTACCTTAAGATAAAATACGCTGGCGATGACAAGTTGTTTGTGCCTGTTGAACAGTTGGATTTGGTGCAAAAATACATAGGTCCAGAAGACAAACCGCCAAAACTAAATAAGTTAGGCAGCAGCGATTGGTCTAAGCTTAAGAAAAGGGCTAAAAAGGCCGTTGAAGATATAGCGAAGGACTTGATTAAGCTGTATGCAAAAAGGCAGACAATGAAGGGATATGCTTTTTCTAAGGATACGCCGTGGCAAAAAGACTTCGAAGAAAGGTTTCCGTACGAGGAGACGGAAGATCAGCTTAGGTGCATAGAAGAAATAAAAAAAGACATGGAAAGCGATAAACCCATGGACAGATTGCTTTGCGGTGATGTAGGATATGGAAAGACAGAAGTAGCACTTAGAGCCGCATTTAAAGCTGTTGCAGATGGCAAGCAGGTGGCCTTTTTGTGCCCGACGACGATATTAGCCGAACAGCACTACAATAATTTTGTGCAAAGGTTCAAAGATTTTCCAGTCAAGATCGAGATGCTTTCGCGTTTTAGAAGCAATAAGGAGCAATCGCAAATAATTAAAATGGTAGCTGATGGTACTGTAGATATTCTGGTGGGGACACATAAGATTTTGCAAAACGATGTGAAGTTTAAAGACCTTGGTCTTTTAATCATAGATGAGGAGCAAAGATTTGGTGTAAAGCATAAGGAGAAGATTAAAAAACTGAAGGAAAACATCGATGTGTTGTCTCTTTCTGCAACGCCTATTCCAAGGACGCTTCACATGTCCCTTGTAGGTATAAGGGATATGAGCGTATTGGAGAATCCTCCTGAAGATAGGTATCCAGTTCAAACGTACGTGGTGGAATTTAATGAAGATCTCATAAGAGATGCGATTTTAAGAGAGCTGGGACGTGGAGGACAAGTTTACTTTGTCTACAACAGAATTGATGGCATAGAAAGAATGGCTTCGATTTTAAAAGAGTTGGTGCCTGAAGCACGTATTGCTGTTGCACATGGTCAGATGGATGAAGGAAGACTGGAAGATATCATGATAGGATTCTTAAACAGGGAATATGACATATTAGTTTGTACTACGATAATTGAAACGGGCTTGGACATACCAAATGTAAATACCATAATAGTGTATGACTCAGATAAGATGGGGCTTTCTCAATTGTACCAATTAAGAGGAAGAGTCGGAAGATCTAATAGATTGGCTTATGCGTATTTTACTTACAGGAAAGATAAGGTTATTACAGAAGTTGCAGAAAAAAGGCTTGAAGCAATAAAGGAGTTTACTGAATTTGGTTCCGGGTTTAAAATCGCCATGAGGGATTTAGAGATAAGAGGTGCTGGTAATCTTTTAGGAGCTGAGCAACACGGTCATATAGATGCTGTAGGGTATGATATGTACTTGAGGCTTCTCGACGAGGCGATCAAAAACTTAAAAGGAATATCTGAAGAAGACAAGCCTAATACAGCAATCGACATTAAAGTTAGCGCTTATATAGATAAAGAGTACATTGAAGATGAAAATCAAAGGCTTGAAATGTATAAAAAGATTTCTTCCATCGAAAATGAAAAAGATGTTGAAGACATAAAGGATGAGCTTATAGACAGGTTTAAAGAGTACCCAAAAGCTGTAGAAGCTCTCATCGATGTGGCTTATTTAAAAGCGCTGGCAAGAGATGCAAATATATTGGAAATTACTGAAAGAGGTAATTCTATAATCTTGAAGTTTAAGGACAACAAGTCCATAAATTCAAGAATAGTTGATGCCTTAGTCAATGAATTTAAAGGTAAAATAATGTTTTCGGGCCAAATTCCACCATACATCACTTATAAGTACGGCAAAAAGGAAGACTTATTGAAGGAATTGATCAATTTGGTCAGCAAGATTAAATGTTTGCAGATAAATTAAAACTGATATATAATGAGTATATAAACAGTAATGAAAGGATGAATGCATTGAAGCTTAAAAGATTAGGAGCAATTTTAGCATTGACGCTTGCGCTTACTACACTGACTTCTTGTGGCGTAAATAAAAACATCGTTGCAAAAGTTGACGGACAAGACATAACGCTAAAAGAATATCAGGATTCGTTTAATCAGGTTAAAGCACAGATAGAAAGCGATCCGCAGTACACCAAAGACATCTGGAATCAAAACTACAATGAGCAAAAGTTTATTGACGTAGTTGAGAATTCTGTCTTAGATAATCTGATCCTTGAGAAGCTTCTTCTAAAAGAAGCTGAAAAAGAGAAGTTTACAGCAACAGACAAAGAAATAACCGATGAATACAATGCGGAAAAAGCTACAAACAGCAAAGTCACCAAAGAGATGGCGAAAGACAACGTCCTTATAAACAAGCTTGTAGATAGCTGGACGAAGAATGTAAAAGTCACTGACAGTGAAGCTTTAAAATATTATAACGACAATAAAAGCCAGTTTGAGGTAGTTAAGGCCAGCCACATATTAGTTTCTGACGAAAAGACTGCCAATGAAATATACGATAAGCTTATGAAGGGTGCTAACTTTGCGGATCTTGCAAAGCAATATTCGATAGATACTTCTACAAAGGACAATGGCGGTGAACTTGGAGAGTTTACAAGAGGCACAATGGTGCAAGAATTTGAAGATGCTGCATTTGCCCTAAAGCCTGGAGAGATATCAAAGCCTGTCAAGACACAGTACGGATACCACATAATTAAATCAGAAGCAAAATACACAAAGTCTTTTGATGAAGCAAAAAGCAGCATAATATCCTACTTGGAAAGCAACAAAAAGCAAGACATATTTAATCAGAAATCAGAAGCTTTAAAGAAAGCAGCTAAAATCGAGAAATTTCCGCAAAACATAAAAGTAACGATATAAAAGACACTTAAAAGAAGTGTCTTTTTTTATGTATAAAATAATGGAAATGCATAAATACTAATCTTGAACTTAAAATTTCAGGAAATGGAGGTACATAATTTGAAAGCGACTGGAATTGTTAGAAGAATAGATGACCTTGGAAGAGTTGTAATTCCAAAGGAAATAAGAAGGACATTGAGGATTAGAGAAGGTGATCCTTTAGAGATTTTTACTGACAGAGAAGGTGAAATAATATTAAAGAAGTACTCTCCTATAAGTGAACTTGGAGATTTTGCACAAGAATACGCAGACAGCATATATCAATCAACAAAACAACCTGTTTGCATAACAGATGGCGACAACGTCATTGCTGTGGCAGGTATGCCTAAGAAGGAATTGATTGACAAACCGATAAGTCCAGAGTTGGAAAAGTACATGGAGGAAAAAAGGACTGTAATACTTGGCGAAGGAAAGGACAAAGGCACTATTGCAATAGCAGAAGGGCAGGAATTTATGCCTGTATCACAGGTTATAGTTCCGATTATTTCACGGGGTGATACGATTGGAACTGTAATAATCTTTACGAGAGAAAGTGGTGTCGCCCTTACCGATGTTGAGGCCAAGATAGCTGAGACAGCTGCTACATTCTTAGGAAAACAAATGGAAGAATAATATATAGCAAGTATATAGAACCCTGCATATTATAGTATATGAAAATGACTATAATGTTGTGGGGGGATCTTTATGCCTTTTAAAGTCAATGACATAGTAGTGAGGAAATCACACGGTTTTGATTTGCTGTTTAAAGTCATAGATGTCATAGAAAATAGAGGAACAAGACATTACCTTTTGCACGGACTAAATATGCGAATTGTTGCTGATGCACCTGAAGATGATCTTATGCCGGCTTCATTGACAAGGATTAACGAATACGATGAACCATATCAGAGAAAGGCAAATTATATAATTAAAAAGATTGCTCAATCAAAAGATTTGAGGAAATCGAATGTGATGCGATCAAACCGAAGTGAGCCGTACGGCAAACCCGGTACGGTTCTCCATATAGACGGCGATGAAGGGTATCTGAATATTTGCTTAGATGCATACAAAAAAGCAAATATAGTGGCTTATGGAGAAATAGTAGATGAAAAAGAGCAGCCTGATAAGGTGGTGGCTCTACTAAATAAATACAAACCGGATATACTGGTGCTGACAGGACACGATGGCGTAAAGAACACTAGAAACTATTCAGATCTAAACAATTACAGAAACTCAAAGTATTTTGTAGAAGCTGTAAAAAAAGCCAGAAGCTATGAGCCATCTCTGGACGATTTGGTGATTTTTGCAGGTGCTTGCCAGTCTAATTACGAAGCATTAATATCATCTGGAGCAAATTATGCAAGCTCCCCTGAAAGAGTGTTGATACACTGCCTTGATCCCGTTTTGGTGTGTGAAAAAGTAGCTTACGCTCATATAAATGAGATAGTAAAAATCGAAGAGCTTATAGAAGACACCATCACAGGTTCAGCAGGGATTGGCGGACTGCAGACGATGGGAAAGTTCAGATATGGCGTTCCAAAGGCTAAATTTTAGCGAGTCAACTGACTCGCTATTAATTTTTCCCGGCTTATGTCGGATATTTCTCTATTTAGCGCATTTATTTGTGCTTTTAAGCATGAATTGATTTGTTGACAAACTACATTTTCACTGGTATAATAATATATTTTATTTGACAAAGGATGAAAAATGTGTTATAATATTTTCAGAATTTTGTAAGGAGTGATAAAATTGGCCGATAGATTAGCCCTACATGAGATTAAAAAGAAGCTGGATGACCATGTTGGCGCCAGAGTCCGGCTAAAAACTAACGGTGGCAGAAAGAAGACAATAATCCGTGAAGGATTTTTAGAAAAAACATATCCCAGCATTTTTATTATTGTCATAGATGGACATGGAACAACCCGCAGGGTCTCATATAGTTATTCTGACATTTTGACAGATACAGTTGAGCTTACACTTATGAAAGGTGAAAAAGAAATACGATGCATGTAGCAAAAACCGATTGTTATCGGTTTTTGTTTTTAGCATATTTTTATACCTCCTTTTATATTATTATATTAGATAAATATAGCTTCTATATTTGATCATATATTTAATACGAGGAGGTAAAAAAATGTTACAAGGTGCATTGACAAATCCCATAAGTTATGACAGGTTTGTAGGCGGGGAAGATAGTCAGGCTCTTATAGAAAGCGACGTAATAGTGCCGGAAGATATGCCTGATGCCATAAATGTGATTGCGGTTTTGGGAGAATCTGTAATAAACGACGTTGTCGAAAGCGACGGCAAGATTCAAGTTGATGGGCAGCTTAAGCTAAACATACTATATGTAGCTGATAAGGACAAAAAGCTCCTTCGAATTAACAAGTCCGTGGATTTTACGCATTTTTTAGAGATTAGCGGTGTTGACTCAAAGTGTAAATCCATTGTCAACTGCAGAGTAGAACATGTAGATTTTTCTCTTATAAATAGCCGCAAGATGAATGTAAAAGCCATAGTAAGCGTATCTGGCAGAGCATTTGCAAAAGAAAAGAAAGAGGCCATAGTGGGAATACAAAGTGATGAAGGTATAGAGTATCTGAAAAAGACCATCAAATTGGCAAATATAGTAGGTCAAAACAGCGCAGAGACTTTCTTGAAAGAACAAGTTAAGATTTCTGACGGTGAACCTAATGTTTCCAAAATATTAAAAACTGACATGATCATAAAGCCTGATGAGCCTAAAATAACAGATAACCGCGTCATAATACAGGGCAGTGTCCACGTGTATATAGTGTACGAAGGCGATTCGAAGGATGAGTACGGCTATGAAGAATGTGACCTAAACTACGCGAATTTTATAGACGTGCCTGGTGCATTAAGCTATATGAATGCCAATACTTATGAAAGAATAATAGAGAAAAACATAGAAATTTTGCCTGATGAAAGCGGAGACAACAGGATAATCGACATAGAATTGGTTTTAAAGACTGATGCTGTTGTAACAGAAAAAGATGAAACTGAGATCCCAGTAGACATATACGGCATCAATAGAAATGTTGAGCCTGTAATCGAGAAAATAGAAGCCATAAGTCAGCAAGGGCGTTTTAAATCACAAGCCATATTTAAAGAAAATGTGGAATTTAGAAACAATGTCAGGAGAATAATTGATGTTGTTGCATATCCTGTACTTTCAGACTATGCTTTAAAGGATGGAAAAGCCATCTTAGAAGGTGTGATCGATTATAACATCGTATATATAGGTGATAATGGCAATCCCATGTCTTATAAAGATGAAACACAGTTTAAGACGTTTTTAGATGTGCCTATAGATGACGGAGATCTTTTCATCGATTTAAAAGTAACGCATATTTCCTATGATATTATGGCCATGAAAGAGGCAGAACTTAAATTTGTAGTAGATGCAACTGTGGATGCTTTTAAAATTAGCAAGTACGATGTGCTTATAGATGCGAAAGAAGCTGAAGATTTAAGAAGCGAAGAAAATAGACACAGCATTACAATATACATGGTCCAAAAAGATGATGAGCTTTGGGATATAGCTAAAAGGTATAGGACTTCTAAAGAGGAAATAATTAAAGTAAATGAATTAAAGGACGAGAGGATTTTGGCTGGGTCGAAGCTTATAATACCTAATAAAATATGAGATTTAGGCTAAAGTTGGAATTCATGATTATTCCAACTTTATTTTTATTAGAGAAAATTTATTTGTTGATTTAAACATATATAGAAGGATTTTCGTGTATAATGTATAATATATATTATAGCGTAAATTTTTTGTGGAAGTGAATTGATAATGAACAAACTAAAGGCGAAGTCGTACGCAAAAATAAACTTGGCACTTGATGTCAAAGGGAAAAGAGATGATGGATACCATTTTGTTGAGATGGTTTTGCAATCGATAGATTTATATGATAAATTAGAATTTGAGATGTGTGATGACATAGTTTTGGAATGCGAGAGGAAAGACGTACCTACAGATAGATCCAATTTGATCATAAAAGCAGCAGATTTATTAAAAAGGGAATTTGGCGGATACGGTGTTCATATTAGACTTAAAAAAAACATACCGGTTGCAGCAGGACTTGCTGGCGGCAGTTCAAATGCCGCGGCAACTTTGGTCGCTTTAAATAAGCTTTGGAACCTTAACATAAAACTGCCTGTATTAAAAGACTTGGCTGCTTCTTTAGGTGCTGATGTGCCTTTTTGCATAGAAGGCGGTACAAAAGCGGCTTCTGGTATAGGTGATGTGCTTCAAGATTTAGAAACGCCACATTTAAGATTGTTAATAGTAAGGCCTTCTGTATCTGTATCGACGAAAGATGTGTATACTGAATATGACAATCTTGCTTTCATAGAAAATAATTATACTAAAAATATGATTGATGCCATAAGATCGGGAAGTATCATAAACATTTGTATGAAATTAGGAAATGATTTAGAGCGGGTGACCATCAGAAATTATCCTATTATAGGCGATATAAAAAAGATGATGGTTGAAAGAGGAGCATTAGGTACCCTTATGAGCGGCAGCGGACCGACAGTATTCGGCATCTTTGATGATAGTAAAAAATTGGATGCCGCTTACGATTCTTTTGTGGCTGATGGATTTTATGCATATATTTCTAATACTATTGATAAGGGGATAGAACTTTATGAATAACTATTTGCCATTGGAAAATTACAAACCGCTTAGGGACATTGTATTTGATTACATGAAAAATGCCATTATAACAGGTGAATTTAAGCCGGGAGAAAGGCTTATGGAGGTCCAGTTGGCGGAGAAACTGGGAGTTAGCAGGACTCCTGTAAGGGAAGCCATAAGAAAGCTGGAGTTAGACGGGCTTGTAGTCATGGTTCCCAGAAAAGGTGCGTATGTGTCAGATCTTAGCACGAAAGACCTGCTTAATGCGTTTGAAGTCAGGCAGTCTTTGGAAGGACTTGCAGCATCGCTTGCTGCTGAGAGGATTACGGACGATGAGCTAAAAAAGCTAAAAGACGTATTGGACAAATTTTATGAGGGGATACAAGAAAACGACGTAGAAAAGCTGATTAAATACGATCAGGAGTTTCATGACTTGATATTCAATGCTTCGAGGAATGAAAAATTGGTGCAGATAATGAACAATCTTCAAGAGCATGTTCACAGGTTTAGAGTAAGATATATAAGCGATTTTAAAAAGTCAAAGAAGCTGTATCAGGAGCACAAGAAGATATTGGAGTCATTGGAGATGCGAAGCTCAGACAACGCTCAAAAGTGGGCAGAAAAACACATACAGAATTTTCAAAATGATTTAGTGAAAGATATGAAGCATTTTAGCGATGGAGAGTGAATGAATCATGAATGCTTTAATACTGGCTGGAAGCACTGGCGATGAGAAGCTTCCAGAAAAGGCTCTTATTAAGATAAAGGATAGGTATATGATATCGTACGTGATTGACGCCCTAAGAGATTCGGGAAAGATAGATAAGATTGCTGTAGTAGGCGACAAGGAAAAGTTGCAATGTATAGATGGCATAGATATATTGATAGATCAAGGGAACTCTATAATAGAAAATGTCGTCAAGGGAATAGAACCTTTTAAAAATGACAGGCGTGTATTGATATTGACGTGTGATATTCCTATGCTTACGAAAGAAGCAGTAATAGACTTCGTAGAACAGTCTGAAGCTTTGAATGCAGACTTATGTTACCCAATAGTGAAAAGAGAGGACAACGAGAGGAAATTTCCAGATGCAAAGAGAACCTACGCTAAAATCAAAGAAGGCACTTTTACCGGTGGGAATATATTTTATATAAATCCTCAAATTGTCGATGCCTGCATTGAAGCGGCAAAACAATTTATAGCTTTTAGGAAAAAACCGTGGAAGTTAGGGCAGTTGCTGGGCCTTAAGATTTTGATATTGTTCGCTTTTGGCCGTGTGACTATAAGTCAGCTTGAGAGAAAGGTATCAGAGCTTTTCAATATTAACGCAAAAGCTGTAATATCTAAATATCCAGAGATAGGCAATGATGTAGACAAGGATGAAGACGTAGAAATGGCAAATAAGTATATAGCTTGATATATGCACAAAATAGGCGGAGGCCTATTTTTTTTGCATATATTTTTTTTATTGTGAAATACTTAAAAAAGGTGATGTGGATATGATGAATGTACTTCTTTTTTTGAAACAGGTTTTTAACACGTATTTGTTTGCCGTACTTTTCATAACAGGTTTTTATGAGGCAGTATTTGATCAGAGGAATCTTAAGAAAAAGGGACTTGATAAGGATTCAAAAATCTGCAGAAATATAGGCATAGCGTATCTTGCAATTGATGCAATCATGTACATAATAATTAAAATTTCACCGATTTGATGAGAAGGGAGTGCTTTTTTTTGGGATTTTTCAATAAACTTTTCAAAAACAAAAACAATGACAATAGGGAAAGCAAAGATGTGGAAAGCCCAAAGGTGAAAGAAGACATTGAAGAAAATATAAAGTACATAAAGGATATGTTAAAAGATTCTGATGACATAATTTACAGGGAATTCTGGGTTGGAGAAGAATTTCAGCACAAATTGGAATTAGTCTTTGTGGATGGGCTTGTGGATAAAGGCATTATAAACGAGCACGTGATGCATTCTCTTATGCTTGATTCAAGGCAGGCAAAACCTTCAATTGATGAGATCAAAAAAAACATATACGAAGTAATCAAAAAGGCAGCCATAACTGGTGGCGACATAAAGGAAATCGATGATTTAGACAAATGCATAACATCTATACTTTCAGGTGATACGGCTCTTTTCTTAGACGGGCATCCTAAAGTTGTCATTATATCCAGCAGAGGATGGCAGATGAGATCTGTCGCACCTCCTGAGACAGAAATGGTTGTACGGGGTGCAAGAGAAGGTTTTACTGAGACTTTGAGGGTAAATACAGCTCTTGTCAGAAGGTGGATAAGGGATCCGAAGTTTAAGATAAAGCAGATGCAGATAGGGAAAAGGTCTAAGACGGACATTGCTTTGCTTTACATAGATGACATCGTCAATAAAGATTTATTGTCATTGATACAAGAAAGGCTTAAACAGATAGACATAGACGGCATTTTAGAAAGCGGCTACATTGAGCAGCTTATAGAGGAAGACTGGCATTCACCGTTTCCACAGATGCTTAACACCGAAAGACCTGATAAAGTTGCTGCATCAGTGTTGGAGGGAAGGATTGCCATACTCATTGACAATTCTCCTTTTGCTTTGATAATACCTACAACATTGGCTACACTTTTCCAATCACCGGAGGACTATTTTGAGAGGTGGATGATTTCTTCACTTCTCAGGATACTAAGGTTTACGGCGGCAATCATCGCACTTGTAGGTCCATCTATATACATAGCATTTACATCATATCATCCTGGTATGATACCTACAAAATTGGCTCTTTATATAGCTTCGACAAGGCAAGGGGTGCCATTTCCTGCATTTATGGAAGCGTTGATAATGGAAGCGACTTTTGAACTTTTAAGAGAAGCAGGTATAAGGCTTCCTGTTCCAATAGGACAGACGATAGGCATAGTAGGCGGTTTGATCATTGGTCAGGCTGCTGTGATGGCAGGAATCGTAAGCCCACTGATGGTGATAGTGGTAGCAGTGACGGCTGTTTCATCTTTCTCAATACCCAGCTACAGTGCTGCTATTGCCTTTAGGCTTTTAAGGTTTGTCTTTATGCTGCTGGCGGCCGTATTGGGACTATACGGTATAATGTTGGGCTTTATACTTATGCTGACACATTTAGTTGTACTTAAAAGCTTTGGACTTCCTTATCTGTCTCCGTTTGTAGAGATAAATTTAAGCGATCTGGCAGATACAATTATAAGAGCACCGCTAATGGTCTTTAAAAAGAGGCCGCCTACACTGGATACACAGGATAAGAAACGGATGAAAGATTTAAGGCCAGAAAAAATCGAAAGCGTAGAAGTAGACCGGAGGGATAATAATGATAAAAAACAATGACAAGATTTCAGAAAATCAGCTTTCCATACTGCTTTTTACCACTATGTTAGGAGCTGGCGTATTAAGCTTGCCTGCAGATGTGGCTAAAGCAGCAGGACCCAATGGTCTTATTGTGATACTTTTAGGAGGGCTTGTGGCTTTAATATTTGCCAGGATTATAAGTTTCGTGGCGTCAAAATTTCCAACGGAGACATTTGTAGAGTATTCTGAGAAGATTATGACTAAGCCTGTATCTGTTTTGCTTACGATATTTTTAATCGTGTATTTTTTGATTTTTTGCAGTTTAAATTTAAGGATATTTGGTGAAGTTGCCAAGTCGTATTTATTAAATAGCACTCCTATAGAGGTAATAATGATAACTTTGATCTTCACGTCGGCGTACATTGTGCGATATGGGATAGAACCTATTGCAAGGATGTCAGAGATACTTTTCCCAGTAATGGTTATACCTACCATGATCATCCTTTTGCCTGCTTTAACAGATATAGATTTAAGCAATTTTCTGCCTGTACTTAGAATTTCTCCTTTAAGGCTTGCAAAAGGCATTTTGCAGACTACTTACAGCTTTGTGGGATTTGAAATATTGTACGTCATATTTCCGTACATTCAATTGGGAAATAAGCTTAAAAAAAGCATAAATGTATCTTTTTTTTCTATAATATTTTTTTATCTTTACATTACGTTTTTCACCATAGGTATATTCGGGTACAAGGAAACAAGTGTCCAATTGTGGCCATTGCTTACAGTCATAAAATCCATCAACTTTCCGGGTTTTTTCATTGAAAATCTCGAAAGCCTTATAATGGGTATTTGGACGTTTGCAGTGTTTACATCTATATCGGCTTTTCATTATGCTGCCACACTAAGTTTGTCAAAGCTTATAAAGGCAAGGGAACATTCATATCTTGTTATACCGCTTGTGCCTGTCATATACTTCATGGCGCTTATACCCGAATCAATCGTAGAGGTGTACAGATACGCATCATACGCTACATATTTGACGCTGTTTTTTGTGATTATCCTTCCTTTATTAATGTGGGCTATAGTGAAGTTAAGGCATGGAGGTGAAAGGTAATGAAAAAACTCATTGTCACGTTGATACTGATTATACCGTTAATTTTGACTGGTTGTTGGGACAAGGTTGAGATTGAGGACAGAGCATTTGTGATGGCTATAGGGATTGACACGTCAAATCAAGCAAAAAATTACGTAGTGACTTTTCAATTTCCAAATGTAAAACAGGTGTCCAGTGCTGCAGGTGGCGGCGGTGGTGGAGGAGGACAGCCTAATTTCTCCATATCAGAAATTGGGGATACGGTCTTCTCTGCATCACGTCATGTAAGCACAAGACTTGATAAAAGGCTTTTTTTAGGCCATACGAAAGCTGTAATATTAGGCAAAGATGTAGTCAGCAATAGGGATAAATTCCTTGAAGTATTGGATACTTTGGATAGAAGCTATGAATTAAGCAGGAAGCTAAGGTTGCTTGTGACGGACGGCAAGGCACAGGATATACTGCTTAAAAATTATAAATTTGATCCGGATATTGGCGCGTATATAGACGATATATTCAAACAGTACAACAGGACGTCAATATTTCCTAATATAGATTACAATAAAATAACCAAATCGTTGCATGACACAAATGGAAATGCCATAATTCCAGTCATATCAGCGGGAAAAGATGAGCTAAAAATTGCTGGTTCTGCCATCATAAAAAACTATAGACTGGCAGGATGGATGTCAGATGGAGAAAACATGGGGTACATGTGGCTTATGGGCTTTGTCAAAGGTGGAGACATAACATTTGACATGCCTACAACAGATGGCAAGGAAGTAAAGGTGCCATTTAATATCACAAATACCGTTATGAAAAGACAGGTTACTGAGCAAAACGGGAAGATAATATACAAATTGAAATACGATGTGGAAGGAGAAGTGACTGAATACAGCTTTCAAAAACATGGGGAGATGTTTGACACAAATGTCTTAAGTACAATGGAGAAAAAAGCCGATGGCGTCATTGAAAAAATGATTAATGAATCACTTAAAAAATTCCAAAAGGATTTAAAAGTCGATATGATTGGCGTGGGAGATTACATTGAGAAGTACAATCCTTCGCTTTGGAGCAAGGTTGGACCTACTTGGAATGAAAAATTCCCTGATGTTGTGGTAGAGCCTATTGTGACTGCTCACATTAGAAGGATAGGCTTATTTAGATAAATTTTGTATAATTCCCATCCTATTTGGCAATAATTGAAATTGAAGACAATTTACCTTACGGTTGTCAAATAAAAATAATTGGGGGATTATACATAATGAAACGCTTTATTGCAATTGCACTAATAATTTCTACAGTATTTTTCTTTGAGATAAGTAAAAACGATGACACATACGCCATGAAAAAGGATATCTCAAATAAGCTTATCAGATTTCACGTCATAGCAAACAGCGATTCTAAAGAGGACCAAAGCCTAAAGCTAAAAGTGAGAGATGCTGTAATCAAAAGCATGAACGACAAATTCATTGGCGCGACAAGTCTAAAGGAGTCAGAAGAAATAATAAAGAAGAACATACCATACATACAGAAAATAGCGCAGGACACTGTTTACGCCAATGGGAAAAATTATGGTGTCAAAGTCATGTACGGTCGCTTTGACTTTCCTACAAAATACTACGGCACAATTACACTGCCTGCAGGAAATTACAATGCACTTAGGATTGTCATAGGAAAAGGAGAAGGGAAAAATTGGTGGTGCGTGATGTTTCCGCCGCTATGCTTTATCGATATAACCCATGGGCTTACAAGTGAAGAAACGAAGAAAGAATTAAGCAGGTTTTTGTCAGAAGATGAATTGTCCATGATAGAGACAGAAAAACCGCAGGTGAAATTTAAAGTCGTGGAAGTGTTGGAAAGATACTTTAATGAAATAAAAATGGCATTAAAAGATTAGGAGGAAAACTTAGATGACAAAATACACCCAAAATGATGCGCCTTTATTTGAGGCGCTAAAAAATTATGTAGAGGAAAATGTGTATGCCTTTCACGTTCCCGGGCACAAACATGGGAAGGGAAACAAAGAATTTACCCAGTACGTTGGAAGTGCAGTAATGGGCATTGATGTAAATAGCATGGAAGATTTAGATAATCTCGCAAATCCTGTAAGTGTAATAGAAGAAGCACATAAACTTGCGGCACAAGCATTTGGAGCAGATTATGCCTATTTTTTGGTCAATGGAACTACATCTGGAATACAAGCCATGATAATGGCAGCTACAGAGCCGGGAGATAAGATAATAATGCCGAGAAATGCCCATAAATCAGCTTTTTCAGCTCTCATCCTATCAGGGGCAATACCTGTTTACCTGTATCCTGAAATAGATGAGGATTTGGACGTAGCATTAGGGATTAGTGTTGACAAGGTACAAGAGGCGATTTTAGCTAATCCTGATGCTAAAGCAGTCCTCATACTGAATCCTACATATTACGGCATTACTTCAGAATTGGAAAAAATAATCCATTTGGCACATGAAAATAATATGGCAGTTTTGTGCGATGAGGCACACGGAAGCCATTTTTATTTTCATCCTGATATGCCCCCTGGCGGTATCACACTGGGAGCTGACATTTGTGCTCTTAGCATACATAAAACGGGAGGCTCAATGACACAAAGCTCCCTTCTTTTGTCTAAAGGGGATAGAGTGGAGGTATCTTCAATAAAGTCAATTTTAAACCTTTTACAGTCCACTTCTGCTTCATACGTTTTGATGGCGTCACTGGATGTAGCGAGAAAACAGTTAGCTACTAAAGGTGAAGAAATACTTGCGAAAGTCATCGAACTTTCAGAATACGCTCGCGAGGAAATCAACAAGATAGATGGGTTAAAAGCCATTACCCAGAAAGATATAATGAGCCCATACATGTTGGATCCCACTAAACTTGTCATAAATGTATCAAAGACAGGTATGACGGGATACGAGATAATGAGAGAACTGAGGCTTAAATATCATATTCAATTGGAGATGGCGGATCTTAGCAATATAATGGCAATAATAAGCCTTGGCGATGAAAAAGATGATGTAGAGCATCTAATACGCAGTTTAAAGGAGTTTGTCAGAATGAAGAAAAATCATGATGAAATAACAACAGGAAACATTATAAGGCCAGAAGTCATCGTTGCCCCAAGAGATGCGTATTACAGCAAAAGCAGATCAATTCTTTTGGATGATGCAGAAGGTGAAATATGTGCGGAGATGATTATGGCATATCCGCCGGGTATACCAATGATTTGCCCAGGCGAAAGGATAACAAAAGACATAATTGAAAGGGTAAAGCTGCTTAAAATGCAGCATTGTCAGCTTCAGGGCACGGAAGATCCAAACATAGATCATATAAAAGTTTTGGGACACGTGTATAAAGTTTGATTCTCTACAAAAAATATCTACAAATACTAATTTGTAGAGGAGGAAAGAGATGAAAAACTATTCCGTTTCAAGAGTAAAAGTAGTTTTGCTTATATTAATATTATTTACGACTTTTTGCGTCGAGCTAAGCACGTTAAACATGTCCATGAAGACAATGGCGAATTTGTATTGGGGCAATTCTGGCTCGGATGTATCGAGAGTTCAATCAAGGTTAAAAGATTGGGGATATTACGACGGACCTGTAGATGGATTTTTTGGAGTCAGAACATGGCTGGCTGTGAGAAAATTTCAAGCCAATAATGGACTCAATGTGACTGGAATTGTGGACGATCAGACGAAAGTAGCTTTAGGATTTAATATTAGCAAATATACTTCAATATCAAGCACATACACTCCAGCAACATCTACTACTACAAACGACGATGTATATCTTTTGGCGATGCTTATAAACGGTGAAGCAAGAGGTGAGCCTTTTATAGGTAAAGTAGCCGTTGGAGCAGTTGTGATGAACAGAGTAAGGTCACCGATGTTTCCACATACGATTGCAGGGGTGATTTTCCAACCTGGAGCATTTTCTGCGGTTGATGATGGGCAAATGTGGCTTCCTCCCACTCAGGACTGCATAAGAGCCGCTCAAGATGCAATAGCAGGATGGGATCCAACAGGTGGAGCACTGTACTATTACAATGCATCGAGAGTACAAAATTACTGGATTTTTAACAGGCCAATAATAACGCAGATTGGCAACCATATATTTGCAAGGTAGGTGATGTAAATGAAGAGAATATCGACAGTTGTGATGCTTCTTTTGCTTTTAGTCGTAGGTGCATGGGGGTACAACCAATACATGCAAAAAGTAACATACCATAGATATTTGCAGGCACAATACGATAGATCTTTTTATCAGCTTGTAAACAGCATAGAAAACATAGAAACGTCAACAGGCAAGTTGATGGTTTCATCGCAAGAGAACACGACAATTCCCATTTTAAGCGATGTATGGAGACAGGCGTTTGAAGCGCAGGAGAACTTAAGCCAGCTTCCTATAAGTCAGCCTGAATTAGACAACACTTCAAAATTTTTATCTCAAATCGGCGATTATTCTTACAGCCTTTCAAAAAACGTCGCTGATGGTAAAAAATTGACAGACAAAGATTTAAAGACAATATCAGAGCTACATAATTACGCAGTGTATCTTGGGAAAAGTCTACAGGATTTAAGAAGCAAAATACAAGGCGGGTACGATTTAGACAACTTAAACAAAAAAGGTACTCAAAAGATGAGCCAGATAGACAGCAAAATACTAAATGTGAATATGAATACTGTAAATCAACAGATGTCTAACTATCCAACGCTTATATACGATGGACCCTTTTCTGAAAGCCAGGCAAAGCTGACGCCAAAAGGACTGACTGGCAGCAATGTCTCGTATGATAATGCAGTTTCAATAGCAAAAAGGTTTTTAGGAAGGCCAATATCGTCTGCAATTAAATACAGCCCTAACAATGGAAAGATAGATGCGTATGGAGTAGAATTAAAGCCAACTCAAAATGCTCCTTCTATTTACGTCAATGTAAGCAAGAAGGGTGGGCATGTAATATGGCTTATGGATCAAAGAGCAGTTTCTAAAGTGAATATATCAGAGACACAAGCATTAAATTACGCTATGAAATTTTTAAAATCGCACGGTTTCAGCAACATGGAAAATACTTACTCTATAAAGGCCAATGGAACAGTCCAATTTAATTTTACTCCTGTTCAGGATAACGTTCGAATCTATCCTGACATTGTAAAAGTAAAAATAGCATTGGACAATGGCGATGTAGTAGGTTTTGATGCCACATCATACTATATGTCACACGTTGACAGAAAAATAGAAAAGCCGAAGCTTACGGAGTCTGAAGCGCAAAGCAAGGTCAGCAAGAATTTAAAGATTGAAAGCAGCCGATTGTGCATAATACCGTTAGATGGTGGCAAAGAAGTTTTGGCTTATGAATTTAAGGGAACATACAGCGGCGATACATTTTACGTATACATCAACGCAGAAAATGGCGTCGAGGAGAAGATTTTGAAAGTCATAAAGACAAATCAAGGCAATTTGACGATGTAACTTCTTTTAGAATAAAAAAGTGCTTAGTAGGAAAAATATAAATGGGCCCAAAAGGAGGAATTGAAAATGAGTAGACGTCGCAATAGCCTCATGTCAGATAACCTGAAAGAGGAATTGGCAAAAGAGTTAGGCGTTTACGACATTGTAAAGACTGAAGGTTGGGGAAGTGTATCATCTCGTGACTGCGGCAATCTTGTAAAACTCGCTATCAAGAAAGCCGAGGAAAGTATGGTACAGAACAATAACTTCTAAGTCTCCTCATTAAAGCCCAGAAAGGCCGGGGAAGATAAATTTCTTCTCTGGCCTTTTAATGTTTATAAGGCATGTATTAAAGTTTTTACAAAAAAATTATTTTATACTATTGAAAATATTTTATTATTTGATATAATAAAGACAGATAATTTAAGTGTAACGTTAAACTTTTTGCATGTAGATGAAAGAATTTAAGATAGGATTCAAAATAAAGTTATATCGCGTGCATAATTATACTTTAATTATGGATAAGAGTTCTGATTTTCGCAGTATTTAAATTTCTTATTTTCTTGTAATTCAATTTCTTTTTATTCTCTTATCATATTATGTGTGCGATTATAACCCATTAATTGATTTAGCAAATTTAGAAATAATTACTTAGATTATAAGATGGTATAGATTTATTAATAAGATAGAACATTTAAAAGATTGTTGTGAGAATGATCTATTATACAATTTTTTAATGTAAATGTTAAAGAATTATATAATAAATCATGAAAGGAGGTGTAATTTAAGAAGTTTAACGTTAAATCTCATAAAAAACAATAAAAATAAAAAGAAAGGAGAATAAAATTGAAAAAAATAACCAGATTATTAGTGATTCTTTTGGCATTAATTTTTATACTAACAGGATGTAATACTAATTCATCTATTAATAATAGCACAAATAATAAATCTGAGCAAGCTAAAAAGAAAGTTGTGCTTAAACTGGGAATTTGGCCTGAGGATACATTGACGAATGATATTCAAACATTTAATAAATGGAAGGAAGAGTTTTCTGCTAAATATCCAAATGTTGAAGTAGTACCAGATCATTATAAATATGCTACAGATACATTCGTACCAATGGCTGAAGCGGGTGAAGTTCCAACAATTTTTGAAACATGGTTTACTGAACCACAGAAATTAATATCTGGTGGATTTGTAAAGGATATAACAAATGAATTAAAAGCAAGAGGATGGGATAAACTTATGAATCCATCTATCAAGGACTTGCTTTCAAAGGATGGAAAGATATATGGAATACCGCGGGATGGATATGCTTTAGGATTGTATTTGAATCTTGATTTATTTAAAAAGGCGGGTTTAATTAATTCTGATGGAACAGCGAAATATCCGAAAACTTGGGATGAATTAGCTAATGATGCTAAAATCATAAAAGAAAAAACAGGAAAAGCAGGCTTTTGTTTGTTAGCTAAAGATAATGCGGGTGGTTGGCACTTTTCACAAATTGCATGGGACTTTGGAGCAAAATTAGAAATTCAACGAAATGGAAAATGGTATGCTAATCTTAATTCGCCTGAAGCTATAGCTGCAATGAATTTTGTAAAGGATTTAAAATGGAAATATAATGCTTTAACGGATAATCCGCTAAATGAGGATTGGGCCTCGGGATTTGAAGCTATAGGTACAGGAAGAGCTGCTATGTATCTTGGTGCACAAGATGCGGTGAATCAGCCAACACAAGTAAATGGTTTACCAGTTGATAAATTATCTATAGTACCTGTTCCAGCTGGCCCCGGGGGTCAATATTCGTTAATGGGTGGTACGCCTTATATGTTTAGTGCTAATGCAACGCCTGATGAAATTAATGCTGCTATGAATTTTTTGGAAATAATGGGCAAAGCTCCTGTTGTGACTGACGAATCTATAGCTGGTCTCAAAGCAGATGCAGAGAATAAAGTAAAAAGTGGCGTTCCTGTAATACCGCCATTCCCATTATGGACAGACAGTGCTTATCTTAAAGCGCAAAATGATGTAATATCTCAATACAAAAATGTAAATATGGCACTCTATGATGATTATTACAATTGGATTAAAAAAGAAGGTGTTTTGCATCCGGAAGAACCACAATTAACTCAGGATATGTATTCAGAACTAACAAAGGTTTTACAAGCAGTTCTGACCGATAAAAATGCTAATGTAAATGAGCTTATGAATACAGCTAACAATAATCTTCAAACCTTATTGGATAGCAATATTAATAAGTGAGTTAAGCATAGTTAGAGTACTGTAAATACAGTACTCTAACTATCAAAAAAAGTTATAGGAGGATACCAATGTACAAGTCATATGTTTATAAAAGTGAAATTATGATGCCAACGTCAAACAAACTTAAAAGAAATATTTCTGGATGGTTGATTATGATTCCTAGTTTGTTTTTGTTTGGGTTTTTTGTATGGGGTCCATTATTGGAAAGTATTTATTTATCTTTTTATTCATCTAATGGCATGCGAATTGAAAAATTTGTTGGATTAAGTAATTATATGAGTGTTTTAGAATATCCAGATTTCAAAGCTGCTTTAATAAATACTTTTACCTATACTTTATGGTCTCTTGTGATAGGTTTTTTAGTTCCAATTATAATGGCAATAATTTTAAATGAGGTTATACATTTGAAGGGATTTTTTAGAGTAGCGACGTATCTTCCTAATGTTATTCCCGGATTGGCAATTGCAATGATGTGGACTTTTATTTTTAGACCAAGCAATTCTGGATTGCTTAATATAATATTAAAAATATTTGGAATCGGACCTCAGATGTGGCTTTCAAATCCGAAATGGACAATTCCTTTAATTGTATTTACAATGACTTGGAGAGGAGCGGGTGCGACTGCACTTATTTATCTCGCAGGTTTACAAGGTATTGATTCAGAGCTTTATGAAGCTGCTGCAATTGATGGAGCAAATATTTGGAAACGGTTAATCAATATAACCATTCCCAACATATATAATTTGGCACGTACTTTATTGGTGCTTCAAATATTATCTGTATTTCAAGTATTATATGAACCATTGGTTATGACAAATGGAGGACCTAATAATGCTTCTTTATCTCTTATGCAATTAGTTTATAGGTATGCTTTTGAAAAGTTTGATTATCCAAAAGCCGCATCTGTTTCGGTTGTAATAGGTGTATTACTTATAATTATTACAGCTTTATATAATTTAATTATTAAAGAAAAAGATATGTAGAGGGGAGCAGAGCAGATGGTTAGACTCAGTGAAAAAAATAGTGGCATTATAAGGCAGTTTGACATAAAAAGACGAAATGTGAAAATAGGTTATTATTTTCTCTTTTTGGTATCTTGTATAATGGTTTTTATTGCTTTGATACCGATTATATGGATTCTACTTTCTGGTTTTAAAACTTTAAATGAATTTGTTAATGAATCAACATTTTTACCTAAATCGTATGATATTAAAAATTTTATAAAAACATGGCAATTACTTAAATTTGGGAAGTATTATTTGAATTCATTTTATTCCGTAATAGGGAGTGTGTTTTTTGCTGTAATTTGCAACGGATTACTGGCTTATGATATTTCAAAAATTAAGCCATTTGGTTCAAAATTAATTTTTGCATTGATTATGTGGAGCTTAATGATTCCATCCACGACAAGTATTGTTCCATTATTTGTTAATATAAACAAGATAGGATTGCAAGGTACTTTTATACCATTGTGGTTATCAATGGGGGCTAATGCTTTTTATGTTATTTTATATAAAAATTTTTTTGATTCAATACCTCAATCTCTTGTTGAAGCTGCGAGATTAGATGGATGCAGTGAATTAGGTATATTCTTTAAAATTATATTACCATTAAGTGCTTCAATAAATACAGTTGTTGTAATTTATGCTATTAATGCTGCGTGGTCTGATTTTTTACTTCCGTATCTTGTTTTAAATAATTCTGGATATGAAACTGTGATGGTTCGTTTATTTCAATTTAGGACAAGTATTGCTACTGATGTTGATATTATAAGGGCAATTGTATTTTCAATAATTCCACCTATTATATTATTTGGTTTGTTTCAAAAGTACATTATGGAGGGAATTACTCAGACTGGAATTAAAGGTTAACGAATAGTGAATTTTTATAAAATATAATGATATATAATGATTTTTAAATAGAAAGGTGTGAGTATGTTAGATCAAATTCAGCAAATTAATTTAATTTATAAGTTGCTGAATTTGCTTAAAAGAAGATTATGGGAAGAAAAAAAGATATAGTTACTATAAGAGATATTGCAAAAGAAGCTAATGTAAGTGTTACAACAGTGTCAAATGTTATTCATAGAAATTATGGGCGAGTATCTCAAGAGACTATCAATCGAATAGAAAAAATAATTAAAGAAAAACAGTATATCCCTAATATGTCAGCTCGTTCTTTAGTCAATAATTCATCAAAGATTATTGGGGTTATTAATAATTTAATTCCAGAGATTAATAGCAGTTTTATTCAAGACCCTTTTCATTCTGCGTTTATTGGGGGTATAGAGAAAGAATTTAGCAAAAGTGAGTATTTTACAATGATTCGAACTGTAATGGATAAACAAGAATTAGTTGCGTTATTAAAAAATTGGAATTTAGATGGTATTATTCTAACAGGAGTTTTTGATGATGAGTTTTATCATACGTTAAAAATGTCTGAGATACCTGTAGTATTGATAGATAGTTATATAAAAGATGAAGAAATTTTAAGTGTCGGATTGGAGGATTTTAATGGGGGATATATAGCAACTAAATATTTAATCGAAAATGGTCATAAAAATATTTTATTTGCATCTCCTAAAATCAAAGCGAATGGAGTTGTTGAAGAAAGATTAAAAGGTTATAAAAAAGCTTTATGTGAGGCAGGTTTATTGTTTAATAAAAATAATGTATATGAGTATGAAAAAGCAATAACAATAGATGAATGCATAAAATTGGGACGCAAATTAAGCGAGCGACGTGATATAACAGCAATATTTGCTACTGCTGATATAATGGCAGTTGGAATCATGAGTGGACTTCAAGAAATGGGTGTGCGTATTCCTGATGATATTTCAATAATAGGATTTGATGATTTAGATATTAGTCGTATTACTAGTCCCAGATTGACTACTATTCACCAGGATGCGGAAAAGAAAGGTTTAATTGCAGCAAAAATGATGATAGCGTATCTTAAAGAGCATAATGTTAAGAGCAAAAAGGTTATTTTGCCTGTACATCTTGTAGAAAGAGAAAGTGTACGGAAAATTTTATAAAATGTAATTTACTTAAATATTATTACAAGGAGGAATTAGTTTTGGTTACAAAATTCAACGATGGAGTTGTTGTGAAAAAAAATGGTATAGCATTACAGATAAGGATAATCAATAGCAAAATTATTAATTTTTTTATAACTGATAAGGATGAAAAAAGAAAAGATACAGTTGCAATAGAGAAAAGAGAAGATGATACATTTTGCACTTTTGATATTTCAGAGAATTCAGATTTTATTACAATAAAAACAGAGTCTTTAAATATTATGGTTAATTTAAATGATTTTTCGGTAAAAATTTCAAATACGGAAGGTTTAATAATTAATGAGGATTATAATGGTGGTGTTAGATTCTATAATAATGATATAAGATGTTACAAGAAATTAAATGAAGATCATTATTATGGATTTGGAGAAAAAGCTGGTTATCTTGATAAAAAAGGTGAGTATTTAGAGATGTGGAATACGGATGAACTTATGACACACAATCAAGGTACGAAGCTTCTGTATCAATCATATCCATTTTTTATAGGGTTAAATAAAAAATATACGTATGGTATATTTTTTGATAATAGTTTTCGCTCTTTTTTTGATATGGGTTTTGAAAGTAATGAGTATTATTATTTTGGCGCTAAAGGAGGGCAAATGAATTATTATTTTATATATGGAGAAAGTATAAAAGAAGTAGTAGAAAATTACACTTACCTTACGGGAAAAATTAATATGCCACCAATTTGGTCTCTTGGTAATCAACAGAGTAGATATAGTTATACACCACAAGAAAAAGTTTTGGAAATTGCTAAAACTTTTAGAGAAAAGGGAATTCCATGCGATGTAATTTACCTTGACATAGATTATATGGAAGGATATAGAGTTTTTACTTGGAATAAAGAAGCTTTCTTAAATTATAAAGAAATGCTTCAGAAACTTAAAGAAATGGGGTTTAAAGTTGTAACGATTATAGATCCTGGTATTAAGAAAGATTATGATTATGATATATATAGAGAAGGAATTGAAAATGATTATTTTGTTAAAGATAAATTTGGTATACCTTTTATAGGACATGTATGGCCAGGAGAATCATTATTTCCTGACTTCTTGAGAGATGATGTAAGACATTGGTGGGCAGATAAACTTAGAAGTTTTGTAAATGAAGGCGTAGATGGGATATGGAATGATATGAATGAGCCTTCTGTTTTAGATGGGATTAACAAAACAATGCCAGAAGATAATGTACATTATCTAAATGGGTATAAAATATTGCACAGTGAGGCACATAATGTTTATGCAACATATATGGCAATGGCGACACAAGAGGGATTGTTAAAAGCCAGACCTAATGAAAGACCTTTTATTCTTTCAAGAGCAGCATTTTCTGGAATCCAGAAATATGCTGCGGTTTGGACAGGAGATAATAGGAGTTTGTATGAACACTTACTTTTAATGATGCCAATGATTATGAATTTAGGACTATCTGGTCAGCCTTTTGCAGGATCTGATGTAGGTGGATTTGGAGACGATGGCCAAGAAGAGCTTTTTATAAGATGGATTGAAGCTGGAGTTTTTACACCATTTCTGAGAATACATTCAGCAAATGGGACAAGGCCCCAAGAACCGTGGTCATTTGGGAATAAGTGTGAAGATATATCAAAAAAATATATTAAGATGAGATATGAAATATTACCATATATATATGATTTATTTTATATTGCTTCTCAAAAAGGTTATCCAGTTATGAGGCCATTGGTTTTTGAGTATCAAAATGATGAAAATACACATAATATATATGATGAATTTATGCTTGGAGATAATATGCTTATTGCACCAATTTATTTACCGTCAAAGACGATAAGAGATGTATATTTGCCTAAAGGCATATGGTATGATTATTGGAATGGTAATGAGTTTAAAGGCGAAAAACATTATCTTATAGAAGCACCCATTGACATTATACCACTTTTTGTAAAAGAAGGTTCTATTATACCTAAACAAGATGTGCAAGCATATATAGGCGAAAAACAAATAAATGAACTTATTATAGAATTATATAGCGGTTCATGTGGAGAATACACTCATTATGAGGATGATGGAATATCAGTTAATTATATTCGTGGTGAATATAATTTAACTAATTTTAAATTTAAATATATAAATGGAGTTTTAAAAATATATATAAACAGGATTTATTCAGGATATAAAAATGGAATTAAGAAATATAAATTTATATTTAAAAATTTTGACAAGATCGAAAAAATTTTTGTAAACAACAATGAATATAAAATAGATGATTGTGTTATAGAAATATAAAATTCTTATTAGAATTAAATATACAATATTATAAACAAATAGCAAAATTGCAAAAACCTCTTTCTTGGCTGTAAATAAAACAGTTTGAGAAAGAGATTTTTAATTGTTAAAATAGTATTTTGTAATATTTGGAGTAAGGGCTGATATTGTAAACTACAGTCTTAAAAAATTTTTAGTGCTCAACAAAAATTGTAGACATTTAATAGCAAACGCGATAAAATTATTGTGTAAAAAATGTTTAAAAATAATCAATAATTTGGTAGAGATTTGAGGTGAGTTATATGACAAAGCTGGATCGCCACAACAAGATATTAAAAATCATCAAAGAGAAAGATATTGAGAATCAAGAGGAATTGGTAAATGAATTGCAAAAAGAAGGATTCATTGTGACTCAAGCAACTATATCGAGAGATATAAAAGAACTGAAATTAGTAAAAATATTAAGCAGCGATGGCAAAAAATACAAATACTCCACCAGGGATGTAAATGAGAATATCACATTGGACAAATTTTTATCGCTTCTTTCTAAAGTAATTGTAGATATGGATTATTCAGGCAATATAATTGCTATTAAAACGTTGTCTGGTGCTGCATCCAGTGCCGCTGAAGCCATTGATGAATTGAGCTGGAGTGAAATAGTAGGCACCATTGCAGGAAATAATACTATTTTTGTGCTTATCGATAAAGATGATAATGTAAAAGGAGTCATTGATAAATTAAAAGAAATAGTTGATACGCATACAGGGGAAAATATAAAAAAGTTAAGCTGATTTTTGAAAACAATATAGGAGGCAAAATTAAATGAATTTATTCAGAAAGAAGTCGGCAGATCAACTGCTTGAGACTGCTGAGAAGACAAATTTAAACAAAAAACTCACCGCTATTGATTTGGCTGCATTGGCCATTGGTTCTGTCGTTGGAACAGGAGTGTTTGTGTCGACTGGTGAAGGTGCTTTAAAAGCTGGTCCAGCAGTGATTATCTCGTATATAATTGGTGGCGTTACGGCTGTTTTAGCTGCTTTTATATTTGCAGAGTTGGTCACGATGTTTCCGGTAGCTGGCAGCACGTATACTTATTCTTATGTTGCTTTTGGTGAAATAGTCGCTTGGATAATAGGATGGGATTTACTTCTGGAATATCTTATATCTGCAAGCGCTGTGGCATCAGGGTGGTCTGGTACTTTTATTGGATTTTTAAAAACTCTTGGCATTACATTGCCTAAAGTCATAACTACACCTCCGATTTCTGGCGGCATCATGGATTTGCCCGCAATTTTGATTACTGCGTTTGTGACATGGATTTTGTACGTTGGCGTAAGAGAAAGCGCTACCGTAAATAATTTGATAGTTCTTTTAAAAATTGCAGTTATAGGGTTGTTTGTATTTTTAGGGTTTAGTCACATTAAAATGGCTAATTTCACCCCATTTGCACCGTATGGATTTAAGGGGATAATGACTGCAGCAGCTATCATATTTTTTGCGTATGTAGGATTTGATGCTGTTTCTACTGCAGCCGAGGAGACGAAAAATCCGACAAGAGATGTTCCTTTAGGACTCATGGTGGCTGTGGTATTGATTCTTGTCATATACATGGCGGTTGCCATAACATTGGTTGGTATGGTGCCTTTCAAACACATAGATCCGAACAATGCGCTGCCGGGTGCACTTTTAAGTGTAGGGATTAACTGGGGTTCTGCACTGGTTGCTACAGGTGCTATTGTAGGCATGGTTTCGACGCTTTTAGTGACTTTGTATGGTCAGATAAGGATTTTTATGGTGATGGCCCGTGATGGCCTTTTGCCAGATGTTTTTTCAAGGGTTCATCCAAAGTATAAGACGCCACATGTAAATACGTTAATAACATGTGTTTTAACCGCTATTATTGCGGGGTTCCTCCCATTAGACGAAATAATTGAGCTTACAAACATCGGTACATTAAGCGCTTTTATCATTGTATCGATTGGCATATTGGTGCTAAGAGTAAAGATGCCAAACGCCGAAAGGAAGTTTAAAGTGCCATTTGTGTGGATTGTAGCGCCACTTACGATGATATTTAGCTTATATCTTATTGTCAACCTTCCGATGGTGACACTTGCAAGATTTGTCATATGGATGATAGTAGGTTTGATCATTTATTTCGCATACAGCAGATATCACAGCACTTTAAATGTAAGATGAGGAAATCAAAAATTTTTCTTAATGAGAATAACCGGGATTAAAACCTGGTTATTTTTTTATAAAAAATTTAAATTAATATTTTATGCAGTGTATGTATAAAAGTTTGTATAAGATTGTATATTTTATAACAATTAGCGACATTAAAAGACATTTATGAATAAAAATCAATCAGTATGCAAGTAAAAATTCATTATTTTTTATAAAAATCGGATAAATACATAAATTTCAGAGAATATACGCATATTTAAGAGGCAAATCGTTATTTTTCTTAGAGAAAACCATATCATATAAAATTAAAATATTTTAAGATTATTGCTATTTTATTGGATGAGCGTTTTAGATGTATAATTGCGGTGAACAGATGATGATAAATAAATTTAGAAATGGAGGTAACAATATGGAATCCTGTGTCAGTATCGATTCTTTGAGCATAAACGTCTATTCAGAAATAGGCGTATTAAAAAAAGTTTTACTACACAGACCTGGGAAAGAAATTGAAAATTTAGTTCCAGACTATTTAGGAAGGCTTTTGTTTGATGATATACCATATCTCAAGGTGGCTCAGCAAGAACATGATAAATTTTCAGATGTATTGCGAGAAAATGGAGTAGAGGTAGTGTACGTTGAAAATTTGATAGCAGATGTCTTAAATGACGATGATATCAAAAATGAGTTCGTTGAAGAATTTTTAAATGAAAGTGGCATAATTTTACCTGTTTTAAAGGATGCATTGAAAGAATACCTTCTTAGCATGAATACAGAAGAAATGATTGACACGATAATTGCTGGAATACGAAAAGATGATGTAAAGCTTAAAAAGGTCAATTCTCTTTCAGGCATAATTAAAGATGATTATCCATTTTACCTTGATCCGATGCCAAATCTATACTTTACAAGAGATATCGGCGCTTCAATTGGAAACGGCCTTTCTATAAGCAGAATGAAAACTGAAGCCAGAAGGAGAGAAACACTTTTTATAAAGTACATCCATAAATATCATGATCTTTTTAAAGATGCAAACATTCCTCTTTGGTACGACAGGACAATGCCTTTTTCCATCGAAGGTGGGGATGAACTGATATTGTCAGATGAAGTGATGGCAATAGGCTGCAGCGAAAGGACATCGTCGGAAGCAATTGAAATTTTAGCTAAAAACTTGCTAAACGGCGATACAAGCTTTAAAAAGATATTAGTCTTTGAAATCCCCAAAGCCCGTTCCTTTATGCACTTAGATACTGTATTTACAATGGTTGATTACGACAAATTTACAATACATTCAGGCATACAAGGAAATCTCAATGTCTATGAAATTTCAAGCGGAAGTGATGGTACTCTTAAGTACAGGAATGATACTAATTCACTTGAAAACATTTTAAGCAACGCATTGGGACTGGATTATGTCGAGCTCATAAAATGTGGAGGCGGTGATCCAATAATTTCAGGCAGAGAACAATGGAATGATGGATCTAATACGCTGGCGATAGCACCTGGTGTTGTCGTAACATACGAAAGAAACTACGTATCTAATGAATTGTTGGAAAAGAAAGGCATTAAAGTTTTGAGAATACCAAGTGCAGAGCTTTCAAGAGGTAGAGGCGGCCCAAGATGTATGAGCATGCCTCTCGTTAGAGAAAATTTAAGATAAAAACTAAAAGATTTGAGGAGGAATTATTATGCCAATAAACTTAAAAGGAAGAAGCTTTTTAACACTTAAAGATTTTGCAACAGAAGAAATAAGGTATTTGTTGGATCTTTCACGCGATTTAAAAGCAAAAAAGAGAAAGGGCCTGAAAGATAAACTTCTTGACGGGAAAAATATCGTCCTCTTGTTTGAAAAGACATCTACAAGGACAAGATGTGCGTTTGAAGTGGCTGCATTAGATGAAGGAGCGCATGTGACATACTTGGATATGAACAGCTCTCAGATGGGTAAGAAAGAATCGCTGGAAGATACGGCAAAGGTTCTCGGCAGGTTCTATGATGGAATCGAGTATAGAGGTTTTGAGCAAAAGGTCGTTGAAGACCTTGCGAAATACTCTGGAGTTCCTGTGTTTAATGGGCTTACAGATGTTGACCATCCTACACAGATACTGGCAGATATGCTTACGATTGAAGAACATGTAGCAAAACCGCTTGACAAAGTAAAGATAGTTTTTGTGGGTGATACAAGAAACAACATGTCTTATGCATGGCTTTATGGTTGTGCAAAAATGGGAATGCATTTTGTGGCATACGGACCTAAAGAACTGTGGCCAGATAGTTCTGTCCTTGATGAGGCAAATAAAATTGCAGAGAAAACTGGCGCTATACTTGAAGTTACGGATGATATTGAAAAAATAAAAGGTGCTGATGTCATATACACTGATATATGGGCTTCAATGGGTGAAGAAGATAAACTTGCTGACAGAGTAAAGCTGCTTACACCTTTTAGAGTTGATATGGAGATGTTAAAAGCTACACAGAATCCAGAAGTCATATTCATGCATTGTTTGCCATCTTTCCACGATTTTGAGACGACAATGGCTAAGAATGCGAAAGAGAAAATGAATCTCGACATTAGAGAAGTTACTGACGAAGTTTTCAGAAGCAAACATTCGGTTGTTTTCGATGAGGCAGAAAATAGAATGCACACAATTAAAGCAGTGATGGTTGCTACTCTATGATGCATCTTACAATGGGTTAGGTTACATACCTATCCCATTGTAAAAATAAATGTATAGGAGGGAAATATATGGAAGGTAGTGTTGGGAAGCAAAAAAAGTTGGGGCTGATGCTTTTAATAGCATTGGGTGTGGGTTCGATGATCGGTGGAGGTATATTCAATAGCCCTACTGATCTCATAGGTGTGTCAAATCCGCAGTCAGCTCTCATTGCGTGGCTGATTGGAGGCGTTGGCATAGTATCGTTAGCGCTGGTGTTTCAGATGCTGGCAAATAAAAGACCAAGTTTGACAGGTGGTATTTATTCTTACGCAAGAGCAGGTTTTGGAGAATTTGTAGGGTTTAATTCTGCATGGGGTTACTGGCTAAGCGCATGGCTTGGCAACGTGGCATTTTTGGTTTTGCTTTTCAAAACATTTAATAGCTTGCTTGGAAAAGGACATGAGTTAAAACCAGTAGTTACTTTCATAGTCGCTTCGATTTTGCTTTGGATAATACATTATATCATTACAAGGGGAATCAAAGATGCTGGTGTTGTAAATGCGATTGTAACAGTTGCAAAGCTGCTTCCATTGATTTTAGTCATCGTATTTGGATTGATAGTTTTCAAGGTTCCAATATTTAATGTGCACAACTGGACGACGACACTTGCATCCGATGGCAGTGCAAGTAGCTTAATAGGACAGATAAAAGGTGCCATGGGAACCATATTGTGGTGCTTTATAGGCGTTGAAGCCGCAACAGTATTGTCCGAAAGAGCTGAGTCTCAGAAGATAGTTGGTAAAGCAACAGTCTTAAGCATTTTGATTACGCTTTTGATTTACATGCTTATATCGACTATTGCAATGGGCGTTGTGCCTGCAAAGGTTTTAGCAAAAGCCAGCACTCCATTGGCAAATGTACTTCAAGCCACCATATTAGGCGGAGCCGGTGGAGTTATCGTAAAGCTTGGTCTTATAGTATCACTTTTAGGTGCAACTTTAAGCTGGATATTGTTAGCTGCAGAAATTCCTTATGTGGCGGCAAAAGATGGGGTTATGCCTAAGTGGTTTTCTAAAGAAAATAAAAACGGAGTGCCGATAAATTCGCTTATTTTGACAAATGTATTGACACAAATATTTTTAGTGTCGTTGTTATCTGATAAATTACAATCTGCATACTACACATTGTATTATATGGCAACTACATTGATACTTGTACCATACCTTTTTTCAGCACTGTTTTCTCTAAAAGTATGTAATGAAGACAAATCTTTGGTCGCTGATACGATAATTTCTTTGATAGCTACTATATATTCTTTGTACGTGATTTATGCTGTAGGCATATCGTATTTAGGTCTTGCATTCATAATGTACGCGATAGGTATAATTCCTTACTATATTGCTAAAAGAGAGAGAGGAGAAAAAGTCAGTAAGGCTGAAGTCATTTCTATGGCAATAATGATTTTAATAGCAATAGTGATGATTTATGAAGTTGCAACAGGAAAAATAACACCTTAGAGAGGAGAAAATAATATGGCAAGAATTGTTGTAGCACTTGGAGGAAATGCACTTCAAGAAAATCCTAAAGATACATCTGCAGAAGCACAGCTTAATACAGCACATAGCACTGCAAAAGCAATTGTGGATCTCATAGAAGATGGACATGAGGTTATTATTTCTCATGGCAATGGACCGCAGGTAGGACAAATTGTATCAACGTATGAAACAGCTAATTCTGTAAATAAGAATATACCTGTTATGCCTTTCCCTGAATGCGGTGCATTCAGCCAAGGGTACATTGGGTACCACTTGCAACAGGCGATTAGAGACGAGATGGTTAAAAGAGGCATCAATAAAGACGTTGCATCTGTTGTTACGCAAGTAGTTGTTGATAAGGATGATCCGGCTTTTAAAAATCCTACAAAACCTGTTGGATCTTTCTTCACAGAGGAACAAGCTAAAAAATTGATGGAAGAAAAAGGATACGTAATGAAAGAAGATGCTGGCAGAGGTTTCAGGAGAGTTGTCGCATCACCGATGCCGAAAAAGATCGTGGAAGAGGAATTGATAAAAACGATTGTCAGTGCAGGTCATGTGGTTATTGCTGTAGGCGGTGGTGGCGTGCCGGTAATTGAGAATGAAGATGGAAGCTTAAAAGGTGTTCCAGCAGTTATAGATAAGGATCTGGCTTCTGAAAAATTAGCTGAAATTTTAAATGCTGATATTCTCATGATACTTACGGCAGTGGAACAAGTCGCCATAAACTTCAATAAGCCAGACCAAAAGAATTTATCGCTGCTGACGGTAGAAGAAGCCAAAAGATATATGGAAGAAGGACATTTTGCAGAAGGCTCAATGCTGCCTAAAGTCAAAGCGGCAATGATGTTTGCAGAATCTAAGATGGGAAGAAAGTCGATAATAGCATCATTAAGCAAGGCGAAATTGGCAGTAATGGGCAGAAGCGGAACTTCCATAATCTTAAGTCCTGTTGTCGAAAGAAAACTTGCTGATTTAAAAGCTTAAAAGATATTATATCAAGTGCTATGGATACTTACAAAGGCGGTTTTGATAATTATGGTTTATAATCAAAAGGCTTTGAGACAATCAAAGATAATCGAGATAATAAGAAAAAAGGAAATAATAAACCAAAGACAGCTTATAGAGGAGCTTAAGCTAAATAAAATTATAGCTACACAGTCCACAATTTCACAAGATATTAAAGAGCTAAGGTTGATAAAAGTTCCAAGCACTGATATGAAATCATACAAGTATGCTTTTAATGAAGACTGCAGTCTTCCCAAAAATAATTTCTTAAAATCCATAGTTGATATTAAATGCAATGGGAATATCATTGTCATAAAGACACTGTCTGGAGCCGCATCTGCTGTAGCCGAGATGATAGATCTATTAAAGTGCGATGACATCGTTGGCTCTGTAGCTGGTGACAATACGATTTTTATATTGGTAAGAAAAGCAAGCAGCACAGTGGCTAAAGAGATTTTCAAAAGTGAAGTGACAAATTAAAATATTAAGGCGGATTTATCCGCCTTAATATTTTATCCTATTGAAAACTTTAGCTTGAATCCATATTTCTAAAAGGTTAGAATATAATTAATGAACAATACATAATTAATTATATGTATACTATTTGAAAGGAATGAATTCTTTTATGGATAAGCTTAAAGTAGCTGTATTGTTTGGGGGGCAGTCTGGAGAACATGAAGTTTCAAGGGTTTCAGCCACTTCTATAATTAACAATATAGATAGAGAAAAGTACGAAGTCTACATGGTAGGCATAACGAAAAATGGTCAATGGTATTTATACAGTGGAGATGTCCACAAGATCGCCACAGGCGAATGGGAAAAAGAAGCTGTGCCTGCTTTGATAGGACCTTCTACTAAGTACAAGGGGATAATCGCATTTAAAGACGGGAGCTACGAATTTTATCCCATTGATGTAGTTTTTCCAGTTTTGCATGGGCCCAATGGAGAAGATGGAACGGTACAGGGCCTTTTGGAGCTTCTTGAGATGCCGTATGTGGGGCCTAACGTGCTTTCGTCATCGTTGTGTATGGATAAGGTCTTTTCAAAGAGGATTTTTTTGGAGTCTGGCATACCTACGCCGAAGTTTACAGTCGTATACAGAAAAGATGTAAATGATGCAGAGAAGTATGAATATATAAAAAGCGAAATATTAGAAAAGATTGGATATCCTTGTTTTGTAAAGCCGGCAAACATGGGTTCAAGTGTTGGAATAACAAAAGTTCACAATGAAGGCGAGCTGTTTGATGCCTTGAAAATTGCTGCAAAGTATGATAGAAAGATTATTGTAGAAGAAGGCATTGATGCAAGAGAAATTGAGTGCTCCGTTTTAGGCAATGACAATCCAGAAGCGTCTGTCGCTGGCGAGATTGTTCCGGCACATGAATTTTACGATTACGATGCAAAGTATTTTGATGAAGCATCAAAACTTTTCATTCCGGCGCCTATACCTGATGCTAAGATGGAGGAGATAAGAGATTTGGCAATAAAAGCGTATACGGCATTAGACGTGAGGGGAATGGCCAGAGTAGACTTTTTGATGGACAAAAATACGGGTAAAGTCTACTTGAATGAATTAAATACGATTCCAGGATTTACCCAAATCAGCATGTATCCTAAGCTCTGGGAGGCATCGGGAAAGCCATACAGCAAATTGATTGATGAGCTTATACAATTGGCTTTATCTGCTTACAATGAGAAATGTACAAACTGGTAAAGGGGAGTTTAGCTTGAAAAAAGCTTTGATTACGGTCAAAGGCACACAGAAAAATGCGCAAAATGAGACAGATACGATAGAGCTTATAACAGAGGGTGAATTTTTGAAAAAAGGCGAATACTACTATATAAAGTATGATGAGTCTGAGCTTTCTGGCTTGGATAAGACGACGACTACGTTGAAAGTTGGCGAAGATTTAGTAATCTTAATGAGATTTGGAGACAATCAATCAAAGATGGTATTTGAAAAGAACACAAGGCATGAATCAAACTATGTGACTCCTTTTGGCAATATAATGCTTGGTGTAAAATCTGATGAAATCAAAGTAAATTTGACGGAAAACGGTGGAGAGTTAAAACTCAAATATGCCATCGACTTAGATAAAAGAGTATTAAGCGATAACGAACTACATTTAACAGTGCGGGAGGTTAATTAATTTGGATAATATCGTACAAAAGGTAAAAGATGAGATAACTGAAATAGTGATAAACTCTATAGAGGAAGCCAGAAAAAACGGCCTTTTAAATATTGAAGAAATTCCATCAGTGGAAATAGAGGAGCCTAAAGAAAAACAATTTGGAGATTTGGCTGTAAATACAGCCATGATAATGGCGAAATCTGCAAAGATGCCGCCGAGAAAAATCGCAGAATTAATTAAAGATGGACTTAAGCTTGAAGGCACTATGATTGAAAAGGTGGAAATAGCCGGTCCAGGGTTTATGAATTTTTACTTAAATGATGATTATAGCGTTGAAGCATTGATGCTTATAAAAGAAAAAGGCTCAGATTACGGCAGAGTAAATATCGGAAATGGCAAAAAAGTTCAAGTGGAGTTTGTATCAGCAAATCCAACGGGACCCATGCACATGGGAAATGCCAGAGGCGGCGCATTAGGTGACGCCCTATCATCTATATTGGACTATGCAGGATATGATGTTACGAGGGAGTTTTACATAAACGATGCTGGCAACCAAATAGAGAAATTTGGCTTGTCATTGGAAGCGCGCTATTTGCAATTATTGGGTGAAGATGCCGAAGTGCCTGAAGGTGGCTATCACGGCGACGACATAATTGAAAGAGCGAAAGAGTTTTTAGAATTATACGGTGATAAGTACAAAGATGCAGATCCAGAGGATAGGAGAAAAGCATTAATACAGTATGGGCTTAAAAAGAACATAGCTAAACTTAAAGAGGACCTTGAAGCGTACGGGATAGAGTACGACGTATGGTTTTCTGAAAATACACTGCATGAAAGCGGTGAGGTAGAATCAGTCATAAAAGAACTTAAGGAAAAAGGCTATACGTATGAGAAAGATGGTGCTCTTTGGTTTAAAGAGACGCTTTTTGGCGCTGAAAAAGACGATGTTTTGGTAAGGGCTAATGGTTTTCCCACATATTTAGCATCTGATATAGCCTATCACAAGAATAAATTTGTGACTCGTGGCTTTGATTGGGTCATCGACATATGGGGTGCCGATCATCACGGACATGTAGCACCGATGAAGGGTGCCATGAAAGCATTAGGCATTGATCCCGATAGGCTTGACGTGCTTTTGATGCAGCTTGTAAGGCTTATGAAGGGCAAAGAAGTAGTGAGGATGTCAAAAAGGACAGGCAAAATGGTGACATTGAGAGATTTGATTGATGAAGTCGGCAAAGATGCTGCAAGATTTTTCTTTAATATGCGTTCAGCAGACAGTGCTGTTGACTTTGACATGGACTTGGCTGTTGAGCAGTCGAATGAGAATCCAGTTTTTTACGTTCAATACGCCCATGCCAGAATATGTTCTATATTGAGGCAATTGAAGGAAGACGGGATTGATACAGACAATTTAAAAGAAGTCAACTTAAAATTGTTGAAAGAAGAGGCAGAAATCAGTTTGATTAAAAAATTGGCGTATCTGCCGGAGGAAATTACAATAGCAGCAAATACCATGGCTCCTCACAGGATTACGCGGTATATACTCGATGTGGCATCACTGTTTCACACTTTTTACAATAGCTGCAGGGTAAGAGGCGTTGACGAAGAACTGATGAAAGCAAGGATAGTTTTAATCGATGCCACAAGAATTGTAATAAAGAACGTACTTGATATGCTGAAGATAACAGCACCAGAGAAAATGTAAAGGCGGGTAATCCGCCTAATATTTTTATGGAGATTAGGCTATCCAGATGAGATTTATGATAAAGCTATGAATCGTGCCAATGATGTTAATATAGGATAGGATAATGTGTTATAATATGGCATAGGAGGTGTTAATGTGAAAATAAGGTATTTTGGACATTCCTGCTTTAAAATAGTGTCAGAAAATGGCACAAGCGTAGTGACAGATCCGTTTGATAAGACTGTAGGATACCCGCTGCCTGAAACAGAAGCCGATATTGTGACATCATCCCATTCTCATTTTGACCACAATTACTTTAAAGCCGTAAAAGGAGATTATAAGATCGTAAATACTCCTGGTGAGCACGATGTGAAAGGTGTTCATATAAAAGGAGTAAGCGTGTTTCACGATGACGAGCATGGGGCTAAAAGGGGCAAAAACATTATATTCGTGATCGAAGTTGATGGCATAAAGGTGTGCCATGCAGGAGATCTTGGACATATACTTACAGACGATATGATAAAAGACATAGGAGATATAGATGTATTGATGGTGCCGATTGGCGGGTATTACACGATTGATGACAGGCAAGCGGTAAAAGTAGTTGAACAGCTTAAGCCAAAGTTGACCATTGCGATGCACTATAGGACAAGCAACGTTGATTTTCCAATTGAAACAGAGGATAATTTCTTGAAGATGACAGGCGGACAAAAGATTCAATCCAATGAAATCGAAATTGACAAAAATTATTTAGAAGGCAGAAAAGAAGTAATCGCTTTGAATTATAAAAATTCCTAAATTTACCACATGCTTTTAAGTATATTATGTTGTAATCGGGACAATATAATATCGTAAGGTTCGCAATGGTTGAGCCAAGATCATCTAAGGACGAAAGTTCTTAGATGATCGGCCAAAGATTGATATTGGATCTAATGGTCCAATATCAGTCGGCGGGCAGACTGTAATATGTCTTGTAAGGCTTTATATTAGTCATAGAGATTAATATAAGGTTAAAAGAGATGTATTATAGTCGAGCTAAGATCATTATAAGTTCCGCAGGCCAGATGTATAGCTTAATGTTGTACTTAGGTTGGAGGTCTAATATAGTCGAGAGATTATATTAGGTTTCTAAGGTATTTATAATGGTCGAGCAAAGGTCTATATAGGTTTTGAGATGCTTGTATTAAGTCATAAGGTTTGATTTAATACAGGTGTGCAAAGATTTATATAGGCTGAAGCGAAGATCATTGCGAGCCTTTTTATATATAATCATGGAGACGGTTATCGCCGTCTCTTTTTTTGTGACAAAAGTCATATACAAGTAGTGACTTTTTGTACTTAATAAAGATCAATTTTTGTTATATGATTTAAACGTAAGATTCAAATAAAGGAGAATGTTTATGAAAGCTGTGAAATTTGAAAGATTGACCAAAAGATTTGGGGACTTAGTGGCACTTGACAATGTAAATCTTGAAATTGAAGAAGGAGAGATTTACGGCTTTTTAGGTCCAAATGGTGCCGGTAAAAGTACAGCTATAAATATAATATGCGGGCTTTTGAAGATGGACAGCGGAAAAGTCTATGTGATGGAGAGGGACATAAAAAGAGAGCCTGATTTCGCTAAAATGAATATTGGCGTTGTGCCACAGGATATTGCTATCTATGGAGAACTGTCCGCATACGAAAATGTAAGCTTTTTTGCAAGTCTTTACGGACTTAAAGGCAGGGAACTTAAAGAAAGTGTTGACATGGCGTTGGAATTCGTAGGTCTACAAGACAAAGCAAATTGGCTGGCAAATAAATTTTCGGGAGGAATGAAAAGGCGACTTAATATAGCATGTGCGATAGCGCATAAGCCGAAGATAATAATATTGGACGAACCTACAGTCGGCATAGATCCTCAATCAAGAAATCATATTTTAGAATCTGTGAAAAAGCTAAATGAGATGGGAAGCACTGTAATATACACAAGCCATTACATGGAGGAAGTTGAAGCCGTATGCACGAAAATCTCCATAATTGATCATGGAAAGATAATTGCCGAGGGCACTAAAGAAGAACTTAAATCAATCATTACAGATGCGAATACGGTGATGATAACTGTCACTTCAGTGGCGAATATAGATGAAAACAAACTTAAAGCTATTAACGGAGTAAAAAGCATTGATATAGATGAAAATACGGTAAAAATCGTAAGCTATAGGGATGTTAGCAACCTTGACAAGATAATTCACTACTTTACGTCTGATGGCATAGCTATCAAAAACATTGAGACACAGACGCCTGATTTAGAAACGGTGTTTCTGACGCTTACAGGTAGAAAATTAAGAGATTAAGGTGGATTGATCATGAGAGTATTAAAAATCGCATCGAGAGAAATAAAGGAAAATTTTAGAAGTAAGAAAGCTATGGTATTCATGGTTTTATTTCCTATAGTCCTTATGACCATATTAGGTTTTGCTTTTTCAAATACATTTAATAGCGATCACAAGATAAGCAATATCAGCGTAGAATACACAGATAACGGAAGCAAAGAGCTATCGAAAGGATTTAATAATTTTGTGGATAGCTGTGAGAAGTTGGGGATAAGGTTTCATGAGGTGAAAGAAATAGCCAGTGGCATAAACGATGTTAGAAATGTAAAGTATAATTGTGCGGGTTACATTGTCCTAAGAGGAAATAATATAGTATTTTACAAAAACGACAGAGACTTTGTTGATACAAACATTGTTGAGACGATTCTCAAAACTTTTGTTGATAGATTTAATGTTGTTGCTGTCTTAGCAAAGGAAAATCCACAATCATTATCAAAAATAAATGTAAGTGACAATTACGACTTTACGGAAATAGTGTCGTTAAATAGTGAAAGACAGCCGTCTTCTTACGATTACTATTCAATCACCATGTTGACGTTAATCATACTTTATGGCTCTATAAGCGGCATTTACTCTATAAACAGTGAGAGAGTGAGAAATACAGGCAATAGAATGCTTACAACCCTTGCTAAAAAGCATGAGATATTATTGGGAAAAATTTTAGGTTCATCGCTATCAGTTTTTTTGCAGTCAATTTTAGTTTTTCTGTACAGCAGGTTTATACTTAAAGCTTATTGGGGAAATGATATATACACAATCACGTTGATAATAATAAGTGAGATTATATTTTCTATAAGTCTCGGAATCTGCCTCGGGTTTTTATTTAAAAACAGCGGCGTTGCATCAGGTATTGTCAATGCAATAATTCCTTTTATAGCATTTTTGGGTGGTTCTTATTTTTCGGTAGATGCTGCGGAAGCCTTATTTAAAAATCTGTCCAACATATCACCAATAAAATGGACGAATTCAGCCATATTAAATGTGGCTTTTGCCAATAATTACAATGACGTATTAGCAGCGATAGTCATTAATTTGGCATGTGCTTTTGTTTTCGTGTTTTTAGCCGCTTATTTGTTTAGAAAGGAGGCTTTCTAATCGTGAGAAACGTTTTTCTTCTCGTAAAGAATACTTTAAAATTGTTTTTCAGGAGAAAAGGGAATTTGATTTATATACTGTTGTCGGTTTTAATACCTTTTGTAGTTTTGACGGTGAATCTGTCCGGTACTTCAAAATTAACGATTGGAGTCATAAACAACGACACAGGCATATTATCAAAAGACTTAGTAAACTCATTTAAAGATTCTCAAAAGTTCAGAGTTGTCAATATTGATAAAAGCAATTTGGATAAATACGTTACAAAAGGAAATATCGATTTTGCGATTATATTTCCGAAAGATTTCAGCAAAAATGTAATTGAAGATAAACCTTTAAAAGTTCAAATCGTGTCTATCAAAGGCAAAGAAGTCGCCTTAGCCGTAAAAAATTATGTTGATGAGTACATCAGCAATTTAAAATACCTGTCGATTTCTTCTAATGGCGATAGCAGCACTTTTTATAAAATGTACCAAGAATACGAAAAAAATGCATTGATAAAATTAGGAGAATACACAGTTAAAGACAAAAGCGTGATCAACGACATAATGACACGCAGCGTAGGTATGTTTATAATGTTTTTGATGATGGGAACGAGCAGGATAGCAGAGCTTATGCTGCAGGAAAAACGAGATAAAACTTACTCCAGGATATGCGCTGCACCCGTCAAATCTATAGTATATGCATCAAGCAACTTCATAGTGAATATGATAGTGACTTTGTTTCAGATAGGGCTTATCATGCTGCTTTTGGCTGTGTTTATGAAGCTTCCTTTTGACAAATCTTTTTTAGAAATATTTGTAATTCTTGTTGCGTTTGGGATATCTGCTATAGGGCTTAGTATGCTTATCGTAGCATTTAGCGATTCTACTGCTCAATCTGGAGGATTATCGACATTGATAATAACTCCAAGCTGTATGTTGGGAGGCGCTTTTTGGCCTATTGAAGTCATGCCGAAGATTTTCCAAAAGGTTTCATATTTTATGCCGCAAAGATGGGCTATTGACGCCATAACAAAAATAGAAGGTGCCACGTCCAGTAGTGATGTATTGCTGAATATTTTTATATTGCTGGCATTCGCTTTAACTTTTATACTGATTGCATCGTATAAAATGAAGATGTCTAATAAAATGGCAGATTTTGTGTAATTTAAGGCTTTAAGCCTTATTTTTTTATAGTGCAAATACAATCATTTTGGGATAAAATATAATTAGTCTATCAAGGAGATATTTTTATGGAAATGTGGATTATTGCGACAAAATTAATCATTATTTTATACATTATTGTAAAATACATATACACAGATGTGGCTACATATCCGGCAGAGTTTGTTGCTTTCATTCTTCTATACATTTGTATCAATATGGCGTATTATTTAACAAATGGAAAGATGATAAAAAAGCTTATGCTGTTTCTATCCATTGGCTTATTGATGTTTTCGTATAATTATGTCAGCGGCTTTTTTGTGTTTTTATTTCCACTTAATATTTATGAGATATTTTCGGGATTGACTACGTATTTGTTTAGCCTTGTCGCTTCGCTCTCAGTTATGATATTTATTAAAAGTGAATTGATGCCAGAATATATTATTACATTGTTGATGTCGTACCTTATATTATTTCTCAGCAAAATGTCATACGACAAGTTAGAAAGCTTAAAAAAGAGAAACGATGAATTGAGGTGGAAAGTACAGGATTTATACATAAGAATAGATAAAAATGAAGAGTATGAAAGGCAGCTTAAATACACTACACAGTTAGAAGAAAGAAATAAGCTGTCACAGAGAATTCACGATGATATTGGGCATACAATATCAGGAAGTTTGATGCAGTTGGAAGCTTCGAAGCTTCTAATGGATAGAAACAAAGATGATGCGAAAAAGATGATCCAAAGCACCATAGACACATTGCGAAATGGACTTGAAAGCATAAGAATTGCATTAAGGGAGATAAAACCACCACCGGAACAGATGGGGCTTAACAGATTGAAGCTTGTTTTGGATGATTTTGCATTAAAGACTCATATTTCTGCAAATTTAAAATACACTGGTATTATTGATAAGATTACATATTCACAGTGGAATATCATAATGGAAAATGTAAAGGAATTGTTGACAAACGCCATGAAATATTCAAAAGCCACTAAAGTTTCTTTAACCATTGACGTGCTTAATAAATTTATTAAAGTGGAAATGAAAGATAATGGCGTTGGCACTGATGTTGTAAGAAAAGGACTTGGACTTAAAGGCATCGAGGAGAGATGCGAAAGCGTTGGAGGAAAAGTCATTATAGATGGTTCAAATGGATTTTCGGTGATATTTTTGCTTCCATTGGAGGGATGTTGAATGCCGATTAAGATAATTATTGCCGACGATGACTCTCTTATTAGAGAAAGTCTTAAGATCATATTGGAAATGGATAAAGACTTTGAAGTAGTGTCTTGCGTTGACGATGGATTAAAAGCTTTAAACTACTGCTTAAATCACAAAGTAGATGTTGCATTGATAGACGTTAGAATGCCTATAATGAACGGTGTGCAGGCATCTTACGAAATATGCAGTCGTACAAAGACGAAGGTTTTGATACTCACTACATTTGACGACGATGAATACATAGTAGATGCCATAAGAAGCGGCGCAAAAGGATATCTTTTGAAGAATAATTCTCCCGAAAACATAAAGAATGCCATAAAAATGGTCTACGAAGGCAATTCGGTCATACAGGATGTAGTTCTTGACAAGATTAAAGAAGGGATTCGCAAGCGTGACGGTTCAAAAATCGACATGTCGATGTTCACGAAAAGAGAGATAGAAATAATGGATCTTATATCGAAAGGACTTTCTAACAAAGAAATTGCTGATAAACTTTTTATTTCAGAAGGAACCGTGAAAAACTATATATCGTCTATACTTGATAAGACATCCCTTCAGCATAGGACGCAGATAGCCATTTATTACTTAAATGGAAAAGAAAAAAATCAGTTTAAATGACATCGAAGTTGTGGTATACTACAATATGCTTTTAAAACTTAATTTTGGAGGTGATATGTGTGGACAATATGTTCATACCGGAGATAGTGTCTCCTTTGAGGCAGAAGATGGTCAGAGTTCCAGAAGTCATACAAAATGTTTCGGGTATAAAAATACATGGAAAAGTGATAAAGTCCATACTTTTTACTACAGACATAGCTATAATAAGAAACACAAATGCAAATGCCATATTAGCAGTTTATCCTTTTACACCGCAGCCTGTCATCACACATGCTATAATTATGGCGTCAGACATTCCTGTGTTTAGCGGTGTTGGCGGTGGACTTACACAAGGCAAGAGGGTAGTCAATTTAGCACTTGATGCAGAATTCCAAGGTGCTATGGGTGTCGTCGTCAATGCACCTACCGCAAATGATATAATCAAAAAAATAAGAGCTACGATCGATATACCGATAATAGTCACCATCGTCTCAGAAAATGAAGACATAAAAGGCCGCGTAGATGCAGGGGCAACGATTTTAAATATTTCAGGCGCAAAAAAAACGCCGCAGATTGTGAAAAGAGTGAGAGACATTTGCCCCAATATACCGATAATTGCCACAGGAGGGCCTACAGATGAGACAATAATGGAGACGATAGAAGCTGGTGCAAATGCTATTTCGTACACACCTCCAACAAATGCGGAGATATTTTCTCACGTAATGGATAAATACAGAGAGGAAAGGCAGTAAAAATAGTAAAATATATAGATAAATCCATATTGATAAATAATTAATAATGATATATAATCAATTATTATTAATAAGCGGAGGCGTTATAATGTTTAATAGACTTAAGAGGGCTTTAATAGGTAGACCACTGACAAATAAGGCTATTAAAAATGAGAAATACGGCGTAATATGGGGACTTCCTATACTGTCCAGCGATGCGATTTCTTCTGTGGCTTATGCCGGCGAGGAAATCTTATTAGTTTTGCTGCCTGCAATAGGCTTTATGGCGTATAAAAACCTACTTTATATTTCTGCTGCCATTATCAGTCTATTATTGATATTAACTTTTTCTTATATACAGACGATAGAAAATTATCCAAATGGAGGAGGCGCCTACATAGTCGCATCTGACAACTTAGGGAAAATAGCAGGAGTAGTAGCTGGTGCTGCACTGTCTGTCGACTATATTTTAACAGTGGCAGTTAGTGTGTCATCAGGTGTTGATCAGATAACATCTGCATTTTTATTTTTGAGGCCTTACTCAATACTTATATGTATCGCGATTGTCTTGATTTTAATGATAGGTAATTTGAGAGGTATACGTGAATCATCCAGAATTTTTGGTGTTCCTACGTATGCTTTTGTTTTTGGCATAGTTGCGATGCTTATTGCGGGTATTGTAAAGATAAAAGGAGGATATGTGCCTCCTACCACACCTTTAAAAGCTGTTGAACCAGTTACACTGTTCTTGCTTTTAAGAGCTTTTTCAAATGGATGTTCTGCTTTGACAGGTGTTGAAGCTGTAAGCAATGCGGTGCCGAATTTTAAAGAACCATCAGTGAAAAAAGCCATAACCGTCTTGATTTTGCTATCTTCTATTGTCTTAATTTCATTTGGCGGCATATCTGTCCTTATAAGCATGTATCACATTACTGCAGGTGACAAAGCCGTAATCATACAATTAGCAAACGAAATATTTGGCAGAGGCTTCATGTTCTACTACATTACAGCAACAACATTTATAATATTGGTAATGGCATCTAATACTGCTTATTCAGGATTTCCTCTTTTACTTGCAATAATGGCAAAAGAAGGACACATGCCGAGGCAGCTTAACAAAAGAGGTGACAGGTTAAGCTATTCAAACGGCATAATATTGCTTTCAGTTTTGGCTACTGTTCTTATTGTGGCATTCAGAGCCAATGTCACTTCCTTAATAGGACTTTATGCAATTGGCGTATTCATATCATTTACTTTATCGCAGACAGGCATGGCAAAGAGATGGATAACGACGAGAAGCAAAAATTGGGTTATAAAGGCAATTATAAATGGTACAGGTGCTATTGTTACGGCATTAGTTGTCGTAATTGTCGGGATAACTAAGTTTAGAGAAGGCGCTTGGATTGTGATAATAGTTATACCCGTTTTGGTATTTATGATGCTTAAAATAAATAAGCATTACAGAGCTGTGGCTGTACAGCTTAGAGTAAGCCCTGAAGACCTTCAGTGCATAAAGATCTCAGAAAATCATTATCGCAATAGGGTAATAGTGCCAATAGAGAGCATCAATAAGGCCAGTATCAGAGCATTAAGATATGCCAGGACGATCTCAGAGCATGTCATTGCCTTTAACGTGTCAATAGATGAAGAAAGCGGTGAAAAGATAAAAAAGAGGTATGCCATGCTAAATACAGACATACCGCTCATTGTCAAATATTCGCCATTTAGGAGAATTGTTGAACCGCTTCTTAAATTTATAGAGTCTGAGGAGTACAATTACAAAAAAGGAGACATGATAACAGTAATATTGCCGCAGTTTGTAGTCAGGAAAAGGTGGCACAACATTCTTCACAATAAGACGAGGGTTTATATAGAAAAGGAACTTTTAAAGCATAAGCACATTGTGGTTGCGACCATGCCACTGCAACTTCACGATGACGATGATATTGAAGATAAATGCAAAAAAGAGCAATAAGATTATTGCTCTTTTAATATTGCACTTATGGCGTGAAGGACTTTGTCAATATGGTCTTTTTTGATGTAATAATGTGTTACAAATCTTACAGTGTAGTCGTTGCCGCCGTTTACCTTAATCCCATAATCTAAAAGTTTTGAGGATAATTGTGCTCCTGTAAGACCTGTTGCAGATATGTCAGACATGACGATATTTGTCTGCACTGTTGACATGTCTACGTTTATGCCTTTTATGTTGTTTAAGCCTTCTGCTAAAAGCCTTGCATTTTCGTGGTCTTCAGCTAATCTTTTCGTCATTTTTTCAAGTGCAACAATTCCTGCTGCAGCTAAAATTCCTGCTTGCCTTAAACCGCCTCCTAACATTTTGCGGTACTTTCTGGCCTTTTTGATGAACTCTTTGCTGCCTGCCACAATAGATCCTACAGGTGCGCAAAGTCCTTTTGACAAACAAAACATTACGCTGTCAGCGTATCTTGATATTTCTTTTACGTCAACATTTAGGTATGTGGCTGCATTAAAAATCCTTGCCCCGTCTAAATGAACAGGTATATTGTGTGCTTTTGCGATTTCATAGATCTCTTTCATATTGCTTAAAGGTATTACTGTACCACCTGCCCTATTGTGAGTATTTTCCAGGCATATAAGACTTGTCTTTGGAAAATGGATATCATCTGTTCTAATGGAGCTCAAAACATCTTTAGGATCCATGATGCCGTTTATTCCACGTATAGTTTTAGCTTGAACTCCTGATAAGTACCCTATACCGCCTACTTCGTACGTAATTATATGGCATTTTTCTTCCAGTATTATTTCATCTCCATGATGGGTATGTGTCATGACAGATACCTGGTTACCTTGTGTTCCGCTTGTCACAAACATTGCATCTTCTTTTCCCATAATATCTGCAGCCATTTCTTCAAGTTCTTTGACTGTAGGGTCTTCGCCATAAACGTCATCGCCTACTAAAGCTTTATACATTGCATCTCTCATTTCTTGAGTTGGCAGCGTGACTGTGTCGCTTCTTAAATCTATGTATTCCATGAAATATTACCTCCAAATCTATTAGACTAATTTAAGATTAACATTGTTGAAAAACTAAAGCAATAGGCGGAGTTTTGCGGATTTTGTTATTTAAAGCAATGGTGCTATAATCAAATAAGAAATTTAAAATTTGAGATACGGAGGGGTTGTATGCAGTACAGAAAGTTTGGCAATACAGGTGTTAAAGTTTCAGCACTTGGATTTGGCGCAATGAGATTGCCTACAATAGGCGGAGACAACAGCAAGATTGATGAAGAAGAAGCCATAAAAATGATAAGATATGCCATTGATAATGGCGTTAACTATGTTGACACTGCATATCCATATCACAGTGGGCAAAGCGAAATCGTGGTAGGCAAAGCTTTGAAAGACGGATACAGGGAAAAGACGTATTTAGCCACGAAACTTCCGTCATGGCTCATTAATGAAAAGGAAGACATGGATAAATATTTAAATGAACAACTGAAAAAGCTGGATGTTGACTACATAGATTTCTACCTTCTCCATGCATTGGATAAAGACAGGTGGGAAAAGTACAAAAGACTTGATGTGTTCAACTGGATGGAAAAAGTTAAAAGAGAAGGCAAAGTCAAATTCATAGGTTTTTCTTTCCATGATGAGTACGATGTATTTAAAAACATAATCGATGATTATGATAAATGGGATTTTTGCCAGATACAGTACAACTACATGGATATAGAAAACCAAGCAGGCTTAAAAGGGCTTAAATATGCAGCATCAAAAGGTTTAGCTGTAATTGTCATGGAGCCTATAAGAGGAGGAAAGTTGGCTGGCGATCCGCCACAAGCTATAAAAGAGCTTTGGAACAGTGCAAGTGTAAAAAAGGACACCTGCAGAATGGGCTTTGCAATGGGTTTGGAACCATCCAGAGGTATCGCTTGTATTAAGTGGAATGAGCACGATGGAGCAAGTGAAACAAAATATAGAAAGTGCTTCAAGATCAAAAGCGAATGGCTTAACTGATGATGAGGTAAAACTTGTGGATAAGGTAAGAGAAACTTATAATAAGCTTTCGCCTGTAGGATGCACTGCCTGCAATTATTGTATGCCGTGTCCAAACGGTGTGAATATACCGAAGAATTTTGCCATATACAATGAAGCCCACATGTACAATAACTACAATGAAGCACTTAGAAATTATAATAGCTTAAATGAAGGAAAAGCAAGTTCTTGCATAGAGTGCGGAGAGTGCGAGACTAAGTGCCCTCAGCACTTGACGATAATTGAATATTTAAAGGATGTAAGAAGATATTTTAAAGAAGCAGTTTAAAAATAAGCCATATTGATGAAACCTAAGTTTCACCAATATGGCTTTACTTTTAGTAGTCAACGTATCCCTTTTTCTTGGCTTCTAAAAATAGCAAAAAGTTTATGAAGTAGAATATCACACCTGACGCCACGATAAATATGCTATTTAAATTAAATACTATTATGAGTATTCCAAAGATCACAAGATATATGGAATTAATTATGGAAAACTTAAGCTGCAACTTCAAGAATTCATCTGATTTTAAAAGCCTTATTTTTGCTTTTCTCGTATAGTAAGTAACTTTATCTTTATTTAATATGGAATACATCAAATAAATGACACCGGCAATTACTAATACAATACCTAGCCAATTCATCTTATTACACCCTTTCTTGATTTTATTTTAAAATTTGTTGAATAAAAAAGCAACTTATAATATTTTTTATAATACTTGCTTTGACGGTTTACTTGTGAAATAATAAATAGTGAATATCTTATTTAGAAGGGAGTGTCAAGGATGGTTCAAAGCGGATTTATGCTATTTCTGCAGTACTTTGTAGCATTAGCAACACCGATTGTTTCAGTTATCTTTTTGGTATTTTACATAGTTTATACAATGAAAAAGATGAAAAAGATTGATTCAATAGAAAAAAGCTTAGCAAAAATAGCAGCTTCAGGCAAGTCAGGATCAAGTGAGTCTTCTTACGAATCTAATGAAGATTTTGAAGTTGAAGATGAAGTCGAAGAAGAAGTTATCGTTAAATAGCAAAATGTATCAGGATGTGGTAATGTGCTGCGGGATGACTTAGATACACCCATTGGAACGCTAAGAATATATTCAAGCGAAGATGGCATAACGAGGATAGATTTTCCCAATGAAGAACATTTACAATGTTTAATGGGTACAAATTCGCTTATTGCAGATTGCAAAGAACAGCTTAGATTGTACTTTGAAGGTCGCTTGAAAGAATTTAATGTAAAGTTAGACTTACAAGGGACAGACTTTCAAAAATCTGTTTGGCGAGAGCTTATGAAGATACCGTATGGTTTTTACGCTACATACGGTGAGATTGCAAGGAGAATAGGAAAGCCAAATGCATCAAGGGCTGTAGGAAATGCCCTTAATAAAAATCCGATCCCGATTATCATACCGTGTCATAGGGTCATCGGCTCGGATATGACGCTAAAGGGCTTTGCAGGAGGACTTAATGTAAAATCATTGTTGCTTCAACATGAAGGTATTGCATTTAAAAAGTAATTTCATTATAATATAGTATAAATTAATCAAAAGACTATGTCCGCTGGGGGTGCTTTTAGCTGAGATGGCAGATGCCAAACCCCTAGAACCTGATTAGGTTAATGCCTACGAAGGGAATGCGGCAAAAGACCGCATCAGTGTGCGGTTTTTTTGTTTTAAGCGGTACATAGCCTCAAAAGGAGGTTATTTTCATGTCCTACATTGTAAGCATTTTTTCAGATTTCACAAAGATAAAGCCTGCCACACTTTCCATCATCATCGCGATTTTATTTGCTGTGTTTTTGTTTTACATCCTGAGAAATAGCGTGAAATTTAACGCAAAGATGCTTGTGTATGGAGGATTAGCAATAGCTATATCATTTGTCTTGTCGTATATAAGGTTTTACCATTGGCCTCAAGGTGGCTCTATAACGCCAGCCAGCATGCTTCCGCTGTTTGTCTTTGCATATTATTATGGAGCAGGTCCAGGCATAGCGGTGGGAATGGCTTATGGAATGCTTCAGCTAATACAAGATCCTTATGTTGTGCATTGGATACAGCTTCTCTTGGATTATCCATTAGCATTTGGAGCCTTAGGGCTTGCGGGGTTTTTCAAGAAAAACTTAAGCATTGGCGTTTTGGTTGGCGGGTTTGGCAGGTTTTTTTCACATTTTCTATCAGGTGTCTTCTTCTTTGCCAGCTATGCACCAAAAGGGATGAATCCTGTCGTCTACTCGCTTCTTGTAAATGGAATATTGGTGGGTGTGGAGGTTTTGATCTGCTTTGTGGTTTCTATTATTCCACAAGTTAGAAATGCAATTGAGATGATAAAGAAAAAAGCTTTAGCGTAAAATTTATTAAAGCCCTCTTTTTGACTAAGAGGGTTTTTATAAATTTTATACAATAAATTGATTTTGATGGTATAATATTAGATAGCAAATAAAAATAAACTATATTGGTGGATAGATTTTAACGCATTTTTAATACAAATTTAATTTAAATTTAATGTTTAAATGCGATAATCAATATAGTGATTGTGAGGGTCTTTCTGATGGATAAAATAAAGATTTTAATACTTTATGAAGATATAGGAACTGGACACAAAAGGACAGCGACGGCTTTAAAAAAAGCCTTTGAAAAAATGGATGGAGTTGAAGCTTTTGTTGAAAATCCACTTGGAGAGAAGTTTCCAAGCTTGTCTTATCTGACGACGAGGATTTACCTAAAGACGCTGAAATTGACGCCTGAACTGTGGGGTTATCTCTATGAGATGGAAAGGGACAAGATAGAAAGGCGCATAAATAAGCTGGTAGGCATATCCGTTTATACATTTATAAAAGATTACGTATTAAACTTAAAGCCTAATGCTGTAATATGCACCCATCCGTTTTCTTGCTCTATTCTGTCTCATATAAAGAGAGATCTAAATATTCCAATATTCGCTATATTGACTGATTATGATGTCCATGCGTATTGGATACATCACCAGATAGACGGGTATTTTGTCGGTTCTCAAGAGATGAAAAGTCAGATGAATTTGATGGGTGTTTCTGATGACAAGATAAATGTGACTGGCATACCTATTGATGAAGAATTTTACGTCAAAAAAGATAAAAATGAGATAAGACGAAAATTGGGTTTTGAGGTAGATAGGCCATTGGTGATGGTGATGGGCGGTGGGCTTGGACTCGGAAACATAAAAAAAGCCGTCAATGTTATACAGAGGCATAAAGATTTGCAGATTGCTGTAATATGTGGCTTAAATAAGAATTTAAAGGCTAAAATAGAGGAGATATCAGACGATAATGTATTTGTGTATGGTCATGTAGACAACGTGCATGAATTTATGGAGGCTGCTGACGTCTTAGTGACTAAAAGCGGCGGCCTTACTGTCACTGAAGCCATAATCAAGAGATTGCCTATGATAATTTTTGATCCTATACCGGGACAAGAAGAGAGAAATCTCGAATTTTTGCTTAAAAAGAGGATTGCCTTGAGAATTAAAGACATAGAGAAATTAGATAAAAAGATATTAGATCTCTTGTCTGACAAGAAAAAGATAGATGAGATGAAAGAGCGCATGGAGGAAATCGGCATATACAATTCAGCAGACAAGGTGTGCAACGTAGTTATAAATCATATAAAAAATGATGCTTTAAAGGTGTAAGGAGGTTTCATTTGTGTCGGGAGTGAAGAGATTGATCATTGCGGAGGACAGAAATGTATTTTTTCTTTTGAATGAAAGGATAAAATGCAAAACTCTTGATAAGATCATGCCTAAAATAACCCATATAGGAGGACCGTATTTTACGATTTTGTCTTGCTTGCTATTAATTTTGTTTGGGAAAAATAGCGTTAAGATTTCGGCTATTCAAGCTCTTACTACTTTGACAAGTAGTCATTTGGTTGTGCAAGTTTTAAAGAGAATATGCACGAGGCCAAGGCCATACATGGTATTGCCTGAAGCCAATACATTCAAGTACTTGTTGAGGGATTATTCCTTCCCATCAGGTCATGCTACGGCTATATTTTCGTTGGCTGTTTCTTTTTCATTTTTCTTTCCTGATTTGACTATTGTCTTAGTAAGTTTGGCTATTTTAGTAAGCCTTTCGAGAATCTACATGGGACTGCATTATCCTTCAGATGTCATAATAGGCTCTACCGTTGGTATCCTATTTTCATATATAACGCACATGTATGGCTTGATGCTGCCTATTCTTTAAAAAGATACTTGTATTGAAGAGTTATAGCTAACAATGTGAAGATGTACGTTATGACTGAGAAAAAGTAATTCCATCTGTTGTAAATGAGAAGCCTGTTTATGTGAAATACTGCTTCAATGGCAGTCAGAAATAGTATCCATGCAGCCATATATATGGTGTAGCGCAATTTCCCTTTTGGCAAGTATTGTATAAAAATCATGCCATAAGGTGGGCCTATAAATGTCTCCATCAGAAATGACAGAATGCCATTTGGAATAGGTGCATCAATGTAATAATAGTATTTCAAAGTAAAGTCAAATATCACATCCAAAGAGAAGCCTATCACAGATGAAAGCAGATAAGCAGGTATCAGCACTTTTAACTTTTTTCTATCTATCAAAAAAAGCGATATACTCACTGTAAAAATTGAAAAAATTATGTACCACATAGCATCACCTTAAGTTATTTTGTCCTCTATGGGAAAAATTATTTTGGCTTTTAAAGATGATTGACTAGAAAATTTTGTAATGATAAAATGGTTAGTAGAGGATAATAATTTTCGGGAGGTGTTGTTATGTTAAATGATATTGAGAAAAAATATTTGACTGACTTAGAAGTGGTGAAACTTGCTATAGATATAGAAGAAAGAGGATACGAATTTTATACAAAGGCTTCGGAGAAATTCTCCGGCGATGAGAAATTGAGAAAGTTTTTTGATGACATGGCACAAGAAGAAATTATACATAAGTCCAGATTTGAAGAACTTTATAATAAGCTTTTAAACGAGAAAAAAGGCGATGATAGCCTGTACTTTGATATGGAGGCATCTATTTATTTAACGTTGCTTTACAATACATCTGTATTTCCATCGAAAGATGCTGTTGACGAAGTTTTGCAAGGGATAAATAAATTTGAAGAAGCTGTAGAATTGGCAATAAGAGCGGAAAAAGATTCTATAATATTTTACGATGAAATAGTCAAAGATGCTAAATTTGACTCTACGAAAAAAGTTGCAATCACATTATTAAATGAAGAGATAAAGCACTTCATAGATCTAAGCAATATGATAAAAACGATATAGAGACTTAAAAAATTTGATGTAAATAAAAGTATATGAGGTGTTGTTATGCTAACTGCAATTGTAGGATGTATTTTGATTTTAAGTTTTATAATAATCTTTGTAAAATTGACACATGTTGTGGGTTCGGGGATATTTAACTATATACGCAAAATATTCAGGTGATATTTCTTATTCAATTCTATCAATAAAAAATGCACCCTTGATATTAGACCTTTTGTCTAAATCGTGGGTGTATTTTTTATTGTTAAGTTTTATTTTTGTTAAGTTTTATTTAATCCATGGTCTGATCAGAGTTTTTTATACACAAAAAATGTTTAAACCATTCAATTACCACTTGTTTGGCTAAGTAATAGTTAAGTTTAGCAATGCGTAAATTATCTCTTTTACATATAGTTAGATGCTTATAATTCTATTTTTCATAAAAATTTTAACCATAATAATTACTTACTTGGCATAAAAGATTGTTGGAACCATTCTTTCACCAAGTGGATTTATTGGATTATTTATTACTTTTCCTTTATAATAGAGTGTTGTTGAAGAACCACCATCAAGGTTTGCGGCATTAACCGCTCCATAATCTAGCATTATATTCTGAACATCTTTTAAAGTTGCACCAGTTAAACCCCTAATAAACGTTCCATCAATTACTAAGAATATTACTGTACCATCTTTTCTTTGCCCTATAGCTGTTCTTGATGTTGAACCCCATCCACCATCGCCTTTTTTAATCATAGGTTCTCCATTAATAATAAGTGCAGGTCTAAAACTAACTCCTTCTTTTATTCCAGCATTTTTTATTTCATCTAAGGTGTATTTACCAACAAGTAATTTACCATCATCGGTAAATCCTATAAGATCTATTTTGCCATCTGTACTATATGCATTATCATATAAAATTTTCCCATTATGAATAATAATGCCGCCTGGTATTCCACCACTGCCTGTCCATGCTCCATTTACATATCCGATAAAACCACCTGCATTAATTGCAACTACAGCATTGTTTTCTTTAGCGATCGTACTTACTGTTTCCCCTTCTTTAGGCAATTTGCTTGATACACCAACTTGTATTCTTGTTGGATCATGTATTAATATTACTTTGCCTTTAAATCTATTACTTGATATGTCGTATACTTCAATTGTGTTATCATGAGAATTTGTAAAATTTAATATATTTTTATTGCTACTGCCTGTAGCGATATTATTAGAATTTTTCATGATTTCATCTATTTTACTCTGAGGCAAGAATAATGTAACTATATATTTATGACTAAAAGTTGTCATTGCAGATGTAACTAATGTATTTCTTATATTTGCGAATGGCCCATAAAATATCAATACAGGAATTACAATAATTGATAATATGAATTCAAAAACTAAATATACAATAATTCTTTTCGTCAAAATCATATTTCTCATAGATAACTTTCATTCCTTTCATTTATAAACGGCATTTATTTTTAGTTTAAGTTTTTTGGGTGTCCCATGTTGTACATGGTAGTTATTCATAGTATCCTCTGTAATATATTAGCATAAAAAATATTCAGGTATCAACAGGAATTTAAAAAATTTTCAAAAAATATATTGACTTTATAGGTAAACCGCATTATATTAAATAACATAGTGTTGCCTATTATTTGCTAAAAGTATTGTCATGTATTGTAAAAAATCTCATTTTAGCTTAATATATATTTGTAATTATATAGTGTCGGCTTAAACATTTGTTTGATATAATTATTAATAACAAAAGTTATATTGATTGGGATGGTAGTTATGATTCAGTTAACTGATACGGAAATTAAAAAAAGGTGTGAAAATGATAGTGTCTATAAAAGAGGCATTGAATATTATTTGGCAGGTAGGATACACAATTTTACATACAACAAAGCTGGCACTGTATTTCAAGCTTTTGTGATGGGCACATCTTTGTACAGGGTGATGATACAAAAGTATCACGGTGAGTTGTACACAAGCTGTACATGTCCAGCAAAATCTAGATACGACGGTGATTGCAAACACATTGCAGCAGTTTTAATGTATATAAAAAATAATCAAGCTGAGATAGAGGACAATCTAAAAAACAAAGTTGCTTATGATTTATTTGAAGAATTTGAAAAAAGGGAATACATACCTGACGAATTAAAGCAGCCTGTTAATATAGAGGTTACATTAGAATCTTATCAATTTAATCAATTTAATACATCTTTAAGCCTTAAAATGGGCATTGACAAATTGTACGTAGTTAAAAGCATAAAGAAGTTTTTTGACGATATTGATGAAGGAATGGTTGTAGAATTTGGCAAAGGTTTTTCGTTTGATCCAAGCGTAAATACATTTAAAGAAGAAGATATGAAGCTTATAAAGTTCTTGAGAGAGATATATGAGATTGACAAAATCAATACCGAAAATTCATATTACAGAGTTGATTCAGTTGTTTCCGGAAAGTATGTAAGGCTTACGCCATCAAATTTGGAGAAATTTATTGAAGTGATGAAGGGAAGTCACTTTAATTTAGTTTTGGATGGGAAAACCTATTACGATGTGGATGTAGTTTTTGATGATCTTCCTATTAATTTCAAACTTGAGAAAGGAAATAACGAGAAAAACCTTAGGCTTACCATTGAGGGAATTGAAAAAGTAAAGGCGTTAGACAGCAGAGGTAATTTTTTTGTGTATGATGGAAAAATATACAAGGTTTCTGATAAGCAGCGTTTTGCTTTAGCGCCATTTTACAATGTATACATTACTAATAACACCAATAGCGTTGTATTTACTGAGAAGGATAAGCAGAGGTTTGCAGAAGTAATACTTCCAAATATAGATAAAGCAGGAAGCATCGCGATTGATGATGATGTGAAATCGGAATTTTATAGTGAGCCACTTGTTACGAAGATTTACCTTGATAAAGAAGGAGAAAGAATAACCGCTGATATAAATTTTACTTACGGTGAGTACAACATAAATCTGTACGATGATGGAAAGACGAAAATAAAGCGTGACTGCATTTTAATTAGGGATGAAGCTGCAGAAAAACGTATATTGGATATCTTTGAAAAGTGTGAATTTAAGGTAAAAGATAAATCGGTTTACTTAGATGATGAAGATTCTATATTTAACTTTGTGTCAAATTATTTGCCTGTGCTTCAAAAATATGCTGATGTGTACTATTCTGAATCATTTAAAAGGATGAAATTCTACAAAAGATCGTATAGCAGCAGCATTAGGATTCAAGACGACGATTTGTTGGAATTTAGCTTTTCTATTGACGATATAGATAGAGATCTCATTCCAAAGATATTTGATTCGATAAAAATGAAGAAGAAATTTTTCAAGTTGCCTGATGGATCTTTTTTGCCTATTGATGATGAATTGGTAAAAATAGCAAATTTCATTAATTCATTGGACTTAAGCAGCAAGGATTTAAAGAAAGAAATTGTAAAGATTCCAAAATATAAAGCGCTTTATATTGATGAAAAACTTGAAAGTGACAGATTAAAGATTGATAAGGATGAAAAATTAGATAGCTTAGTTAAAGCCATAAAAAATCCAATGGATGCTGAATTTGAAGTGCCTGAGAAGTTAAATGGTGTCCTGCGAAAATATCAGGAAGTCGGGTTTAAATGGCTTAAAACATTGTCATCATATGGATTCGGTGGAATACTGGCAGATGACATGGGATTAGGAAAGACGATACAGACTATAGCATTTTTGTTGGATGAAAAAGAAAAGCATAAGGAACCGGCAATAGTCATCTGTCCTACGACTCTTATCTACAATTGGGAAAGTGAAATACAAAAGTTTGCACCGAGTCTTAAGACTTTAGTGGTATCTGGCAACAAAAGCGAAAGGGGAAGCCTTATTAAAAGCATAGAGGAGTCTGACGTAGTCATAACTTCATATCCATTGATTAGAAGGGATATAGAAAGCTATGAAGATATTGAATTTAGCTATTGCATTTTGGATGAAGCACAGCATATAAAAAATCCAAAGTCTCAGAATGCAGAATCTGTTAAAAGGATAAAAGCCAAAGGGTATTTTGTGCTTACTGGTACGCCTATAGAAAATTCTCTGACTGAATTGTGGTCTATATTTGACTTCTTAATGCCTGGATACCTTCTGTCTCACAGAAAATTTGTGGAGAAGTATGAGAAGCCAATAGTGAAATACAAAAATGAAGAGGCGCTTAATGACTTAAGCAAACATATAAGGCCATTTATATTGCGAAGGCTAAAAAAAGATGTTTTAAAAGAACTGCCACAGAAGATAGAAACTACGTCATTTGCTGAACTTACGAAAGAACAAAAGGAGCTTTACATGGCGTACCTGGAGAATGCAAAGACTGAAATAGAGGAAGAGATACGAAATAAAGGCTTTGAAAGAAGCCAGATAAAGATAATAACTGCTTTAACGAGGTTAAGGCAGATATGCTGCCATCCATCAATGTTTGTAGAAAATTACAAAGGTACCAGCGGCAAGATGGAGCTTCTGATGGAACTGATTCAGGAATTAAAAGAAAGTGGACACAGGGCCCTGATTTTTTCTCAATTTACGACAGCGCTTAAGCTTATAGAAGACAATTTAAAGAGGGAAAAAATTTCATACTTGTATTTAGACGGTGATACAAAAACGAAAGAGAGAGGAGAATTAGTCAAAGCCTTCAACAAAGGCGACTCGGATGTGTTTTTGATTTCATTGAAAGCAGGTGGAACAGGGCTAAACTTAGTAGGCGCAGATACTGTCATACACTTTGACCCCTGGTGGAATCCGGCGATAGAAGATCAAGCGACAGATAGAGCCCACAGGATTGGGCAGGTTAATACAGTACAAGTCATAAAGCTTATAACGCAAGGTACAATTGAAGAAAAAATTGTAAAGCTGCAAGAGAAGAAAAAAGAGATGATAAATTCTGTCATAAATCCAGGTGAAACGTTTATAACTAAGTTGAGTGAAGAAGAAGTAAAAGAGCTTTTTGCAATGTGATTTAATGATTTGCAATTGCCGATTAAGGCAGTTGCTTTTTTTATGTTACAAGATTGTAATAGAAAATTAAGGAATAATTAATAAAATTTATAATTTTAAATTTTATAATAGAGATGAGGCATGGGAGGTTAAGAGTATAATCTATATTGATAAAAGTCACTTTGTCTGGGAGGCTATTATGAATAAAGTGAAACTATGTTTATTAATTATCGTAATCTTAATACTTGGTGGCTGTAGTATTAAAAGTACAAATACAGACTTAAGCAATGATAATATAATTATTGATAAAACAAATGGTAATATACTTGATGAGTTAGAGGATAAAAAGACCTCATCGATTGAAAATGCACATCCAATAGCTGTGCTTGATGATGGCAGAAAAGTGTTTTTGCAGGTCAATCCTGAAGTTGACAACAGCATTTTTGTTACCTCAAGTGACAGCTCAATAATTTTTAAAATTAATGCTGGAATTTCTAAAAATATTTATGATGCAAAAGTCATGGGGAATTGGATCGTGTATGTTGAATCCAGCAACGATATGACAAAAAGCGATTGGGCTTTGTATGCTAAAAATATAGATGACAATCGTCGCATAGAAATTGATAAAGGAAATGTTGTAAATGCAAAAGTAAAAACGCCTACTTTGTTAGGAGCGTTGATAGCTGCATCTAACGACAAAATTGTATGGACAGCTTTCGAAAAAGATGAGAAATCTGTTAATGCAATTGTCAAATTATACGATATTGAAAACAATACTTATAAAATCATTGATAGATTAAATGTTGAAGATGGAGAATTCGGGCAGCCAGGATTAGATGGGGATTGGCTTGTATATGATATTGGGAAGATCGATATGAAAGCACTGGCAAGAAATGGGAAATTGGTTCTTGTAAATCTTAAAAATAACGAAAAAAGAATATTAGATGAAGGATTAAAAGTTAGCGGTGCATCAATTAAATTTCCATATGGAGTATGGAATTCAGGCGATTCTATTCTAAAATTATACAATATAAAGACAAAAGAAGAAAAAACTATTGTAAATTGGGGTATGACAGGCGTTTGGAATAGCTCACTTAATGATAAATTTATTTCATGGAATACTAACGGTGATGGTTTATACATTTACTCTATAGAAAAGGGAGAGATATTGAAGTTAAAAGATTCAGGTATTACAAGCGGTGGTAATATTTCAGACAATATACTGTGGTGGTACGTCAAAGGAGAAAAGTGCAAATCAGAGTGGATTACTTTGGATTAAATAAATTGCTAAATGCTTTTTAAGCATATTGGAGTGATATTTATGATATCAAAAAAATGGATAATGACAATACTACTTATTTCGGCTCTTACAGGATGTTCAAATCTAGAAAAACAGGGAGATGTGGTAGGCGGAATATCTGATAATGAAGCTTTGAAAATAGCTAAAGAAAAAGTGGAAATTACTAAAGTAGAATCAGAAGAGCTTAAAAATTTAGAAGTTGATCTGGATAAATTTTTTGATGATCCAAAACTCAAGGAAAAATCTCCTTGCCCTGTTTATTGGATAATAAAAGGTGTTGATAAAGAAGGAGAGTCTTTAACTGTATATGTAAATTATAAAAAACCCGACATTTATTATGTTAAAAATGAAAGATAATCTAATTATTAAATTTATCGTGGCATTTGCCATGTTTTTTTATGTTACAAGATTGTAATAGAAAATTAAGGAATAATTAATAAAATTTATAATTTTTAATTTTATAATAGAGGTGAGGCATGGGAGGTTAAGAGTATAACATTTGAAAATGATAAAAATAATTTTTATGATGTGGAATATTTTTAGAAAAATTTAGCTTCTATATATGTAGAAGGGGAAATACGGGAAATGGAGGTGATCAGTAGTGGTATTCTTTAAAAGAACTGTTTTATATTTTTTGATATTTTTTGCCTTTATCGTGGTCGGATGTTCATCTAAAAGCAATAACAGCGTTATTAAAGAAAAGGGAAATAATTCAATAGCGCAAAAGTATTTCAATATGCTGACTAAGGAAGATAAAATTAAAATTTCAAATGCGTCTCCGGAAGAAATAATAAATATCTATTATAATAGCATAAATGATAAGAATTATAATCTCGCCGTTGTTTGTGCCTCCAATTTTTTAAATAATGCAGCAAATAAATCATCTGAAGATATCAGTTATGTGTATAATGAACATATAGAATATTTGAAAAATATAAAGAGAATTGACATCAAATCAATAGAAGTATATCCAGATACGATGAAAAAGAATGGTAGTGAAAGTGTAGAAAAACATTCTAAGCTTTACTGCGTTTATTATATGCAAAAATCAAATGATATTAAAAAATTTCCTGAGGAAGGGTACTTCACCAGATTTATTACAGTTTCTAAGTCGCCTTTATATGGTGGCTGGTGTATAAGTTATATTGCTTCATCACCATAAAGTTTTTTAAGAAAAGCTATATACGGGAGGTAGATGATGTGGTTAAATCGTTTAGAACTTCATTAGCTTTTATATTTTTGCTACTTATGTCTGTTGTACTCTTTGGCTGTTCTGACACAGTGAGAAATAATGCTGAAGTGCCATTTGTTGTTTTAAATGATGATGCTGGAAGCTTTAAGGCGGATATATATTACTGGAATGTGATAAATAATAAAATAAAAGAAACAAATGAAAACTTATATAAAATTCCACAAAAGATGATAGTAAATAAAGAATCATATACGATATTTCCGATAGCTTGGGATGGACATAATCATGTAGTTTTGCCTTCTTATTTAGAAGCATCGGACAAATTTAATGACTTTGTAGAAAAAGCGGATTTTTATTTTCAACCAAAGACGATATGGGGACAAGACGTAAAGTTGGTAAAAAGCGATGAAGAAAATAGGTATAAGTTAACATTAACAGAAGACGGTAAGACTGAGGAGAATGAAATAACGATTCCTCTTCATACTTTTAAAGGAGAGGATGGCAAAAAATATGAAGCAACAAAATGCGGAACAGTAACATCGGTAGTCAAGACAAGTTATGGTGCAGCAATGCTCTATCCTTGTTTCACATTAGGTGGCGGAAAATTATTTATTTTAAAATATGATAACGCATCAGAAAGCATTAAATGGCAAGAGGTTGGACCTATTAAAGGTATAGAGTTATCACCAAGCTTTCCGCCATTGGCTAATCGTACGGCTACTATCGGAGAAAATTTTATCATAAGAACGCAAGCTAATCCTATAGAAGTGTATACCGAAAAAGTAGGTTATAAAATTATAAATAATATATCTGATCTTCAGAAGAAATACGCATCTGAAACATTAAACAGTGAATTCCCTGAATATATAGATGTTTTAGGAAGCTATAATGATATTTTGTTTTTAAGTATACCAGTGCATAAAAATGAAGGGACAGAATTGTATATATTTGCTGTGAAGGATGATAAACTTATAGGGATTATGCACAGAACGATAAATGATATTGAAATAATTGATACGGCAGGAAATGTTGCATCAAAATATAATATGCCTAAAGCGAAAACTTTAATCGGCGAAGATGATGTCTATTTTCCAAATGTGAACGGCATGGATTGATTGATAGATAAATTTATAATTCCTAATTTTATAATAGGTGAGGTATGGGAAGTTAAGAGCATAATATGCAAAATGATAAGAATTATTTTTATGATGTGGAATATTTTTAGAAAAATTTAGCTTTTATATAAGTAGAAGGGGAAATGCAGAAAATGGAGGTGAGGAAAAGAATTATGAAATATTCCCCTTAAATATGAGGGAGGTAGATCTTTTATGAAACATCAAACAAGATTAACAGCAGTACTGCTTATAACGACGTTTTTAATAGGTATAGTGATTACAGGGTTTACTTCAATACCGAAAGCAAGCGCAAAAGAATCGGTTAGTCTGAGCAATACGACAAATTTTGATGACTCTATTGCAGTAATTAAAGGGATGATTCAAGCAATTAACGATCAGGATCCTTATGAGTATATGAACTATTTTACCAATTCTAATCGCACAGCCATGACACAATTTCTTTCAAGTAATAAATCAGAATCATTCTTTAAAGAGAAAGAGGCTAAGTTGATTCAAATTAAAGAGCTTCCAAAGGAAGTAGGTGTAGTAGCTGCAGGTATTTCATCTGGAGAAAACTTAAATTTGGACGATACACGTATTTTTTACGCTGAAATTAACTTCACGGTGGATAAAGAAGATAAATGGCTATATAATGGTATAAACTATCGTGTTATTGTTGTTACAAAAGAAGATGGAAGCTGGAAAATAGTAAGGCTATCAGTCCCATCTATAGAATACTTAAAAGATACTGGCAATGGATTTAATTCAGATGATGAAAATATTGCCGCTAAAATCGAAAATACTCTTGATAAAAAAGGGCAAATAATGAATATGAAAGGCACAGTTATTGATAATATTGCTGCAAGTGAAAAACAGCCTTTTTACTACTACTACTTTCTCCGGCTCCTTATGACTAAAGCAAGGCCCGATAAGATTATCATGATCGAGATTATCAAGTTTGGGTTTAGCCATACGATGGAGAATTGGTTGTACAAAATTGATGTATAGCTTAATATTACAGTAGCGGTAATTACCATGACTAAGCCCATCAGTACAAAATCCCTGCTTACGATGTAAAGCTGAAAAAGACCTATTGCAACAGATAGAATGTATAGAGGCCATGTGTATTCAGAGTAAATCCAGTTTGTGAAGATGTCAAAGTAAAAAATGATGCCCATTGATGTAAGTATTCCGCCTGGAACTAAGATTTCAGGATTTTTTCTTTGCTTTAAGTAGCTTACTTCCATCATGATTCCTGGTATCAATATAAAAAGAGGCCATATATTAGACATATCTAATGATATTCCGTATCTTGATAGCAAGCCCAGGTTGTCATTGAGATATATAAGTCCTAACAATATAAGTACAATTCCGATTATTTTTCTTCCCATGATTAAACCTCCTGAAAAGTTTTGGCTTTCATTTATATTTTACTATAAATGGATGAAAATTTAACTATATTTTTGCGAAAAAATACTTGAAAAAATTTCAGAAGGTGATATAATAATAAAAACGGTGAATAAATATAAAAATAAACTACTATTTATACATATTTCACATTATTTTTTTAATGTTTAATGCATAAATATAAGTTAAAATTAATATATATAAAATATTGAAGGTGGGATCTCAATGGTGAGGGTCGGCATATTAGGAGCTACAGGTTATACAGGCGTAGAACTCATTCGAATCTTATCAAATCACGAAGATGTCCAGATAAAATATTTGTCATCTCAAAACTTCAATGGCAAAAAAATTGAAGATGTGTATCATTCTTTGAAGGGATATTGCGATGTTGAGCTTCATGAGCTAAACATTGACGACATTGTTGAAAGCTGTGATGTGGTATTTGCAGCACTTCCATCTGGATATGCAATGAATATAGTTGAGAAATTATGCAGTAGTGGGGTAAGACTCATTGATCTTGGTGCGGATTTTAGATTTGATGATTTTAAGATTTACAAGGAATGGTATGGGGCAAGTAGCGATGATTACGGAAGCGTAAGCAGAGTTTATGGGCTTCCAGAAATTCACAGGCAGGAGATCAAAAATGCGATGGTTGTGGGAAATCCGGGCTGTTATCCTACATCTGCAATTCTCGGTTTGGCGCCGGCTTTAAAAAGCGGAATAATAGAAAATCATATAATAATAGATTCTAAATCTGGTGTATCTGGTGCAGGCCACAGTCCAAAGCAAGGCAATATGTACGCGGAGTGCAATGAAAGCATAAAACCTTACAATGTAGCAAAACACAGACACATGCCAGAAATAGAGCAAGAGCTTTCAAAGTTAAATCACGAAGATACAAAAGTCATTTTTACACCACATTTGACGCCTATGACAAGAGGAATATTAAGCACTATGTATTGCCGATTGAAAAAAGATATTTCGATAGAAAGCATTCACGAGATTTACCGGGAGTTTTATAAAGATGAATATTTTGTGAAAGTATTGGATATTAGTGAATACCCTTCTACAAAAAGCGTATACGGCTCAAATTTTTGCCATATTGGATTAGAAATTGATAGGCATTCTAATACATTGATAGTCATGTCTGTCATTGATAATTTGGTGAAAGGTGCATCAGGGCAAGCTGTCCAAAATATGAATATAATGTTTGGCATCGATGAAGCTAAAGGATTAAAGATGGTGCCAGTTTTTCCATAATGATAAGCTTAAGGAGGATATGATAATGGAGGATTTTGAGGTGATTGAGGGAAATGTCACATCGCCTAAAGGATTTTTAGCCTCGGGTGTGTTTGCAGGCATAAAGAAAGCGAAAAAGGATTTTGCCATAATATACTCTGAGAAAAAGGCCAAGGCCGCGGCGGCATTTACTACAAATAAGGTAAAAGCGGCTCCAGTGATTTTAGACATGGAAAAAATAAAAAGCGGTGAAGCGCAGGCAATAGTCGTAAATAGCGGCAATGCCAATGCGTGCACAGGACAAAAGGGATATGAAGATGCTTCATCTATGGCTTTTATGGTGGCAGAGAAATTAAACATAGATAAAGATGATGTGCTTGTCTGCTCAACAGGTGTTATCGGTGTGACACTGCCCATGGAAAAGGTAGCTAAAGGAATAGAGTTGGCTTCTCAGGAACTGTCGAAAGATGGTGGGAAAGATGCTGCAGAAGCGATTCTTACCACAGATACATTTACAAAAGAAGTCGCTGTAAAGTTGAACATAGAAGGCTATGAAGCTTATATAGGCGGCATTGCTAAAGGGTCAGGAATGATTTCTCCAAATATGGCTACTATGTTGTCTTTTATCACTACAGATGCAGATATATCGAAAAAGGCTTTGGATAAGGCGTTGAAAGAGACGGTAAAGAGGTCCTACAACATGATATCAGTCGACGGAGACATGAGCACAAATGATACTGTCATAATGCTGGCCAATGGTATGGCAGGCAATCCTACGATAGAGGAAGATACACATGAGTATGAGATTTTTTACAACGCACTTTTGTACGTAAACAAGCATTTAGCAAAGCAAATAGCAAAAGATGGCGAAGGTGCTACTAAGTTCATGGAAGTAAGTGTAGTCAATGCGCCTACGGAAGATGATGCGATACTTGCTTCTAAATCTATTGTAAATTCAAATTTGGTTAAGACGGCTATATTTGGCGAAGACGCCAACTGGGGGAGAATCATTGCTGCTTTAGGTTATTCAGGAGCTAATTTTTCGCAAGATGCCGTTGATATATATTTGAAAAGCAACAAGGGAATTATAAAAGTTTGCGAAAATGGCGGTTACGTTCCTTTTAACGAAGATAAAGCGAAAGAGATTTTAAGCGAAAAAGAGATTTCGATAGTAGTTGATTTAAATGTCGGAAAATATGATGCTTTAGCGTGGGGCTGCGATTTAAGCTACGATTATGTGAAGATAAATGGGAGCTACAGAACATGATAAAGAGACAAAAATACGGCGATGAAATCGCAAAAGCTGAAATATTGATAGAAGCCCTACCTTATATTAAAAAGTTTTCCGGTGCTACTGTCGTGATAAAATACGGCGGCAATGCAATGATAGATTGTAAAATAAAGAAAATGGTAATGCAGGACATAGTTTTGCTAAAGTACGTTGGACTGAATCCAGTCGTCGTACACGGTGGCGGTCCTGACATAAATAAGATGCTTGAAAGCCTCAATATTGAGTCGAAATTTATAAATGGCTTGAGGGTTACAGATGAGAAGACGATGGAAGTAGTTGAGATGGTTCTTACAGGCAAGATAAATAAAGAGATAGTTTCAATGCTAAACGAGATAGGCGGCAAGGCTATAGGTATAAGCGGAAAAGATGGCAAGCTTCTCGTAGCCGAGAAAGATACTGCAAATGGAGACATAGGTTTTGTTGGGAAAATTGAAGAAGTCAATATTGATGTTATAAAGATGATGCTTGACAAGGGATTTATACCGGTTATTGCCCCGTGTGCTGTGGGCAAAGATGGAAAGACTTACAATGTAAATGCTGATACAGCAGCAGGTAGAATAGCTGAAGCTTTAAAAGCTGAGAAATTCATACTTTTGACAGATGTGGAAGGCATACTGTCAGATGTGAATGACAAAAGCAGCGTTATATCGAGAATTGATTTAGATGCGGCTAAAGAGCTTATGGCGACAGAAAAGATTACAGGCGGCATGATACCTAAATTAAAATGCTGCATTCAAGCAGTAGAAAATGGAGTTAAGAGAGCGCACATAATCGATGGAAGATTGACACATTCGCTTCTTTTAGAGATCTTCACTGATGAAGGGATTGGCACTATGATAGGAAAGGAGTGTTTTGACGATGACAATCTCTGATGACAAAAAGTACGTGATGAATACTTACGGACGATATCCTATTACATTGGTAAAAGGCAGTGGAACAAAAGTCTGGGATACAGATGGAAATATGTACCTTGATTTTGTAGCAGGCATTGCTGTAAACGCATTTGGGCACTGCTACCCACCAATAGTAGATGCCATCAAAAGTCAAGCGGAAACATTGATACACTGTTCAAATCTTTACTGGAACGAAAATCAGATTGAACTGGCCAAGATCATTGCGGAAAACTCGTTTGGTGACAAGGTGTTTTTCGCCAACAGCGGTGCAGAAGCTAATGAAGGTGCCATAAAGCTTGCAAGAAAATACGCATCGATCAAATACGGTGATAAAAGGTATAAGATTATCAGCGCAAAAAATTCATTTCACGGCAGGACGTTTGGCGCTCTTACAGCAACAGGACAGATAAAATATCACAAAGGCTTTGGACCATTGCTGGAAGGATTTAAGTACGTAAACTACAATGACATTGACGATATTTACAGTGCATTAGATGATGATGTATGCGCAATCATGATAGAGATTATACAAGGGGAAGGCGGCATACATGAGGGCAGCCTTGAATATTTAAAAAAGGTCAGGGAAATATGCGATGAAAATGACATCCTATTGATTGTAGATGAAGTCCAGACAGGTATTGGACGTACTGGAAAACTCTTTGCATATCAGCATATTGGCATAGAACCTGATATTATGACGTTGGCAAAGGCATTAGGCGGTGGTGTGCCAATAGGTGCAATTGTGGCAAAGGAAAATGTGGCAGTATTTAAACCTGGTGATCATGCATCAACGTTTGGAGGAAATCCACTTGCATGTGCTGCTGGAATTGCAGTAATGAAGGAAGTTACAAAGGAAGGTTTTCTTGATGATGTAGTGAAAAAAGGAGAGTATTTTAAGGAAAAACTTAATGGATTAAAAGATAGGTACAAAGTCATAAAAGATGTAAGAGGAAAAGGCCTCATGATAGGATGTGAAGTTGATTTGGATGATGCAGGTGAGATAGTGCTAAAAGCCTTGGAAAAAGGTCTTCTCATAAACTGCGTAAACCATAATGTTTTGAGGTTTGTACCGCCACTTATCGTCACTACTGATGAGCTTGATACTGCGGTGATAATTCTTGATGATGTATTACATGAAATGGGGTTTTAAGATGAAAGGGTACTTGAAGTTAGAAGATGGCAGCATTTTTGAAGGCAATATTATAAGCAAGAATTTTCAAGGTTTTGGGGAAGTTGTCTTTAATACAGGCATGACAGGATATCAGGAAATCATCACAGATCCGTCTTATGCTGGGCAGATCGTCGTCATGACATATCCGCTTATTGGAAATTACGGTATCAATAAGTACGACTTTCAATCGGAAAAGCCGCATATTAGAGGGTATGTTGTAAGAGAGTACTGTGATAGTCCCAGCAATTTTCTCTCAGATTCTTCATTGATTGACTATCTCGACAAAAATGGGATACCGGTATTAGCAGGTGTCGATACGAGGGAATTGACTAAAAAATTGAGATCAAATGGGACTATGAGAGGCATCATAACTGACGATGCCAACGCTTTAGTGCCTGATATAAAAGTGGATTTGCTTAAAGAAGTGTCCACGAAAAAGCCGTATCACGTACAAGGAGAAGGGCCGAAATTGGCGTTTATAGATCTTGGCACCAAAAAGAACATTTTGAACATGTTGAGAAACGTAGGATTTGACGTATACGTGTTTCCTTACGATGTTTGCGTAGAAGACGTAATGGCGATTGAGCCTGAAGCCATATTTTTTTCAAATGGTCCGGGAGATCCGAAAGATGCAACTTCTGCCATAGAACTGGCGAAGTTTTTCATAGGTAAGATACCAGTTTTAGGTATATGTTTAGGACATCAGATAATTGCACTTGCTATGGGGTGCAATACCATAAAGATGAAGTTTGGACACAGAGGCTCAAATCAGCCTGTAAAAGACTTGATGATAGGGAAGTCATTTGTAACATCGCAAAACCATGGCTACGCTGTAGAAGAAAGCTCTATAAATAGCGATGAAATAGTGGTCACTCATGTAAACTTAAATGACAATACGGTGGAAGGAATAAAGCATAAGTACCTGCCGGTATTTTCCGTACAATATCATCCAGAAGCGTGTCCTGGCCCACATGATTCAATGTACATTTTTGATAAATTTATGGATATAACTTGTGTTTATAGAAGGAGGTCTTATCTTGCTGAAATATGAAGGAGTGAATAAAGTGCTTGTTATAGGCTCAGGGCCTATCGTAATAGGTCAAGCTGCAGAGTTTGACTATTCCGGAACACAAGCATGCAAATCATTGAAAGAAGAAGGATTAAAAGTTATCTTAGTGAATAACAATCCTGCTACAATAATGACAGATACAGAGATCGCCGATGTGGTCTATATAGAAAATCCGGAAGTTGATGTGTTGGAAGCCATCATAGAAAAAGAAAGGCCAGATGGAATATTAGGGACAATCGGTGGACAGACAGGGCTTAATGTAGTCGTAAAGCTTAAAGAAAGCGGAATAATCGATAAATACAATCTAAAGGTATTGGGAACTTCTATTGAATCAATAAAGACTGCTGAAGACAGGGAATTGTTTAAGAAGAAGATGGAAGAAATAGGAGAACCTATAGCAGAAAGCGCAACCGTAAATAATGTAGATGATGCGGTTAAATTTGCAGAAAAGTGCGGCTATCCGCTTATAGTCAGGCCTGCCTTTACATTAGGTGGAACTGGCGGGGGCATAGCAAACAATGTGGATGAACTTAAGGTTATAGTTGATTTGGGTTTGAAGAAAAGCATGGCACATGAAGTGCTGATAGAAAAATCCCTTTACGGTTACAAAGAGATAGAATACGAAGTTATGAGGGACAGCAACGACAATTGCATAACCATATGCAATATGGAAAACTTTGATCCGGTTGGCGTCCACACGGGTGACAGCATTGTTGTTGCGCCGTCACAGACACTGACAGATTACGAGTATCAAATGCTGAGGACTGCCAGTCTTAAAATCATAAAGGCATTGAAGATTGAAGGCGGATGCAATGTCCAGTTTGCGTTGGACCCTAATAGCCATCAGTACTACGTTATAGAGGTAAATCCGAGGGTTAGCCGCTCAAGTGCTTTGGCATCAAAAGCTACAGGTTATCCTATAGCCAAGATAGCTGCTAAAATAGCTGTTGGCTTTACGCTTGATGAGATAAAAAACCCTGTCACGGGAAAGACTACAGCTTTGTTTGAGCCATCGCTTGACTATGTTGTTACAAAGATTCCAAGGTGGCCATTTGATAAATTTTATGAGACAGACAGAAAGATTGGCACACAGATGAAAGCTACAGGAGAGACGATGGCAATAGACAGATGCTTTGAAGCATCACTCCTAAAGGCCGTAAGGTCTTTAGAGATAAAAGCTTATGGACTTACAAATGAAAACATAAAGAAATTAAGCGATGAGGAGATCATCGATAACATTAAAAAGCCAAATGACATGAGGCTATTTTATATAGCTGAGGCACTTCGCCGCGGTGTCACTGTGAATCATATAAATGAACTGTCTAAGATAGATAAGTGGTTTATAAATAAGCTCTTAGATATAGTAAAGATGGAAAAAGAGATATTCATAAACGACCTGACAAAAGAGGTTTTATGGAAGGCAAAGCGAATGGGCTTTTCAGATAGAGAAATTGCCAATATCAAAGGGATAGACGAAAAAGATGTTAGAAATTTGAGGAAAAGTTATGGCATATTACCTGCTTATAAGATGGTTGATACTTGTGCGGCAGAATTTGAATCTGTTACGCAGTATATTTATTCAACGTACGGAGAAAATGATGAAGTACCTATTCATCACGACATAAAGAAAGTCATAGTTTTAGGTTCAGGACCTATTAGAATAGGGCAGGGCGTAGAATTTGATTATTGCTCAGTAAAAGCACTTTGGGCTCTTAAAAGCAAGGGAATCAAATCAATCATAATAAATAACAATCCTGAGACGGTAAGCACAGACTTCGATACAGGCGATAGGCTGTACTTTGAACCATTGACGCTGGAAGATGTATTGAATATCATCGAAAAAGAAAAGCCACTTGGCGTTTTGGTGATGTTTGGAGGCCAAACAGCTATAAACTTAGCACAAGGATTGTCTGACAACGGCGTAAATATATTGGGCACTTCATTTGAAAGCATCGACGACAGTGAAGACAGAGAAAAGTTTTCTAAGCTTCTTAAAAAGCTGAATATAAACCAGCCAAAAGGTGGATATGCGCTATCAGTAGGCGATGCAAAAGATGTAGCGCTGACAATAGGATTTCCTCTCTTAGTAAGACCTTCATACGTAATAGGCGGACAGTCGATGGAAAAAGTAAACACACTTCAAGAGATAATAGATTATGTTACCAATGCTATGAAAGTATCTCCAGGGAAGCCTGTCTTGATCGACAAGTACATTGAAGGAAGAGAAGTTGAAGTAGATGCCATATCCGATGGCACTGATGTCTTGATTCCTGGAATAATGGAGCATATAGAAAGAGCAGGTGTACATTCTGGTGACAGTTTTTCAATGTACCCTGCGAGAAACCTATCTGACCATGAAATATCTACAATTGTAGAGTATACAAAGAAAATATCGTGTGCTTTAAAAGTAAAAGGGCTTATCAATATTCAATTTGTGGTTAAAGATGGCGTCGTCTACGTTTTAGAAGTAAATCCGAGGGCTTCAAGGACAGTTCCTGTAATAAGTAAGGCAACAGGAGTTCCTATGATAGACATAGCCGTAAAAATCGCGTTAGGTGACACATTAAAGAGTTTAGGCTACGAAGATGTTTTATGGCCTAAGACAGCTCATACAATCGTTAAGGCACCTGTATTTTCAACAGAGAAGCTTACTAATGTTGAAGTGATGTTGGGACCTGAGATGAAATCTACTGGAGAAATAATGGGCATAGATCTAAGCTACGAAGGAGCTCTTTACAAGGCTATGGCAGGAGCTAACTTAGATATACCTGTCAGTGGAAGGGTCTTAATTTCTATAGCCAGTGGAAGCATAAACGATGCAATGAGTACGGTAAAGAAGTATCATGATGCGGGATATGAGTTATTTGGCACATCCGGTACAGCCAGACATTTTAATTCTGCTGGAATTAGTGTTAAGCATGTGAATATAAAAGATGCCATAAGGCTATTAAAAGAAGGGTATTTTTCATTAGTCATCAATATACCGAATCGCGGCAAGAAAGTAGACAATGATGGATTTATACTGAGGAGAACTGCATGTGAATACAGGGTTCCGCTGTTTACATCCCTTGATACGGCAAAAGCAGCCCTTCAGGCGGTGCAGAAGGTGAAAATAAGCGGACTTAACTATCTGTCGCTAAATGAGTATCATGAGTTGCAGTCTAAAAATTTAAAGAAATCTGCTTTGTAAAATTAACTTGGAAAGGAAGATTTATATGTTAAAAGGAGAAAAAGTGGTTCTGGCGTATTCAGGCGGTTTAGATACGTCTGTCATAATACCATGGCTTAAAGAAAATTACGAATGTGAGATAATAGCTGCGTGTATAGATGTAGGTCAGGGAAGCGAGCTTAACAGCATAAAAGAGAAGGCACTACTAAGCGGTGCCAGCAAGATATACGTTGAAGATGTAAAAGATGAGTTTGTAGAGGATTATATTTTCCCCACATTAAAAGCAGGAGCTGTGTATGAAGGCAAGTATCTGTTAGGCACTTCATTTGCGAGGCCCCTCATTGCTAAAAAGCTTGTGGAGATAGCTCACAAAGAAGGTGCAAAGGCGATAGTGCACGGTGCTACTGGAAAAGGGAATGACCAAGTAAGATTTGAAGTATCAATAAAAGCTCTTGATCCATCAATAGAGATAATAGCGCCATGGAGGATATGGGATTTTAAGTCCAGGGAGCAAGAAATAGATTATGCCAAGAAAAAAGGCATTCCTGTCCCTGTCACAAAGGAAAAGATATACAGCGTTGACAACAATTTATGGCACATAAGCCATGAAGGCGGTGATTTGGAAGATCCGTGGAATGAGCCTAAAAACAGTTTGTACGATATTGTTGTTCCACCGGAGAATGCACCGGATGAGCCGGAGTACGTCGTCTTAGAGTTTGAAAAGGGGATACCTGTAAAAGTAAATGGAAAGTCATACGCGAGTCCTTCGAAGATGATAGAAGAGCTTAATTTGATAGCTGGAAGAAATGGTATAGGCATAGCTGATATTGTAGAAAATAGGCTTGTAGGCATTAAGTCTCGCGGTGTGTATGAGACACCTGCAGGAACGGTTCTTTACGCAGCTCACAAGGAATTGGAGTATTTGGTTTTAGACAAGGAAACCATGAGGTTTAAAGATTTGGTGGCGCAAAAGTATGCAGACATTGTCTACAATGGATTGTGGTTTTCACCACTTAGAGAGTCTTTAGATGCGTTTGTGGATGTGACTCAGCAGAATGTGACTGGTACTGTAAGGCTTAAACTTTACAAAGGAAACTTGATAAATGCAGGTTCAAAGTCGCCGTATTCACTGTACAGTGAAGAATTTGCTACATTTGGTGAAGATGAAGTTTACAATCAAAAGGATGCAGAAGGGTTTATAAACTTATTCGGATTGCCGCTTAAAATAAAAGCGCTTATGGATATAAGCAGAAAGGAAGATTTTAATGAAGCTGTGGGGCGGTAGGTTTAAAGGGGATACAGACAAACTTATGGAGGATTTTAATTCCTCCATTTCTTTCGATATGCGCCTTTTCAAATACGATGTAGAAGGTTCCATAGCCCATGCGAAAGGTTTAAACAAGGCAGGTGTATTAAAGGACGATGAGACAAAGCTTATTGTAGATGGGCTAAATGAGATTTTAAAGGAAACTGATACAGGTTTTATACCTGATGATGAAGATGTACACACGTACGTTGAAAGGCTTTTGACTGAAAAAATAGGTGATGTAGGCAAAAAACTTCATACTGGAAGAAGCCGCAATGACCAAGTAGCAACAGATGTGAGGCTTTATCTGAGAGATGTCGCAGGTGAAATTGGGAAAAACATTGAAACTCTAATTGACACGCTTAAAAATAAGGCTTTTGAGCATAAGAATGTGATCATGCCTGGATATACCCATTTGCAAAGGGCTCAGCCTGTCACTTTTGGACATCACATGATGGCGTATGTGGAGATGTTTAAAAGAGACTTATCAAGGCTTAATGATATGGTAAAAAGGGTAAATGTGATGCCATTAGGTTCAGGCGCTTTAGCAGGCACATCGTACAATATAGACAGAATGTACGTGGCAAAACTTCTTGGGTTTGACGACATAACTAAAAACAGCCTCGATGCAGTTAGCGATAGGGATTTTGTGATAGAATTTTTGAGCTTTTCTTCAATCATGATGATGCACCTAAGCCGCTTTTGCGAGGAAATTGTGCTATGGTCCAGCAAAGAATTTGATTTTGTAGAGCTGGATGACAGGTACTCAACAGGAAGCAGCATGATGCCTCAGAAGAAAAATCCAGATGCTGCGGAGCTTATACGAGGCAAGGCAGGGCGGGTGTACGGCAGCCTCATGACGTTGCTTACAGTCATGAAAGGACTTCCTTTGGCATACAACAAAGATATGCAGGAGGACAAAGAAGCGCTTTTTGATGCTATAGATACTTTGAAAATGTCGATTGCGGTTTTTAATGGCATGGTAAAAACGATGAAGGTAAAAAGTGATAATATGGCAAATGCAGCAAAATACGGATATATGAATGCTACAGATTTTGCAGATTACCTTGTATTTAAAGGGATTCCCTTTAGAAAAGCACATGAGATAACTGGTAAAGTCGTATTGTACGCCATAGATAAAAATTGTGCCATAGAAGACCTATCAATAGATGAGTTAAAGTCGTTTTGTGATGTGATAGATGAAGATGTGTACAGTGCAATTGATTTAAGGAACACGATAAAAAACAAAAAAACGATAGGGTCACCACGATTGGATGATTAAAAATATAAGAGATAGGGTAAATCCTATCTCTTAATCATTGAATAAAAGTTTTACGGCATTTATTATGTCATTGTCTACAACTCGATAGCAGATTTCAAGTCCGTTTCGCTTTCCCTCTATTATGCCGGCAGATTTTAGCTTTGATATGTGCTGCGACACTGTGGATTGAGGCAAGTTTAAGCATTCTTGTATCGTACTTACGTTGCATTCTCCTGATAGAAGCCCTCTTACGATGCAAAGCCTGTAAGGATGCGCTATGGCTTTTAATTTTTCTGCTATCGTTTCATACTTTTTAAAATCTTTTTCGATGTCTATAGCACTGTTTTTCAGCGGAAATCCCTCCAACTTTTATATAAAGAGTGTGGTGTCTGACTGCTCAGCTGCACCTATAAATGATGCAACACCGCCTAATTCAACACCATCTATAAGCTCATCTTTAGTTATGCCCATTATGTCAGATGACATGTTGCATGCCACAATCCTTACACCGTTTTTAAGCGCTTGCTGTATTAAATCTTCCAGTGAAGATACATTTTTTTTGTTCATGATGTATCGTATCATTTTAGGTCCTATGCCAAACATGTTCATCTTGGAAAGTTTTAGCTTCTTGGAACCCCTTGGCATCATCATGCCAAACATCTTACTTAAGAAGTCTTTTTTGATTGAAACTTTTTCTGGCTTTCTCAGTATATTGAGTCCCCAGAATGTGAAGAAAAGAGTCACCTTTCTTCCCATTGCAGCAGCTCCATTTGCTATTATAAATGCGGCTATGGCTTTGTCTAAGTCTCCACTGAATACTATAATGGCCTTATCGTTTTTATCAGAAGATGTCTTTGTTTCAACTGCTTTTGCAGATGCATTTTTTCTTATCTCTGCTACAATGATTTTTCCTTCATGGTATAAGTTAAGAAGCGCATTTCCTGTTCTTTGACACCATGTCTTAATGTCATTTTCAAATCCAGGGTCCGAAGCTTTTATCCTTAGTATGTCTCCATCTTTTAGATTTTTTATTGCGTTAAATGTCTGCATTATAGGACCTGGACATTGAAGCCCACACGCATCGATCTCTAATGTTGCCACTGCATCATCTGATTTTTTTTTATCTGTTACGCACATGCCGCACTCTGTCTGTTCATCGTCGTACCTCACTGTTATATCGGTGAAATCTGATGTTGCAGTTTCGTATATTTTATAACCGCCACTTAGATTTTTGACAGATTTAAAGCCATTTTGCATCAGTATCCTGCAAGCTATATATCCTCTTAAGCCTACTTGACAGTATACGTATATATCTTTGTCTTTTGGAATCTTGTGAAGATTTTCTCTTAGCTCATCTACAGGTATGTTTATGGAGCCTTTGATGTTTCCGAGCTGATATTCAAGATCTGTTCTTACGTCAAGTATTAAAGATTTAGACAAATCTATATCTTTAACTTCGTCCCAATGGAATACGCTTATATCGCCTTTTAATATATTTGAAGCTGCAAAACCAGCCATGTTTACAGGGTCTTTTGCTGATGAGTATGGTGGAGCGTATGCCAATTCAAGTTCTTCTAAGTCGTAAACTGTCATATTGCTGCGTATTGCAGTAGCAATGACGTCTATTCTCTTATCAACGCCGTCAAATCCAACTATTTGAGCGCCTAAGATTTTTCCATCATCTTTTTTAAATATGAGTTTAATGGTCATAGGCAGTGCATCAGGATAGTAGCTGGCATGTGAATTTGGGTGTATTATGACTTTTTCATAATCTATTCCGGCTCTTTTTAAGATTGTTTCATTGTTTCCCGTCGCTGCCACAGTCAAGTCGAAAATTTTTGCAACAGAAGTACCCTGCGTACCATCATATTTGCTTTTTCTTCCGCAAATATTGTCTGCTGCGATACGGCCTTGTTTGTTTGCAGGTCCTGCTAATGGTATCAAAGTATTGCTTCCGTTTATATAGTCTTTTACCTCTATAGCATCGCCTACAGCGTATATATCAGGATTTGATGTCTGCATGTATTCATTGACTTTTATGCCGCCTCTTTCGCCGATTGCAAGGTCTGCGTCTTTTGCTAATTTAGTGTCTGGCCTCACGCCTATGCCTAATACGACCATGTCAGTGATTAACGTATTGCCGCTATTCAAAACGACAGTCGTTATGCCTTCTTTGTGGTGAAACTCTTTTACACCATCCTTTAATATGAGATTTACACCTTTATCTTTAAGGCGTTGATGGACAATTGCAGCCATTTCGTAATCAAGTGGTGCCATTACATGGTCAGCCAATTCTACTATTGTCACATCAAGTCCTGCTTCTTTTAAATTCTCTGCAACTTCAAGTCCTATGAAACCACCGCCTACTACAACGGCTTTTTTAGGTTTGTTGTTGTCGACAAAGTCTTTTATCCTATAGGTATCTGGAATAGTCCTAAGCGTAAAAATGTTCTTGCCATCTATGCCTGGCATTGGAGGTTTTATAGGTTCTGCACCAGGTGATAGTATCAGTTTGTCGTAGCTTTCTGTATAGGTTCTGTCATTTTTTATATCATGAACGACTACGGTTTTTTCATCAGGATTTATCTTTGTGACTTCTGATAATGTCCTTATGTCGATGTTGAAGCGCTTTGACATAGCTTCTGGTGTTTGAACGACTAATTTTTCACGTTCTTTTATGACTTCGCCTATATAATACGGCAGACCGCAGTTGGCATAAGATATATATTCTCCCTTTTCAAAGAGTATTATTTCAGCGTCTTCATCAAGTCTTCTCAACCTTGCTGCAGCAGATGCACCGCCAGCAACGCCCCCGATAATTACAACTTTCATGATTCTTCCTCCTATTAAAAGTATTATTATATCTTAATATTACAATATATTAATTTTATTGTCAATAATTTAACTAAAAATATTTTTTAATTAAAGAATTATGATAAAGCCTTATCAAATAAAAACATAAAAAAAGCGAGATTATATCTCGCTTACTTCTTTTTCAAGAAAGTCACTAAAGCAGGTATCAAAGAAATAACAATTATGGCTATTGTGACGAACCCAAAATGTGTTTTGACAACTTCAAGATTTCCAAAGTAGTATCCGCCAAACGAGAATAACGCTGCCCAGGCTATGCCGCCTAATGCGTTGTAGGTGAGGAAGTGAAGGTAATTCATCTCACCTATGCCTGCTACAAATGGCACAAACGTCCTTATGATAGGTATAAACCTTCCTAATACTATTGTCATGCTACCGTATTTATCATAGAAGTTTCTGGCTTCTAAAAGGTGTTCTTTTTTTATCAACTTTAAGTTTTCCGCTTCGTATATCTTTTCGCCTATAAATTTTCCTATGTGGTAGTTTACAGTGTCACCTAATATTGCAGCCAATGAGACTACTATAAATAATGTAAATACATTTAGTGAACCTATGGCAGCAAAAGCACCTGCAGCAAATATTAGCGAGTCTCCAGGCAAAAATGGCGTAATGACGATACCTGTTTCAAAAAACAATATGAGAAATATAAGTAAATATGTGGCGGTACCATACGTTTGGATTATGGTGCCTAAATACTTGTCGAGATGAAGAACTACATCGATTCCCAATTTAAATAATGACATTAAAATCCCCATTCCTTTTTGCAAAATAGTGTACATTTATAATTATAGCATATTAAAAATTGCAATTATTACAGAATTGTAAATTTTAATCCACTTTTAATCTCTTTTTGATTTCATGTACTGGGTTAATTTTTCTTTAATATCGTTATTTTGTTCTAAAAAGTCCATGAAACGTAAAAAACAATGAAGCGTTTCTGTGCTTACGGTGTGTTCTATTTTTTCTGTTTCTTCAAGAAGATTGTTTTCTTCAATTCCAAGCGTCTTTAGAAGTTCTAAAATTGTATTATGCCTTTTTATAAGAGCTTCGCCGATTGATTTGCCTTCATTGCTTAAAGTTATGACGCCGTACTTTTCATAGTCTATGAGATTAAGCTCAGAAAGTTTTTGAACCATCTTTGTAGCGGATGGCGGCTGGACATTCAATGCCTCTGCCAATTCGTGCAGTCTTACATAGCCTGATTTAGTCGACAGTCTGCATATCATTTCAAGATAATCTTCCATAGACGCTGTCAATGAGTTATTCTCTTTCTTCATGTATTCGCTAAAAGTGTGATACTTGTCCTGCAATTTATTCACCTTCTTTTTAAATGTAACGAAATACATCCGTTTAACATATTCTATGTTAGGATTTTAAATTTTAGGATTGGCTAATAATTTTGCCAATGTGAAAAAGGGTGTGACATAAATGAAAGATTCAAGCAGTGTAGCTGTGACAGATTTTTCTGAAAGAAATAAGAAAGCATCAGAAAATCTGATTGTAAAGAAGATTGCTGATTTTTTAAAGTACTTAGGTCCAGCATTTGTAGTAAGCGTTGCTTATATAGATCCTGGTAATTTTGCTACAAATATAACTGGAGGAGCCAAGTACAATTACAGCCTTTTATGGGTCATCTTGTGGAGCAACATTATTGCAATCTTTCTACAGTATTTGTCGGCTAAATTAGGGATAGCTACTGAAAAAAATCTGTCTCAAATGTGTGGAGCCGTATTTCCCAAAAGGACTAATGTATTGCTTTTTATCGTCTCCGAGATTGCATCCATTGCAACCACGATGGCAGAATTTTTAGGCGGCGCTGTTGGAATATACCTTCTTTTTAGGGTTCCATTGGCCTATGCAGGTGTTATAACTGGAATTGTGACGCTTTTCATAACGCATCTACAGAAATTTGGACAGAGGGCAGTGGAGTCGATCATTGAAATGTTGATAGGTGTAATATGCTTAGCGTATGGATTTGAAATGTTTTTAGCAAAGCCAGAGTGGATAAAGGTAGGGCTTAGTACTTTGATGCCAACGATTGTTGATAAAGATGCCTTGTATATAGCAGTTGGCATGCTGGGAGCAACAGTAATGCCTCATGTAATATTTCTTCATTCCCAATTAGTCCAAAGCAGAAACAAAAATTTAAGTTTAAAAGAGAAAAGGCACCATTTGTCGATGGAAAGGCTGGACATTATTATAGCCATGAATATCGCCTTTATTGTCAATGCGGCTATGGTAATTGTGTCAGCGGCAGTTTTCTTTAAAAATGGCGTCTATGTAAATTCTATAGAAGATGCCCATAAGTCGTTAGAACCGCTATTAGGCCCTTTTTCCAGCATAGCTTTTGCATTAGCCCTTTTATCATCTGGTTTTTCATCATCTGCAGTTGGGACTATGGCAGGTGAGACGGTCATGGATGGATTTTTAAATAAAACTTTTCCTCCACTCTTAAAAAGGCTTATTACGATAATACCGTCAATTGCAGTTCTTTTCTTAGGCGTAAATCCAATGAATGCTCTAATATTAAGCCAAGTTGTTTTAAGTTTTGCACTTCCATTCGCCATAATACCGCTTTTAATAATAACATCCAAAAGGGAATACATGGGGCAATTTGCAAATAATTTGGCTGCTACAATTGCAGGGTGGGTAATTTCGATTTTTATAATACTTTTAAACGGAATACTTTTGTATACTACATTTCAAGGAATGTTGTGAACAAAACAAAAAGATGTCCGCATCAGGACATCTTTTATGCATAAACAAATGCAAAAATAGGAGGAGTAAAGTTTAAATCTCTGCAGTCCACAAGCCGTGCAAATTGCAATATGCCCAAGCTTGAATCTTTGCTGCATCCGTCTTGAATGTTGCCTCAGGTTTATCTCCTGGTTTTAACATCTTTCTCATGTAAATTCCGTCAGCTAAAATTGAAATCCATTCTATGTAGTGTTTTTCCTCCATAGGATGTTCTACGCTGCTAACTTTTACTGTTACTGTATCGCCGTCTTTCAATATCACAGGAACGTGTTTTTCTTTGCTGGCGTCAACTGTATTTACTATCTGCTCTTCCATTGGCTTTTCACAGCATGTCAATGTTCCATCACCAGCGTTTAAAACTTCTACAACATTTCCGCACTCCTTGCATTTGTAAACTCCAAATAAATTTGTCATGAAAAAACCTCCTTTTAATTTGAAGATAATTTATTTCTTTTGATAAAAATTATCTTTTGTAAATATTATACACCTCATATAAATTAAAATCAAGTAGTATATAATAATATATTTTTTGATAAAAATATGCTAATATATTGTATGAAAGCTTTGCTGCTTTTGCTGGAATATATGTTAAGAAGGTGAAAAGATGGGCTACAGGATAGAACACGATATTTTAGGATATATGGAAGTGCCTGACGATGCTTATTACGGCATTCACAGTCTAAGAGCTCATGAAAATTTCAATTTGTCAGGTCAATCAATTCATAGAGAGCTTATAATAGCGCTGGCACAGGTAAAGAAAGCGGCTGCCATAGCCAATAAAAACATAAAATTGCTTGATAAAAAAATTGCAGATGCTATAATTATTGCATGTGATGAAATAATAGAAGGCAAATTTCATGACCAATTCATCGTTGATGCACTTCAGGGTGGAGCAGGTACATCTGCAAATATGAATATGAATGAAGTCATAGCAAACAGGGCGATAGAGCTACTTGGCGGCAAAAAAGGAAATTACGACTTAGTAAGTCCTATCGATCATGTAAATTTAAGCCAATCCACAAACGATGTTTTTCCTACTGCTGTAAGAATAGCAGCTATTAAACTTTTAAAGCCTTTAAGTGAAAGCTTTGCTAATCTCCAAGTAGCACTTCAAGAAAAGGAAGATGAGTTTAAAGACGTAATTAAGATAGGTAGGACGGAACTGCAGGATGCTGTGCCTGTGATGCTGGGGCAGGAGTTTGGAGCGTATGCACAGGCAATCGCAAGGGATAGGTGGAGGATATACAAAGTAGAGGAAAGGCTAAGGCAGGTGAATATAGGTGGGACTGCTGTTGGCACAGGGCTAAATGCTGACATAAGGTATATTTATAGCGTCATTGAGATTTTAAGAGACATAACAGGAATTGGACTTGCCAGAGCTGAGTACATGATGGATCCTACTCAAAATAACGATGTTTTTGTGGAAGTTTCAGGCATGTTGAAAGCTGCAGCTACAAACCTTATTAAGATATCTAATGATATTAGGCTTATGTCATCAGGTCCAAGATGTGGACTTATGGAGATAACCATACCAGAAGTGCAAGCTGGTTCGTCGATAATGCCAGGCAAAATAAATCCAGTAATACCTGAGGCAGTAAAACAGGCAGCATATCAGGTATTGGCCTGCGATTACGCCATCACATTAGGAGCACAATCTGGGGAATTTGAGCTTAATTTCACATTGCCGCTTATTGCCTATAATCTTTTCAATGAGATTGACCTTCTTAAAAATGCAGTTGATATGTTTATATATAAATGCATAAAAGGAATTAAAGCAAATCGACATCACCTTGAAGAAATGGTGGAAAAGAGCTTGTCTTATGCGATTGTGTTAAGCCCTCATTTGGGATACGAAAAAGCATCCATGATAGCAAAAGAGGCTAAAGAGGAAGGAAAGACAATAAGGGAAGTTGCTAAAAAGTATTTTAAAGAAGAACAGCTTGATGCCATACTTAATGAATACGAAATGACAAAACCTGGCATACCGGGTTTAAAAAGATTGAGAGGGGAAAATAGATGAATACAACGCCAAATGCATCGAGGCTGCACATATCAATTTTTGGCAGAAGAAACGCTGGAAAATCAAGCATAATAAACGCTCTTACTAATCAAAACATCGCTATTGTCTCTGATGTAGCAGGAACCACAACAGACCCTGTGCAAAAAGCCATGGAGATACTGCCGATAGGCCCTGTAGTTATAATAGATACTGCAGGACTTGACGACACAGGAGAGCTTGGTGAATTGAGGATTAAAAAAACGTATGAAGTGCTAAATAGGACTGATCTTGCCTTGCTTGTGATAGATGGCATGGTGGGGCCGTCGGAGTTTGAGGAGGAAATTTTAGAGAAGATCAGAGAAAAAAATATTCCGGTGGTAGGTGTTTTAAACAAGGCGGATTTAGCTCAATTTCATTTCAATCAAAAAGCCGATTGGGAAAAAAGATTGAAATTGGAGCTTGTTGAGACGTCTGCCAATAATGGTTATGGCATAGAGGAGCTTAAAAGGCAAATAATAAAAAAGGCTCCTTATGATGATAAAGAGCTTTCTTTGGTGTCTGATTTGATAAATCCTGGTGATTTTGTGGTACTGGTGGTACCGATAGATAAGGCTGCGCCTAAGGGAAGGCTTATACTGCCACAGCAACAGGTGATAAGGGATGTGATTGAAAGTGATGCTATTGCCGTTGTCACGAAAGAATACGAGCTGAAAGAGACATTGGAGAATTTAGGGAAGAAACCGGCATTAGTTATTACTGATTCACAAGTTTTCTTAAAAGTAAGTGCTGATACACCTCGGGACATACCTTTAACGTCTTTTTCAATTCTTTTTGCAAGGTACAAAGGTGACCTTGACGAATTGACAAAAGGGCTTAAAGCATTAGAAAGGCTTAGACCCGGCGACAAGGTTCTTATAGCAGAAGGGTGTACGCATCACAGGCAGTCGGATGATATAGGAAAAGTAAAAATACCAAGGTGGATACGCCAAATTGTAGGCGGCGATATTCAATTTGATTTTTCCAGCGGAATGACGTTTCCAGATAATCTGGACCAGTACAAGCTTATTGTTCATTGTGGTGGCTGTATGCTTAATAAGAGAGAAATGATGTACAGGATATCCTATGCAAAAGGCAAGGAAATTCCGATTGTGAATTATGGACTTTTAATAGCATACGTGCAGGGGATTTTGCCGCGGGCTATTGAGATGTTTCCATCTGCAAAGCTTATATATGATGAGGACCAGCAATATTAAAGCTGGTCTTTTTAGTCGTCTTCTACAATGTCTAAAGAAAAGCTCTTTTTGTACTTAAACAGTACTACATACAAGATATATGCAATGCCTATAAGACCGCTTATTATAAACGTCATGTGTGCTCCTACTTTTTCTGCAAGGCTTCCTGCGTAGATGGCACCAATAGGTGTGACGCCCCCAAATACCAAAGAGTATACGCTCATGACCCTCCCTCTAAATTTATTGCTGGAATTAAGCTGTACAGTAGTATTTGCTGATGCGGAGAAAGTAATCATAGAAAATCCAGACAAAGCAAGGAGAATCGTTGTAAGCCAATAGTAGCTTTGAAAACCGATTAAGATTTGGAAGACACATAAGCCACATCCACCTAATATGAGATAGAATGGTTTCGCGCCTTTCTTGCTTAATGATGCAAGTATGAGAGCGCCTATTAATGCGCCAACACCCATTGATGACATGAGAAAGCCGTATCCTGTGGAATTTTGATTTAAGATGTTTTTTGCAAACACAGGCACTAAAACATTGAAATTTATGGCGAATGTGCTTAAAACCGCCATCATAAGTATAGTAGCAAAAATTATTGGAGTATTTTTGATGTAAAGAAGTCCTTCTTTTATGTCGGCTATCACATCTTCCTTTTTTAGCAATGCTCTTGATTTGTTCATTTTTACGTCAATAAGGATTAAACCAGTGATTACTGCAATAAAGCTTAATGCGTTAAGGTAAAAGCACAGTGCATAACCTAAAAGACCTATAAGTACGCCTGCGATACCAGGTCCTATGATTCTGGCTGCATTGAATATGGAAGAATTAAGCGATATTGCATTCATCAAGTCTTCTTTGCCAACTAAATCGATTATAAATGATTGCCTTGCAGGGTTGTCTATGGTATTTATGAAACCGACGATGGTTGCTAAAACGAGTATTTCCCAGTAGTTTATTGCATTTAGTGCGGTTAGCGTCGCAAGAGCCAAAGCTGTCACCATCAGACTTGTCTGAGTAAATATAAGGATTTTTCGCTTTGGAAACCTATCTATTACGACACCAGCAAAAAGAGATAAAAAAAGCATAGGCAGAAATTGAAGGGCGCTTACAACACCCAACAAAAATGCAGAATTGGTCAATTTAAGGACTAACCAATCTTGACCAATATTTTGCATCCACGTGCCTATGAGTGATATCATTTGTCCAAACCAAAACAATCTGAAATTTCTATGCTTCAATGCAGGGAAAACACTATCAGTAAGTTTTTCGAGAAAGATATAGAATGAGTTCAATTAAAATGCCTCCTATTTGTAAAAATCACATAAAAGCTCAATGGATTTATTAAAATTTTCACTGGCTAAATCAGGCTTGCCAATTGATATATACAAGTTGCCTAAAGCTTTGTAGGCATCTGAAAGTTCTCTTTTAAGCCCCAGCTTTTTTAATATTTCCAATGATTTATTTAGTTCCGATGCAGATTGGTTAAAGTCTTTAAGTTTTAGATGTATAGTTCCCAGCACAGTGTACAATCTGCCAATCTCTTCTTCTGCATTTAACTCTTTCAATATATTCATGGATGAATTTATGTGTTCAAGAGCTTTATCATAATTTTCTAAGTAGAACTCTATTCTGCCTAATTCAGTCAGATTACATGCCATGCCCGCTTTGTTGCCTAAATCTTTGTGCATAGAGTAACTTTTAAGGAAAAATCTTTTTGCCATATCGTATTTCTTAAGGTCTGTATAGACGAATCCCAACAAGTTGTATTCGCTGGCAATGTCGCTTTTTATGTTTAAGGCTTTGCTTATTACTAAAGATTTCCTTATGTAATTTAAAGCGTCGTTGTATTCCTTTAGTTTGTAGCTTATGAGTCCAAGACCATTGTTGCATTTTGCAATGTAGTTAACAGTGTTTGTCATTGTAGCATAGTTTAAACAGTTTAAATAGTAATCCCTCGATTTTATAAGTTCTCCCAGCTTGTTGTAAAGATCGCCAATGCTATAAAGTATCTTACATTTAAGCTCATAATTAATTATACTGCTTTTTTCGAATTCGTCGATAGCTTTCAAATAAAAAATCAGCGAAGTATCAGCATTTTGTAATTTTTCATGACACAGACCTATGCTGCAATATATTTCAACGAGAATTTCGTGTAAAGAATTTTGAGAGAAGTAAGGCAAGCACCTGTTAAATGAATCTAAAGCAGATTTGTAGTCTTCGATTTTTGTGTATGTTCTGCCCAAATAAAAACTTATTATATTTAAAGTGTATTCATCTACATTAAGCTCTAAAGCTTTTTGATAGTAAGATATAGCATCGGTTAAATTTCCGCTGTCAAGTGACTTTCTTCCTTCGATCACTAATTTCAATACTTTTTTGTAAGTATTTATCTCATCCATAAGCTCTGATTTGTCTTTGTAATCGTCGTCAAGAAAGTACACCAACGGTTTATTTAGCTTCTTTGCAATAAAATCTAAAGCCTTTAGCGAAGGATTTATCTTTCCCTTTTCTATTAAACTTATATAGCCTTTTGAAAACTCATCACCCGAAATATCACCCTGTTTTAAAAGGAGTTTTTTTCTTTCATCTCTGATTTTCTTTCCTAATTTGACCACATCCATCAGAAATTGGCCTCCCTCCCCCTTTTTATTATAAAATATATTATAATTTAACTAGTTGAAATTTTCAATCGCTTTTATTTGTGCTATTAATATATTTTAAGCAAAGTAAAATTTTTGCTGGCTTGATATTGTAGAAATTTGTTTTTTTGTGTAAATTCAATGGTATAATATTAATTAAATAGGCGGAGGTGTAAAAATGGGCAAATTAACCATAGTAGGGCTTGGACCTGGCGGGTTTGAACACATGACAATTGAAACTATTGACAAAATGAAAAATGCAGATAAGTTGTATTTGAGAACGGAAAAGCATCCTGTTGTAAAATATTTAAGAGACATGGGATTGTCTTTTGAAACTTTTGATAAAATTTATGAAAAAGCCTCGACATTTGAGGAAGTTTATGATAATATTACTCGGGAAATAATAGAAATTGCCGAAAAATGCGGTAATGTAGTCTATGCTGTTCCGGGCAATCCTTTAGTTGCGGAAAAAACTGTTGAGTATCTGTTAAAGTTTTTAAACGACAATGACGATATAAAGGTAGAAGTTGTTCCTGCTATGAGCTTTGTCGATGTTGTTGTAAATGAATTAAAAATAGATCCTATTTATGGATTGAAAATCATCGATGGACTTTCGCTTGATAGTATAAAACCTGATAAAAGGTGCAATAATTTAGTAACACAGGTTTACAATAGAAGAGTAGCTTCTGAAGTAAAGCTTAAGCTTATGGACATTTACGGCGACGAATTTTTGGTGACGGTCGTAAAAAGTGCTGGTGTAAAGGGCGAACAGCGAATTGAGACCATGCCTTTGTATAAAATTGACATGGTAGACTGGATTGATTACCTTACATCTATATTCATACCGCCTGTCAAAGGTATTTTTAAAGCAAGGTACGATATAGATGACTTGCTTGACATAATGGCAAAGCTCAGAGGTGAGAATGGATGTCCTTGGGATAAAGAGCAGGATCACAGCACATTAAAAAGATATTTGATTGAAGAATGCTATGAAGTAATCGATGCAATAGAGAAGGATTCAGACGAAGGTTTGTTGGAAGAGCTTGGAGACGTCTTGTTGCAAGTGGTTTTTCACTCTCAGATTGCTGATGAGAGAAAGGCATTCGACTTTCATGATGTATGTGATGCCGAGTGCAAAAAGATGATTTACAGGCATCCTCATGTGTTTGGAGTTGAGGAAATAGCTACTTCAGCAGATGTTCTAAAAAGGTGGGATGAGATAAAAAAAGATGAAAAAGGCTTTAAATCCCACACAAATGAGTTAAAAAGTGTTCCAAGGTCTATGCCAGCATTGATTAGGGGTTATAAAGTACAAGAGAAAGCGGCAAAAGTAGGCTTTGACTGGGACAATGTAGACGACGCAATGGCAAAAGTCTATGAAGAATTAAATGAATTTAAGGAGGTGTATAAAGGGAAAGACGAAAATGATAAAGTAGAAGAATTAGGAGATTTGATTTTTGCTGTCGTAAATGTTGCTAGATTTTTAAAAATTGACCCCGAAATTGCTGTCCATAAGACCATTGAAAAATTCATCCAAAGGTTCAATTACATAGAAGATGCAGCAGAGAAATCTGGACATAAATTGGAAGATATGACATTATCTGAGATGGATAGCCTTTGGAACGAGGCAAAAATGAATAAATTTAATAAAAAAGCACAAAAATAAGCTTAAACTAGCAGGATTTTTAAGATTTGTGAAGAATAAATAAGTGTAGTATAAATTACTAAGGAGGTATTATGGTGAATAAGGCAGATCTTGTTACTAAAATTGCAGAAAAAAGTGAGTTAACAAAAAAGGATGCAGAAAAGGCATTAAATGCATTTGTTGATGCAGTTCAAGAAGCTTTAAAACAAGGAGACAAAGTTCAGTTAGTAGGTTTTGGAACATTTGAAGTGAGGGAAAGAGCAGAAAGAAAGGGCAGAAATCCTCAGACAAAAGAGGAAATTACGATTCCTGCTTCAAAAGCACCAGTATTTAAAGCAGGAAAGGCATTAAAAGATTTAGTAAATGCATAAGATCAGGTCATATGACCTGATTGTTTTTTTGGAGGACGATGGACATGCGGCTTGATAAGTTTTTGAAAGTGTCCAGGCTTATAAAAAGAAGGACAGTGGCAAAAGAAGCTTGCGACAAGGGAATGGTATTTGTAAATGGAAAAGTGGCAAAAGCAGGCGATATTTTAAAAGTAGGCGATGTGGTAGAGATTAATTTTGGCAGTAGAGTAATAAAAGCGGAAGTTTTAGATGTAAAAGATCATGTGCTTAAAGATGACGCTGCTAAAATGTACAGGTTACTATAAAAAAGAATTAAATAGGACAATCCTTCCCATACTAAGATAAGGAATGAATTTTGAATGGGAGGGATTTTTTATGGCTAAAATAAAGTGGATTTTAATTTTTTTTATTTTTATGTTTGTTTCGACGTCATGTGGTACGCCAGCCAAAAAGCCTATACAGCCAACAAAAGAGAAAACAACGCTTCCTAAAATACCTGATAAAATAAGCCGTGGATATAATAAAGAGCCTGTCTTGAAAGTCTACATTACACAGACGGGGAAAATAGAGACAATGCCTTTGGAACAATATGTCATGGGAACAGTCGCAGGTGAAATAAAAAACGATTGGCCGCTTGAGGCATTGAAAGCACAAGCAATATTGGCGAGAAGCTACGTCTTAAATTTTGTCAATAATGAAAAATCAAAATACACAGATGCGGATATATCGACTGATTTCGAAGAAGCGCAAGCGTGGAATCCGTCAAATATCAATTCGAATATAAAGAAAGCGGTGAATGACACGAGGGGATTAGTGGCGGTATACGATGGAAAATACATCGAAGCATGGTTTCATTCAGATGCTGCAGGCAGAACGGCATTGGCTAAAGAAGGGCTTAATTATAAAAAAAGTGAGCCACCATACACAGAAAGTGTAAAATCAGACGATATTAAAGTAGCTCCTCCCAATATAAGAAATTGGTCATATACTTTTACAAAGCAGGAAGTTTTAAGTGCTTTAAACAAGATGGGCATAGAAATAAGCGATTTTAAAACAGTAAAGATAGGAGCGAAAGGAATATCTGGCAGGACGGTACTTCTGGACTTTGATAAAATACCTGTAAATGCGCCAGATTTTAGGATTGCTATTGGAAGTGAAAAGATGAAGTCTACAATGTTAGACAGTGTCAAATACGATGGAAGTAATCTTACAATAAAGGGAAGAGGCTTTGGGCACGGTGTTGGCATGTCTCAATGGGGAGCATATCAGATGGCTAAAAATGGAGCTAAAGCCAGTGACATCATAATGCATTATTTTAGAAATATAAATATTGTAAAACTTTGGGAGTAAAGAGAGCCAAAAGCTCTCTTTTTTGTTCTAAAAAATCTATGTGGACATAAAATTATTCTAAAAGAGGAGGTGTTATGATGGATGATAGAAAAGGGACAAACATCAACAAACCGCAAAATATCTCTGTGCAAAATAGGGAAAAGATGCAAATAACAGGCGTGGACAATGTTGTAAGTTTTGATGATGAAACTGTTGTGCTGGAAACATCAATGGGTATTCTCACGATTAAAGGCCAAGAACTTCACATAAATAAGCTGAATTTGGACGATGGAAATGTATCAATAGATGGCGAACTTATAAGTATTGTTTACAGCGATAGAGGCGGATTAATGGGTAAATCTGGCGGCTTTTTAAGCAGGATGTTTAGATGAATTTGAGAATTGATGTATTCCTTTAAATCATGTATTATAATAATAGATGATTTAAAGGGGATATGCTTTATGGATACTTATGTGCTTGTAGATTTTGATGGAACAATAACAAAAGAAGACACGTGTTATGCGATGGTAAAGGCTTTTGCTAAAGACGGCTGGCAAGAGATAGAGAAAGATTGGGAAGAAGGCAAGATAACTACGGAAGAATGTGCATTAGAGACATTTAAGCTTATGGACATGGATGAAGAAAAATTGAAATCATTGCTTTTGACGATGGAAATAGATTTATACTTTAAAGATTTCATGGAGTTTTGCAAAGATAGAGGCTATAAAGTTATAATAGTCAGCGATGGCTATGACTTCAACATAAGGACTGTCTTAGATAAATACAATATTGGCATAGAGTATTTTAGCAATAAACTGGACTTTCGCGACGGTAAAATTGTGGCATCATTTAATACATCTGATGATTGCGATAAATGTGGTTCTTGCAAGTTGGACATCTTAAAAAAGTATAAGAATGAAAACACGCGGATTATCTATATTGGCGATGGTTACTCTGATATTTGCATTTCAAAACATGCCGATTTGCTTTTTGCAAAAGGTGTGTTGTTAAAATACTGTGAGGACAATGGCATTCCATTTGTTCCATTTGGAGATTTTAGAGACATCATGGAATATTTAGAAAAAAGCGATAAACTATTTTAAGTTTATCGCTTTTGCTATTGGAGGTACAACTTGTTTTTTTCTCGATATGACGTATGGAAGGTAAAAATGATTGTCATCGATATTTATGTTAAATGCTCTTTCTAATAACTCCTTGTGATTGCCTGCAAACAAGAACAAAGAGCCCTCGTTGATTATATCTGTCAGCATTAGCAAAAGCATATCAAAGCTTTTGTTTTTTCTTTCCTCTTCCATGAATTTAAGAAGATCATCTTTAAGATTTCCGATGCTTGACAGTGTATTGACTTGTCCTATGCCAACTTTTAAGTTGCCGATTAAAAATTCTTTAAAGTCGGTATAAAATATCTCTTCAACTGTTTTGCCTTTTAAGGATGTGCCGGCTTCAAACATCTCTTTGCCGAAAGACTCTATATCTATCTCAGCTATTTCAGCTAATTTTTTTGCCGCTCGTATATCTTCTGGTGTGCATGTTGGCGATTTGAATACAAGCGTGTCTGATAATATGGCTGCACACATAAGCCCTGCAATACGCTTATCTGGCGTTATACCTCTCTCTTCATAGATTTTATTGATTATTGTAGAAGAACAGCCTACAGGCTGGTTTCTAAATAGTATAGGTTGATTTGTTTCAATGCCGCCAACTCGGTGGTGGTCAATGATTTCAAGGATAGTAGCATCCTCTATCCCATCAACGGCTTGAGACAATTCGTTGTGATCTACAAGTATTATTTTCTTTCTTTCATAGTCCAATATGTGACGCCTTGCCAATAGACCCAATACTTTCCCTTCATCATCAACCACAGGGAAATTTCTATATCTGTATTTTAACATTGTCTGTCTTACATCATCTATGTAATCACTGTCTTTAAATGTGACAATGTCATCTTTGATCATTATAAGTAATACAGGCAAGCATTGGTTTATAAGCTTTATGGTATCAAAAGTGTCGCAAGGTACTACTATTAAAGTGGAGTCAAACTTTTTTGCTTCTTCTATGACTGCATTCGATGGGGCTTCACCACCAGTGATTATTATGGTCTTTGCGCCTTTTTTTATTGATTCTAATTGGATGTTTTCTCTGTTTCCTACGATTAATGTCATGCCAGGTTCTATTCTGCTTACCACACTTTGCGTTTGCATGGCGGCGACAATTATATCGCCTCTTACAAATTCTTCATTCTTTAAGATTAGCTTTCCGTTTAATGTCTTTATGATGTTTTCAACTGGGATAGTGTAATTTGACAACTCATGTGATGATGTCAGGTATGCTTTTGCAAGGTCTCCCATAGTTGCAATGCCTTTTAATTTATTTTCATCATCTACAACCACAATTGTCTTGGAATTGTTACTTAATAAAATATTCCAAGCTTCATACATTGGTGCTTTTTCGCTTATGGTAAGTGGTTTATCATAAGCAATATCGCCAACCTGAGTATATACATTGTCTATCAATAGTGGTTCATTTACATCAAAATAGTCTAATACAAATTGCGTTTCCCTGTTAATAGGCCCAAGCCTTACTGGTACTGCATCTATTTTGTCAGCTATTCTCTTTAAATTGGCGTATGCGATCGCTGAACAAATGGAATCAGTATCTGGATTTTTATGCCCTGAAACAAATACAACACTCATATTCAATTTCTCCTTTGTTTAGATTTTTAAACTTCGCAAATTGTTTAAGATTGAAAGTTATGTAAGATTGTCATGAATATCGGTTGGCGCATTAAATGAATCATATCAAATTCCCACATAAATATAATATAATATGAGGAGGTATAATGTAAATGGTAATGAATGTTGAGAGTCAACTTTATTCTTTTCTTGTCATGTTATATGGTGGCATAATAATCGCTATTTTATACGATATATATAAATTGTTTAGATTTATACTAAGGCCAAAGAGGATTGGAACTGACATAGGAGATATTATCTATTGGATATTGGCTACAATCGTATTTATATTTTTTTTATATGTAAGTAATTACGCAGAAATAAGGTTTTATTCATTTCTTGGTCTTTTGATTGGCATACTTTTGTACGATATATTTTTAAGCCCTATTGTGATGAAAATACTGCTATTTTTTTATAAGGTCATAAAAAATACAGTGATATGGGTATATAAAATTGCATCATATCCATTTGTTGCTATTTATAAAATTTTATCGGTGCCTTTACGATATATTTCAAAGGTACTGGGCATTCCCGGTAAATTAATCAATAATACAATATCACATTTTAATATTTTTAAGAGAAAAAAATAAAGGATTTTTCTAATAAATGTCGAATATATTTAAAAGACTAAAAATGTGTGTGTGAGGTATGTTAACCATGAAACAAAGGAGAAAAATGAAGTTAAAACCTGCTCTTTTGATTCTTTTTGTCGTGTACATATTATTTACGCTTGTAAAACAGCAAATGACGTTAAATGTGCTGGATAAAAAATTGAATGCGGCTACTACGCAGGTAAATGCTGCTGAAGAAGAGAATAAAAAATTAAATAATCAGATAAAATATATAAAGACAGATGAATTTATCGAAAATGAAGCCAGGCAAAAATTAGGGCTTATCAAAAAAGGAGAGATAATGTTTATAGATACTGCTAAGGATACACAAAATTCCTCGAATTAAGGCGAATTTTTTAATATGCTTGATAGAAATGACTTTTTAATATATAATAAACATATTAGTAATCAAATAAAAAGAGGGAGGATAAACATTTATATGCCATTTCAGGTAGGAGAGGTAGTTGAAGGAACTGTTCTAAACATCACAGATTTTGGAGCGTTTGTTCAATTACCAGAAGGCAAAACAGGGCTAGTCCACATATCAGAAGTTGCTAACACGTATGTAAAAGACATAAACGAGTTTTTGAAAGAAAACGACAAGGTGAAGGTAAAGATTCTTTCTATGGATAAGGGCGGAAGAATAAGCCTATCAATAAAAAAGGCTTTGCCAAAGCCAAAACAGGCAAAAAGCAACAAAGGCTATGACGGTGACAATTATAACAATCGGAATAATAATATATCTTTTGAAGAAAGGATATCAAAATTTTTAAAGGATTCTGACGAAAGGCAGCAGCAGCTTAAGAAAAATTTTGATTCAAAAAGAAGAGGCGGCGGTTATAAAAGAAACGCTAGTTATTAAAACTTCGGGTAAGCCCGAAGATTTTTTATGGGAGGACTAATATGAGGTGTTCTGTTATCGATATAGGAACAAATTCTGTCCGCCATCTTGTCTGCGATGTGGATGGAGAAAATATTAAACACATAAAGAAGGATGTTAAAATAACGAGGCTTGGAGATTCTGTGTCGAAAAATGCAAAATTATCCACTGATGCTATTGGAAGAACAGCAAATGCAATAAAAGCTTTTTTAGATGATGCTGAAAATCTCAAGGTACAAGATATATATGCTTTTGCTACATCTGCAGTTAGGGATGCTAAAAATGCTGATAGTCTTATAAATGAACTTACAAAACTTGGTATAAATGTTGATATAATAGATGGTGAGACTGAAAGCCTTTATGGATATATTGGTGTCTCGTACGGAACAAAAAAAGATAATGTGCTGGTTTTAGATGTTGGTGGAGGAAGCACAGAATTTTCATATCTTAATGAAAACCTCGTGAAAAAAAGTTTTGACATAGGTGCTTTAAGACTTACTGAGAAATTTGTAAAGAATGATCCTATTTCGATTGATGAGTATAATAATATAAGCCTATATATAACAGACATGCTTACGCCGTTTATAAGCGAGAATCGAGAAATACCTACAGATATAGTAGTCATAGGTGGCACAATAACAACACTTGCTGCTATGTCACAGGATTTAAAAATGTATTCGAGAGAATTAGTTCATGGATATGTGCTCAGTAAAAGCGAAATAAAAAGGTTGCTGGATTTAATGATGTCGTTGAGCTTGGACGAAAGAAGACTTTTAAATGGCTTGCAGCCTGAAAGAGCTGATATTATCGTTGCTGGCACAATAATAGTCTATACAATTTTAAAACTTTTGAACTGCACTTCAATTACCGTAAGCGAGTGGGATAATTTGGAGGGCGCTTTAGTAGAAAAATATATAAAAGAAACTAATGGGAAAAACTAATGGGAAAATAGGCAATTAATTTATGGCGCTGTATGCAAATAATATATGCACCACAATGGAGAAAAAGATGGATTACAAGCTTTGGAAGAAATAACCGATGCTTATTTTGCTGTATATAGAGAAAAAACAAAAAAGCTGAGATTACCTGTTGCTCAGCTTTTGTCCTAATTCCAATATTTTATTGTCATGATATAACGTCTTAATCGTCATGTTGTTTACATCTATTTGTACTCTATCAATTTTTTCACTTATTTCATCAATTTTTTCGTGAACAATCTGTCTATCATCAAATAAAGCTCTTATTTTATCAGTTATCTCATTATCAATCTTAGTGCCAAGTTTCTTTATTTCTTCTTTTGCAGTATGTAATTCAGATTTTAGATCAGTCATTTCCTCTTTTACATTATACACTTCCCGACTTTAAATCAGTCATTTCTTCTTTTATACTATAAACTTCAGATTTTAAACCAGCCATTTCATCTTTTACACTATAAACTTCAGATTTTAAATCAGTCATTTCTTCTTTTACACTATAAACTTCAGATTTTAAACCAGTCATTTCTTCTTTTATACTATCTACATCTGACCTCAAATCAGTTATTGCTTTATTTAAGTCTCCTATATTATTGTTGATTTTTTCCAACAAAAAAAGAATTTTTTCTTCCTCCATCAACAAAAACCTCTCTTTGGCACAAAATTTTTCTCATAGATTTATTCTAATTTATAAAGTTTATAAATTCAATAGTATTTAAGACTCATTTTAAAGCTTTTTTCATGTTTATTTAATGTATTTAATATTATCTTATATTAAAAAAACATATAAAAAAATCACTCACCTTTCTTGGTAAATGATTATGCTCATTCATTTTGACTATATGTTTTTTAAAAACCTCAAACTGTTGATTTTACTTGGAAGTAGCGGCGAGTGGAGTCGAACCACCGACACTGCGGGTATGAACCGCATGCTCTAGCCAACTGAGCTACGCCGCCATGTTTGGTTGCGGGGGCAGGACTTGAACCTGCGACCTCCGGGTTATGAGCCCGACGAGCTGCCAACTGCTCCACCCCGCGATGCACTATTTAATTGGTGCCGGAGACCGGAATCGAACCGGTACGGGCTTTAAAGGCCCGCAGGATTTTAAGTCCTGTGCGTCTGCCAGTTCCGCCACTCCGGCACTCACATCAACCAGCGACATCATTAATTATATTACATAAAGAACAATAAGTCAATACCTTTATGAATATAGTTTGTGTTGCAAATGAAATCATGTCTTTTCGGGATTTAAATATACTAACTAAATTTGACAAAAGTCGTTAATTTTATATAATTTATTATAGTACTTTACAAGAAGTTAAAAAATTAACAACTCAAGGAGGGTTAAGATTGATAACTATATCTAAAGATGAGATGCTTGACTTTTTTCATAAGTTAACAGCTTTTTTACCTTTGCTTTTTGAGGACAGTGTATCTTTTGCTATTGTAGATAATGAAAAATATTTAGAAATACAAAATTGCGATGAGCTTCCTATTAATGCAAAAGTAGGCGATGCAATTCCAGAGGGTGGAGCAGCCTTTGAAGCTCTTAGAACTGGAAACTATATTATAAAAGATGTACCAAAAGAAGTATATGGAGTGCCATTTAAGTCATATGCTATCCCTATAAAAGATTACGATAACACTGTAATTGGAGTCCTACTTATGGGGAAAAGTTTAGAGAAAAGACATAAAGTATTGTCACTATCAGAAAGTTTGGCATCATCACTTGAGCAAATATCTTCATCAATTCAGGAGGTTTCCTCTGGAGTTGAGATTGTAGTTAATTCTAATACTAAGATATTGGAAGAAGTAAATAAAGCTATTGAAAATACGAAAGGTACTGATGATGTTTTAAAATTTGTTCAAAACATTTCTAAACAGACGAATTTATTAGGTTTGAACGCGGCTATTGAGGCTGCAAGAGCTGGCGAAAAGGGTAAAGGCTTTAGTGTAGTTGCTGAAGAAATACGAAAGCTATCTAATAGCAGCAGTGAATCAATAAGTAGAATAGACTCGATATTAGAAAAAATACAGGAATCCATAAAAAGTATATCTGACAAAATAAATGAATCAAGTTCATTTTTTGAGACGCAAGCTACCGCTTTTGAAGAAATTAGTTCTTCTATAGAGGAATTAAGTGCTACTTCTCGGCTTTTAGAAGATCTATCTAGAAGTTTGTAGGATTATAAAAGCAGTGTGGATTTTTCATTTTCGCTCTGCTCAAAACAAAAATCCGAATTTATAGCGCACCTCTGCTTATTTTGCAGGAGTGCTTTTGTTTTTATAGAGGTAATAATTTGCTTCTGTCAATTGCTGTTTCAAACATTTGAGATGGTATTACCAAATAGACGGAGAAAGAGAGCTTTATTTGGAAAGTTACTGGTTTAGAAGCAGATTATATATTTTATATTGTAGATGTTTATATAATTGTGGTATTATATGGATAGAGTAATCGGATATGGCAGGGTGTGGTTGCCACTTTCCCGCGAAGGGAGGTGGTTGCATATGATGAATACATATGAAACGTTATCTTTAATGATAATGTTTGGAATGTTCGTCATAGCACTTCTTAGTTTTAACAGAAAAAAATAACCACCCTGCTGCAACCAGAGTGGTTATAAATTTATAACTTACGCTGGGCGACCGCACTTTGCGGTGCCGATTACTCTTACTTATATTATAACACGATAAGAATAAAAGTAAACAGCAGAAATCCAACGAATAAAAAATTAATTTTAATTTACATTTATGGTATATATGAGTCAATATGTATGGTTAAGTGAATGCGAATTTTGCGCTAACAAAAAAGAGCATTGGTTTTGTTTGATTATAAATGCCGGATGGAAAGTTTTATACGAGGAGGAAAGACTGCTAAGTTATGAAGCATGATAGCTTGAAATTGCCTTTTTTAAAAAGAGAATGGCTTTATAAAAGGAAATGAATAAAGATTTTTAGCCAACTTATGATGAATTGAAACAAATTTTTAAAAGGTTGATATTTTTAGACACAGTTTTGTTACAAAATTTACATTTTTTTAATATATTTGCAAATGAGATTTTGCTATGGTATAATTTAATTAATTCAATAATATGCTATAACGCTGAATTCGTATGAAGCGGGGAAACCAATTTTGGGGTGAATCCATTTATATGGAGGGGTTATCTTTCGACCCTAACCCGTCAGCTAACCTCGTAAGCGTTGAAAGAGGAGGAAATAGCATGAATATATTCGGTACAACTACCTTCTATTAGTTGCCGGGTTCAAGCTATAGATTTTCTCTATGGCTTTTTTAATACCCTAAAATAGAAGGAGGTTTTTTAAGATGAGATTACCTATTTTTTCTGTCATTGGTGCCGGCAACGGTGGGCAGGCAATGGCGGCACATCTTTCGCTAAAGGGTTTTACAGTTAATTTGTACAACAGGTCTCGTGAAAAATTAGTTCCTATCTTAAATAATGGCGGTATCTATCTTGAGGGTGTGGTAGATGGATTTGCAAAGATTAATATGGTCACTGATAGTATGGAAGACGCTATAAAAGATGCAGACATAATCATGGTGACTGTCCCTGCCTCTGGACACAGGGATATAGCTTATGAAATGCTACCGCACTTAAGAAATGATCAGATAATAGTTTTGAATCCGGGCAGGACTTTTGGCGCGATAGAATTCTATAACATTGTCAAAATTAGAGATGATATAAATGTGGTAATTGCAGAGACTGATACGTTTATATATGCTTGCAGATCGAATAATGGTGTGTCGAAAATATTTAAAATAAAAGATGTAGTTTCACTGGCAGCTATACCGTCTTGGAAAGCTGATTATGTTGTTGATTTATTGAGGTTGGCTTATTCGCAAATAGTGCCTGCTGAAAATGTATTAGAGACCAGTTTGAATAACATAGGTTCTATCTTTCATCCAGCGCCTACACTTTTGAACTCTGCAAGAATAGAGACTACAGAAGGTGATTTTCAATATTATTTGGAAGGAATATCGCCATCGGTTGCCAAAATATTGGAAAGAATGGACAGAGAGAGAATAGCAGTTGCTCACGCTTTAGGCGTCAATGCTGTTACAGCACTTGATTGGCTTAAAGATGCATACGGCGTTATTGCAGATAATCTGTACGATGCGATACAGAATACAGATGCTTATAGAGGCTTGTTAGCGCCAAAGAATCTTGATTGTAGGTACATTTTTGAAGATGTGCCAATGAGCTTGGTGCCTATTTCATCAATTGGCAAACAATTAGGCATTCCTACTTATACTATAGATTCTATAATTCATCTGGCGTCATGCATGCATGAGGTAAACTACTGGAAAATCGGACGCACAGTGGGGAAATTGGGATTGGAAGGAAAAAGTGTAGAAGAAATAAAGGAAATGATAGAGGGGTTAAAGGAGGAGATCACTGTCGCATGAAAAAGTATATTATTGCAGCTTCCATAGAAAATGATGTTCATGTTGCGGGAGTATATAGATTTTTAAATATGGCGGAGCAGGAAGGGTATAGAGTGGAATTTTTAGGTCCTGCTACATCTATTGATAGATTGATAGAAATAGTGCTTTTAAAGAAACCTGACATAGTAGGTGTAAGCTATAGATTGACTCCAGAGGCACTAAAATCCATATTAAATGAGCTTAGAGATAAAATACGAAAATATAGTTTGGACAATGTTAGATGGATATTTGGAGGGACGGAGCCAAATTGTCTAATTGCTAAAGAATCAGGGATATTTGAGGAAATTTTTGATGGAACTTTTGGTGATGAGCACACAGTTTCATATCTAAGAGGAAAGAAAACCGTATATAGCAAAGAAGAATACGGTAAAGATGTGGTTGAAAGGATTGAAAAAAGCTATCCGTATCCTATAATAAGACATCACTTTGGACTGCCTTCGTATGATGATACGCTTGAAGGTGTAAGGAGAATCGCGGAAGAAAAAGTTCTCGATGTAATATCGATAGCGCCTGATCAAAACACACAAGAGCACTTTTTTGATAAGAATTATAAAGAATCACTTGATGGGGCAGGTGGCGTACCTATAAGAACTGAAGAAGAATTTAAAAGACTTTACGATGAGTCAAGGCGTGGAAATTATCCTTTGCTTAGATGTTACAGTGGAACAAATGATGTCTTTAAAATGGCAAAAATGTTAAAAGACACGATAAATAATGCCTGGGCTGCTATACCCCTTTGTTGGTACAATGTATTAGATGGCAGAGGGCCAAGACAAGTGGAGGAGTCAATTAGAGAGAATCAGATGTTGATGAAATGGCATGCTGACAGAAATATACCTGTTGAAGTAAATGAAGCACACCATTGGGGACTTAGAGATGCACATGATGCTATTTATGTGGCGGCAAGCTACATTGCAGCGTACAATGCGAAGAAAATGGGTGTAAAGACGTATATAGCGCAGTTTATGTTTAATGTTCCTCCTACCGCATCTCCCAAAATGGATCTTGCTAAAATGCTGGCGTCCATAGAACTGGTAGAGAGTTTGCAGGATGATAACTTTAAAGTATTTAGACAGGCAAGGGCAGGGCTTGCAAGTATGCCGCAGGATCTTTATGAGGCAAAAGGGCAGCTTGCATCCAGCGCATATCTTTCCATGGCGATAAAGCCACACATATACCATGTTGTAGGTTTTTGCGAAGCACATCATGCTGCAACGCCAGATGACATAATAGAAAGTGTGAAAATCACAAAAGCTGTGGTGAATAACACTTTGCGTGGCATGGTGGATTTTACTAAAGATCTTGATGTTGTAAAGAGGAAAGAGGAACTTGTAAATGATGCGATGGTAATAATCAATGCCATAAAGGATCTTAATACACTGTGCAGCGATCCGCTGTCAGATCCACATACACTATCACAGGCTATAAAGCTTGGCATTTTAGATGCACCGCATTTAAAAGGAAATAAAAGCGCAAGTGGCATGCTGACTACAAAGGTCATAAATGGTGCGTGCTATGCTTATGACTATGATAGCAACAGGATTATTAAAGAAGAAGAAAGAATATATAATATAATTCAAAATTATCAAAAACTCATAATCGTAGCGTAGGAGATATTTAAAAATCGGGTGTATACACAAAATATACATCCGATTTTTTTATGTTTTCTATATAAATTTTTTTGAGAAAAACATATTATAAGGAGAGGTAAATACAATAGGAGGTGATGAATAATTGTTAATAGTTGTAGATCCTGGCCATGGCGGGTCTGACAGCGGTGCTATAGGATATGGCTATTTTGAAAAAGATATAAACTTAAGCATATCTCTTAAATTGAGGGATGTATTAGAGGCAAACGGCATAGATGTAATATTGACAAGGGATAAAGATATGACGTTGGGACTTAGCGAAAGGTGCGATATTGCCAATAAAAACAAGGCAGATTACTTTGTTTCAGTTCATTGCAATAGCTTTAAAGATTCTTCAGCAAAAGGGACAGAGACTTATTCATATCCTGGAAGCACTTTTGGAGCAAAATTGGCGAAAGGTGTGCAGCAAGCCATTGTGACAAATTTAAAAACAACGGATAGAGGTGTAAAAACAGCTAACTTCTACGTATTACATCATACAAATATGCCATCAATTTTAGTTGAATTAGGATTTATAACAAATAAGGATGATTTAGATCTTCTTTTGAATAAACAAAATCTGTATGCTGCATCTATTTCAAATGGAATATTCAATACTGTAGGCTTGAAACAGGTAAATGGTTCCAGTGATATAGAAAAACTTCATCAGATGGGTATAATCTCTGATTACTACGATCCAGAAAGCTATGTGAAATGGAAAGATATTGCGGGTGCATTATTAAAAATTATAGGGGGTTAAAAAAGAATGAAAGATTTAATCATGACCATATTGACAGCAGGGCTGCAACTTTTAATACTTGCCACATTGGGCTATGTCATAAATTATTTGTATTCAAAGATAGGCACTGAAAAGACAAAAAGGTATTTCGAGATAGCTAAAATGATTGTAAGGGGAGTAGAACAGGAATTTGGTGCGGGAAATGGTGCTGATAAAAAGGCAGAAGCAGTAAACCTAATAAAGAAGATAGTAGGAAACAAGCTGACGGATGAAGAAATAGACAAATTAATTGAAGCTGCTGTGTTTGAGATGAACTACGTATTAAACCTAAAAGGACTTAGTACCACAAGCAAAAAAACTTGATTTAAAAGAAAAAATGACTGTTGCAAGACTATTTAAAATAGCTTGCAACAGTTATTTTTTACGCTTGTGTAATGACGCTGTCGTTTTTAACTTTGGATTTTTCATCTTTCGGCTTTGCAAGTTTGATTTTAGGAAGAACTAAATTTAGGATTATGCCTGCCAATGTCGCAGGGCCGACACCTTCAAACACGAAATTTCCTGATCCTATTTTAATGCCGCCAACACCGAGAGTCAAAATGACTGATGCTATTATCAAATTTCTGCTGTCAGAAAAATCAACTTTATTTTCCACTAATGTCCTGATACCTGCGGCTGCAATCATTCCAAATAGGATTATGGTGACACCGCCCATTACAGCTTGCGGTATGACTTGTATAAGTGCGCCTATCTTCTGGATAAAACTTAGAAGTATCGCTATGACAGCGGCGCCTTCTATGACTCTTGAGCTGTATACTTTTGTCATGGCTAATACGCCTATATTTTCTCCATACGTCGTACTTGGTGGACCGCCGAACAGTGCGGCTATTGACGTTGCTAAGCCATTTCCAAGCATCACTCTATGGAAACCTGGATCTTTTATCAAATCTTTATCGACTATATTTCCTATTACAAGGACGTGGCCTAAATCTTCGATTATTGCGACTAATGCTAATGGTGCAATAAGTGTCACGGCACCCCATGCAAGCACAGGTGAATGACCGACAAGAAATGAGAATTTCGGTACAGCAATCCACGATGCCTTTAAGACAGGAGAAAAATCTACAAGACCTCTAAATATGGCGAAGATATATCCGCCAATGGTTCCTAATAAGATTGGTATAACCTTCATGAATCCTTTTCCAAACATGCTGAAGATTATGACAAGTGCGGCTGTAACTAAAGCCGTAGGCAAATCTTTTTGTGCCTCTTGTATAGCTGTTGGTGCTAGGCTTAAGCCTATAATCATTACAACTGGACCTACTACAACGGATGGAAGAATTTTTTCAATCCAGTCTATGCCGGTTAAGCTTATTATTATGAAAACTGCCACGTACACAAGCCCCGCGGCTATCATGCCTGTGAAAGCTCCTCTTACGCCGTAAGCTTTTGTCGCTGCGATTATAGGGGCGATAAATGCAAATGATGAACCTAAATATGCAGGAACTTTTCCTTTTGTCATTAAGTGAAATATTAATGTGCCAAGTCCTGATGTAAACAATGTTACGGCAGGGTCTAATCCTGTCAAAAGCGGTACCAATATTGTTGCGCCAAACATTGCAAATACATGCTGGAATGACAGTGGGACAGCTTCATTGATAGGCGGTACATCTTGTATACCGTAAAATTTGTTCTTCATGACGATTCCTCCTTTAATTTTTGGCATAAAAAAACCCTCTCAAGGAGGATAAACATATAGATATGCAGCAATATCGTTCCTCCTTTTTAGCCTCACTGGACTAATTTTAAAGGGTCTTATTAAACTATACAAATTATAACATAAGAAAATGGGAATGTCTATATAATATTTTAAAGTTGCAATTTGTGCTGTTAAAACAAAATCGTTAAAAATGTTGACAACTTACAAAAATCTTTTGTTGGAACGACTTACAAAAAGTTTTAAAATAGAAATGTAAAAAATTTTGATAGGATGTGGATATTTAATGATAGTTAAATTTAAAAATAGAAAGTTATTATATTTATTTATATTGATGAATATATCGATAATAATTTTATTATCAATAATAATCTCTAAATATTTTATCTATAAACACGAATTGGTTTATCTTTACTATTATGCAAATCTAATGGATGAAAATAGAGCAATTTTAGAAAGTGTGAAATTTAAGGATTTTCATGATGAACAATTGATAGAAGATAGTTATAAAAATTTAGAATATTTTGTTCAATATAATAATTTATATATTTTAAAAGGTAAATTGAATAGTAAAAATGTTGGATATTTTGAATATGGTTTTCTTCATAATATAAAAGAAGCAACAGATAAAGTTATTGGTGATATACATAGTAATAAAGTTAACATACAGGATGAAAATTATATAAAAAATATGTCAAATAAATATGATATCTTATTTAATGAGTATCTTAAATTTATTAAGGAATCAAACTTTGTAAATTTGAAATATCCAAGACTTGAAAGTACATCAAGAATATACGAAGTCATGAATAATATTTCGTCTAAGTTTATTAATGCCAAATAATTGCAGAAAGAGGCTTAGTCAAGCCTCTTTCTGAATCTTAGTACGGCGATTAAAAGGAGTGCAAATCCCATAGATGTCATAATTATGATTTGGTTTAATAATATGTTTGCGCTTACTCCTTTTATTATTATTCCTCTCAATATATCGAGAAAATATGTGAGTGGAATTACATCACTTATTGCTCTTATGACAGAGGGCATTTGTTCTCTTGGGAATATGAAGCCTGATAAAATTATTGTAGGCAAAAGCACCATGAAAGCACCTTGCATTGCTTGTGTCTGAGTCTTTGCTGCTGTCGATATAAGCATACCTATAGCGAGAGCGCATATTATAAAATCAAAGCCTAAAAGAAGCAGTAAAGATATGCTGCCATTTACAGGGACGCGGAACCAATAAATGCTTAAAGCAAGAACCATCAGAAAATCTATATATCCGATTAGAATATATGGTATCAATTTTCCTATCATAAGCTCTACTGACTTTATAGGCGTCACAATAAGCTGCTCCATTGTGCCTTTTTCTTTTTCCCTTACTAAGGCAAAAGCCGTCAATATTATCGTTATGTTCTGCATTACTAATCCTAAAAGTCCAGGTATGGTAAATGTCAATGTGTTTAAATCAGGGTTGTATTCGACTTTTGTGCTTAAGTCTATGCCTATATTAGGTATGTGCATACCTTTCTTTGCTAATTCTTTCTCTGTATTTTTGTTTGAGAAGTATTGAGCAACCATTATACCGCTGGACAGTGCAGTCCTGGCTGTTGTAGGATCGGAACCGTCGATTTTAAGCAGTACGTTTGTCATCTTATCTTTATATTGAGAGAAATCTGGTGGAATGATAAGTCCAGCTTTTACTTTTCCTGCATCTATCAGATTGTTGAGTTCATCAATATTATCTACGTAGTAATCAGGATTGAAGTACAGTGAATTTCTATAGGCATTTATAAAGTCCCGGCTTTCTTGCGTCTTGTTTTGGTCAAATACTGCCATTGGTATATGATCTACTTCTGTAGATACGGCGTACCCGAAAAGAAAAAGCATAGCAAGAGGCATCACTATTGATATGACTAGACTTGGCTTATCTCTCTTTATCTGTATAAATTCTTTTTTTATAATGGCAAAAAGCCTTGAAATACTCATATTTACTATCCTTTCATTACAATTTGTCCATACCGCCATGCTCATTGACGTATTTTATAAAGACATCTTCAAGGTTGTTTGAATTGTTTTCTTTAATGATTTCTGAAGGTGTGCCAAACTTCAAAAGATGGCCGTTAAACATGAATGCGACAAAATCACTTTCTTGAGCTTCTTCCATGTAGTGTGTCGTGACTAATACAGATAGACCCTCTGATGTAAGCTTTTTTATTGTGTTCCAGAAAAGCCTTCTCGAGACAGGGTCTACACCAGATGTAGGTTCATCAAGTATGATGAATTTTGGATTGTGCAAAAGGGCACATCCAAGAGCCAATCTTTGCTTCCAGCCGCCAGACAGTGTGCCGACTATCTGATTTTCGCGATTGTGTAATTCCATCATGTCGATTATGATTTTTTCTCTCTCGATTCTTTCTTTTTTGTCAAGCCCATATATGCTGGAGTAAAAATCCATATTCTCCTTAACAGTCAAATCCTCATAAAGGCTGAACTTCTGTGACATGTATCCGATGGACTTCTTTATCTTTTCACTTTCCTTTACAATGTCGAAGCCAAGGACTGTGCCGTGACCAGATGTGGGTTTTATTATTCCGCATATCATTCGTATCGTTGTTGACTTTCCAGATCCATTAGGACCTAATAGACCGAAGATTTTGCCTGATGGAACTTTAATTGAAAGCTTATCCACGGCAGTGATGTTGCCAAAGCGCTTGGTCAAATCCTTTAATTCTATAACGTATTCCATTTTATCACCTTCATCATATAGTCACATCTGCCAGCATTCCAGGCTTTAACTCTTTAACATTATCTTTTATTTGTATCTTTACCTCGTAAACTATGTCTTCTTTTGAAGACTCTGTAGTAGTATTTTTGGGCGTAAATTCGCCGTTTGGAGAAATGTACACGACTTTACCGCTTATTTTCTTATTAATGGAACTTACGTTTATGGTAACATCTTTATTAAGGGATACTTTGTACAAGTATTTTTCTGGAACGTATATTTTAATCCAAAGATTGTTTAGATCAGATATTTCGGCTATATTTCCGCCTGAAGTTACGATTTCACCTGCATTAAAATATGTGTCTGTGATAGTACCGCTAATAGGAGATGTTATGGCGCCTTTTTTAACCATTAGATTAGACAGATCATAGGCTGCTTGAGCTTGCTCTACTTTAAGATTTGCAATGTCGGCTTGTTCCTTGGGTCCATTTTTGATTTGTTCGTAATTTAATTTTGCCATATCGAGAGCCGCTCTTGCTTCTTTTGCCTGTTCTTCATATTGGCTGACATCAAGCAAAGCTATCTTGTCTCCCTTTTTAACTTGTTCACCTGGACTAACGTATAAATCTAAAATGCGGCCAGATATTTCTGATTGAACGCTTACTGTTGTTGCTTCAATTGTTCCAGAGTATTTGTTTTCATTTGAACTTGTATTTGAACATCCTGAGACGATGAATACTGATATGGCCGATAATACTATAAACGACATTAAACGCTTCATAGATCACTACTCCTTTCTCGATTTTATGCCATTCATAAAGATCTCCACGATAGTGCTGATTTCTTTTTCAACGTCTTTTGACTTTTTGTCATCAGGGAAAAATTGCTGTTCTGCTATAAGCATTATTACGGAGCCAAACAGCGAGCGTACAACAGTGCGTGGAGGCAAATCTCTAAATATGCCTTTTTCAATACCACTCTGATAAAATTCTTCTCCTATTTCCAATGTCTTTATTGCGACGTGTTCCACCAATTTTTCGCGTATTTTTTCTTTTGTCAATGCTTCTGTACCTATCACTTTGATTATTGAGAAATTTTTTGTGATCATTTCATACCTGTCTTTCAATAGATCTGCGAGAATTTCCTCTTCTGGCTTTTCAGAGTGAAGGACTTTATTTAGAGGCAATACGATAAACTTCTCAGAAAAAAATTGGATCGCCTTTGTGACGATGGACATAAGTATATCTTTTTTTGTCTTAAAGTACCTAAATATAGTTCCTTCTGCGATGCCTGCATTTTTGGCGATTTCGCTTGTCTTTGTGCTGTCGAAGCCTTTTTCGCTAAAAAGCTCAATTGATGCGTTTATGATCTTTTCTTCTGTTGAAATGTCATCTTTTTTCATTTACACACCTCCAAGTGAGTGCTCACTCATTTTTTATCTATTATATTCTACGATGAAAAAATTGTCAATATGATAAAAATTTATATTGTGCCATCAAAGTCCATTAAGATAAAGGTAAATTGGCAGATATGTGTATGATAATCATTTTTTATGAAATACTAATTTTAGCAAAAATGTTTTGTTTAAAAAAGGAGGGCTAAATATTTATGTCTGTAGAATTTAAGTCGATGGATGGAAATACTGCTGCAGCGTATGCATCATACGCATTTACAGAGGTTGCGGCCATATATCCTATTACTCCGTCATCGCCAATGGCAGAGAGTGTAGATGAATGGTCTGCACATGGCAAAAAAAATATTTTTGGCGATACGGTCAAAGTCGTAGAAATGCAATCAGAAGCAGGTGCTGCAGGAGCAGTGCATGGATCATTGCAAGGAGGTGCACTGACTACTACATACACAGCATCACAGGGTCTTCTCCTTATGATACCAAATATGTACAAAATTGCAGGTGAGCTTTTGCCTGGTGTTTTTCACGTAAGTGCCCGTGCAATCGCTGCACATGCCTTATCAATTTTTGGGGATCATCAGGATGTGATGGCATGCAGGCAAACAGGATTTGCACTTCTTGCGTCAAATAGCGTTCAAGAAGTGATGGACTTAGGATGTATTGCACATCTTAGTGCCATCAAGTCAAGAGTCCCATTTTTACACTTTTTTGACGGTTTTAGGACATCCCACGAGATAAAAAAGATTGAAGTGATTGATTACGAGGATCTAAAAAAGATTGTAGATTATGATGCAATAAATGAATTTAGGAATAGGGCCTTAAACTCCGAACATCCTGTAGTCAGAGGAACTGCTCAGAACCCTGACATATACTTTCAAGGAAGGGAAGCATCAAATAAGTTTTATGAAAAGGTGCCAGATGTAGTTTCATTCTACATGGAGAAAATAAAAGAGCTGACAGGTAGGGAGTATCATTTGTTTGATTACTACGGCGCAAAAGACGCTGAATATGTGATAGTAGCGATGGGTTCTGTATGTGAGACAATTGAGGAAACGATTGATTATCTTTTGGGGTTAGGCGAGAAAGTTGGTCTTGTAAAAGTTAGGCTTTACAGGCCGTTTTCAGAAAAACACTTTTTAAATGTCATTCCAAGCACAGTCAAGAGGATAGCTGTATTGGATAGGACGAAAGAGCCGGGTTCTATCGGTGAACCTTTATATCTTGATGTGGTGAAAGCATTTTTTGGCAAACAAGATAAGCCTCTAATAGTAGGAGGTAGATATGGTTTAGGCTCAAAAGATACGACTCCGTCGCAAATCATAGCAGTGTATGAGAATCTTAAAAAGTACAATCCTATAGACAGATTTACTATAGGAATAAAAGATGATGTGACTATGACGTCTTTGGATGCAGGTAAATTGATAGAAACTGTACCACAGGGAACTGTAAGCTGTAAATTTTATGGCTTAGGCTCAGATGGAACAGTTGGTGCAAATAAATCAGCCATAAAGATAATCGGTGATAATACAAATTTTTATGTGCAAGGCTATTTTCAATATGACAGCAAAAAATCTGGAGGTACTACCATATCCCATTTGAGATTTGGCCAAAAACCTATAAAATCCAGCTATCTTGTGTATCATGCCGATTATATAGCGTGCCACAACAAGTCATTTATTTACAATTATGATGTTTTAAAGGGGCTAAAAAATGGTGGAACTTTTGTCTTAAACTGTCTGTGGAGTGAAGCAGAACTTGACGAAAAACTTCCGGCATCTATGAAAAGGTACATTGCCAGAAACAAGATAAATTTTTATACAATCGATGCCATATCTATTGCAAGAGAAGTAGGCTTAGGCGGCAGGATAAACATGATAATGCAGACGGTGTTTTTTAAGCTTATCAATATAATACCTTTTGAAGATGCCATTAGGTACTTAAAAGAATCAATACAAAAGACTTACGGCAGCAAAGGGCAAAATATAGTCGATATGAACATTAAAGCTGTTGATAAGACATTGGAGTCCTTGAGAAAAGTGAATATTCCGGCTTCATGGGAAAATGCCGTTGAAAATGAAGGCTTTGTCAAAGACGAACCAGAATTTTTGACCAAAATACAAAGACCTATGGCAAAGAATGAAGGTGATGATTTGCCTGTAAGTGCTTTTTCAGGCATGGAAGATGGCACATTCCCATTAGGAACAACCGCATACGAGAAGCGCGGCATAGCTGTAATGATTCCGAAATGGCAGATAGAAAAATGTATACAGTGCAACCAATGTTCGTTAGTATGCCCTCACGCTGTAATTAGGCCGTTTTTGCTAAACGATGAGGAAGTGAAGAATGCACCGCCTACTTTTGAGACCAAAAAGGCGGTAGGTAGAGGGCTTGAAGCGTTTCAGTATCGCATTCAGGTAAGCCCATTAGACTGTACAGGATGTGGCAACTGCGCAGATGTATGTCCGGCACCGGGAAAAGCTCTTGTAATGATGATGGCAGAAGGAGAAATAGAGAGCCAAGCTGACAACTGGGAGTATGCTGTAAAGATTAAGCCAAAAGATAATGTGATGGAAAAGACTACTCTGAAAGGAAGCCAATTTTCTAAGCCTCTATTTGAATTCAATGGAGCGTGCCCTGGATGCGGAGAGACTCCTTACATAAAGCTATTGACACAATTGTTTGGCGATAGGATGATAATAGCAAATGCAACAGGATGTTCGTCAATATACGGTGGAAGCGCACCATCAATACCATATACAACTAATGATTTAGGCAAAGGACCTGCGTGGGCAAATTCTCTTTTTGAGGATAATGCGGAGTACGGATACGGTATATACCTCGCAAATAAGAAGATAAGGCAGAGGCTTGGAGAATTGATCTCTGAAGCGCTTAAAACTCAGATACCTGATGAGTTGAAAGATGCTTTTGTAGATTGGTTAAACAATAAGGACGATGGTGAAGCATCTCAACTTGCGTCAAGTAAAATTGTAAATATAATTAGCCGTGAAAACTTAAAATCAAATAAAATAGTACAGGAAATATACAGACTGAAAGATTATCTTGTCAAAAAGTCCCACTGGATAATAGGCGGTGATGGTTGGGCTTATGATATAGGCTTTGGAGGATTGGATCATGTGTTGGCATCTGGGGAAGATGTAAATGTGCTTGTGCTGGATACTGAAGTTTACTCCAATACCGGCGGTCAGTCGTCAAAATCTACGCCTACGGCAGCTATTGCAAAATTTGCGGCATCTGGGAAAAAGATAAAGAAAAAAGATTTGGGATTAATGGCTATGAGCTATGGATACGTCTATGTGGCACAAATCGCTTTAGGGGCAAACATGAACCACACAGTCAGGGCGATTGCTGAAGCGGAGAAATACAAAGGACCTTCACTTATAATCGCTTATTCGCCATGTATAAATCATGGGATAAAATCAGGAATGGGTACAAGCATTAAAGAAGAGAAAAAAGCTGTGGATACAGGGTATTGGCATCTTTATAGGTACAATCCAGAGCTTAAAGCCGAAGGTAAAAATCCATTCATATTAGATTCGAAAGAACCGACGGCGCCTTACATAGACTTCTTAAAAGGCGAAATAAGGTATTCGTCATTGGAGACCCTTTTCCCTGATTTGGCACAAAAACTGTATGATGAGTCTTCGAAAGACGCAAAAGAGAGATTTGAAATGTATAAGGCTCTTTCCCAACTTTAAAAAGTATGGCCTCAGCTTAATGAGGCCATACTTTTACTTTTCGTTTTCATCTACCCATTCTTTAGCATTTATGACTTCTATCTCATTTGGAATAGGTACTTTTGCTTTGCTGGCATTTTCTTTAATATTCGCCCATGAGGCTGTTTCGTGCTTTTCAATAGGTTCCTTATAATATTTTTTGCTTTTTCTAATCATAAAATCACTCCTTAAAATGTAGTATAATCATTGTGTATTATTTTATTATGCGAATTTTAGGAGGTTTTTACATGATTATAAGAGGGCACCATCTTTTGTGTATGTTAGGCTTTAAAGGCTTAGGATATGATGAAGAATTTATCAAAAACATGGATAAAATCGTGAAAAAGCTTAAAAATGACGGTGATGTGTTTATAAAGCTTGTGGATAATGTGGATAACATTTGCGAGCAATGCCCAAATAATTTCTCTGGTGTGTGCAAAAATGAACATCATAAAGACAGCATTAAAGAAATGGATGATGCTGTGCTCGAAAGCATTCACATAAAACCTGGAGAATCAATGAAATATAGCGAGATTATGGCTAATATAAAATTATTTATGACCGAGGATATTATGAATGGTATATGCCGTAATTGTAATTGGAAAGAATATGGATATTGTGTGGATGGATTGAAAAATTTAAGATGATTAAAAATGTTAGTATTTTTTTAATTGTGATTTGATGTTAAAATAAAATCACAAGGGAAAAAGGAGGAAGTGGAAATAAAATGACAGTAAGGAGTTTTTTAAAATTAGTGGAGATACAGACGAAGGCTGCCAGCGTGACACCGTTTATGCTGGGAACTGTATATGCATTGTACGCTTTTCATGAATTCAAAGTTGTTAATTTTTTAATTATGTTTATATCACTCATCTCGTTTGATATGGTTACTACCGCAATTAATAACTATATGGACTACAAAAAGGCAAATAAAACTCACGGGTATAATTATGAGAAACACAACGCAATTGTAAGGGATAATTTATCTGAGTCAACCGTTTTAATAACTATACTTGTACTTCTTCTTATAGCGTCTGTTTCAGGATTTATACTTTATTTGCGCACAAATTTAGTAGTGCTTTTGATTGGCATGATGTCATTTGCAGTTGGTATTTTGTATTCATTTGGGCCCATACCAATATCCAGGATGCCATTAGGGGAGATTTTTTCAGGCTTTTTTATGGGATTTGTGATTGTATTTTTATCTGTTTTTATCCATGTATACGACAAAAATATAGCTTATGTTACATACAGCGATGGCATTTTCAATGTATGGTTTGATATATCTGTTGTACTAAAAATTTTCTTTACATCGTTGCCAGCGGTGATGGGAATTGCTAATATAATGCTGGCCAACAATATATGCGACATTGAGGACGACTTAGAAAACAGGCGCTATACACTGCCTATCTACATAGGAAAAGAAAAAGCCCTAAAATTGTTTAAGGCTTTATACTATATTTCATACATTGACATTGTGGTCCTTGTGATTTTAAAGGTGCTGCCTTTGTTGGCGCTTATTGTATTGTTGACATTTGTACCTGTAAATAAAAACATAAGAAAATTTTATAAAGTCCAGACAAAGAAAGATACATTTCCATTGTCTGTTAAAAACTTTTTGATTATGAATGTTGCAGAGATAATCGCTATAGGGCTGGGATTGATTTTATAACGGCTATAAATTTCTTTTTTCAAATTTCTTTGTTCCATAATAAAGCAAAAAACAGATATACAAGGCGATGTACACAAACATAATAGGACTTGGCTGTGAGGTGCCACCAAGAGGTCCTTGAGTGATGAAGATTAAACCTGTATTTTGAGTAAGGAGTACAGCGTTCATCTTTCGGAATATTACATTCGTTGGTAAGATTAAACTGGTTATGATGCCTATGTTTATAAGAGATTGCGCTGATGCATTCGAAAATACTGCTCCGGACTGTTCCAGAACATCGCCTATCATTGCTATACCATAGGCCATCACTGCTAATATACCTGTATTTACAGTTGACATTACTGAACTTGAGGCGATTACTAAAGATAAAAGGACTACTGGACCAAGGTTAAAAAAGAATAATGCCCGGAAGACGTTCCCTAATCCTAAGTATATTTTTGTCCCAAAAGCTATATTAAGTCCAATTATTGAAAGAAATAACAATGTGCTGTAGACAACAATAATTGTGAGAAGGCCGATAAATTTGCCAAGTACGTATTCATGCCGCTTTATTGGTTTTGCCAGCACTGCATATATAGCTCCACTTTCTACATCGCCTGAAATAGCTCCTGCTGATGTCAGAACTATCAAAAAAGCTATTATAAAATTTGAAAAATAGAGTCCAATTGAAAGAAGCTGTGATTCAAGCAATATCTTAGCTACATCTGGCGTATTATTTATAACTTGATTGTTGCCATCAAAAGCTAAGCTTAATCCATAGCCATAAATAAAGAGATATCCTACTGTAAGTATTGCAATTAGGAGGAATGCACGCTTTTTAATCATCTCTTTAATGGTGTATTTTGCCATTGTCAGCATACATCCTCATCCTTTCCAACTATATTTATAAACAGATCTTCCAATGAACTCGTTTTTGAATCCAATTGATACAGTTTTGCGCCGGAATCTACGACAGTTTTTGCGATATTAGGGATACTGTCTTTGTCTTTTACTTTAAATGTAAGTTTGCCATCTTTAAATACAATGTCATATGCTAACTTAGAAATCTTTTCGATTAATTCGCTATTATAATCTGATATAACCATCTCTACATAGGTATTTTTGCTTAATAGGTTTTTAAGCTTTCCTTCAGCTATCACATGCCCGTGATTTATAATTGCGACTTCGTCGCAGATCATTTCGATTTCACTTAATAAGTGGCTGTTTAAAAAGACTGTTTTACCATCATCTTTTAGCCTTTTTATTATTTCTCTTACATCAATGCGCCCAACAGGATCAAGGGCTGATGTGGGTTCATCTAAAAAGATTACTTCCGGATCATTTAAAAGAGCAATGGCAAGTCCTATCCTTTGCTGCATCCCTTTGCTGTAATTTTTTACTTTTTTATTTTCATGCCCTTTAAGCTTAACCAGATCAAGAAGCTCTTCAATTTTTTTATCTGTTTTTTTCATCTTGTATAATTCTGCATGAAATTTCATCAATTCTTTTCCTGTCATCCAGTCGTAGTACTTGAAGTTTTCAGGAAGAAATCCAATTTTTCTTTTTGATTCTATAGTGCCGATGGGAAAGCCATTGATCCAAGCAAAACCAGAGGTGGGGTATAAAAGCCCCACCATAGTTTTTACAAACGTGCTTTTTCCGGCGCCGTTTGGACCGAGAAATCCAAAAACCATTCCGCTATCGATAGAAATATTTACATCTTTAAATCCGCCTTTACCATCAAACTGTTTTGTAAGGTTCTGCGTTTCAAGTATCATTTCATCACCTCATGGATTCTGCTATTTTTATAAGCTCGTCTGGTGAAATATCATTTCCACTGAACAAATATATTACACCATTATCATTTAATGCAAGGTATGAAAATACTTCTGAGTTATTGGGATCTCCTGAATTTCTTGAGACTACGATTCCGTCATTTCCATTTATTGTTATATTTTTTGCGGTATCTTTGTCTGTTATAGGCACTGGTATGGTGCTTTTCCAGTCTTTTATGCTGGCTATTTGATTTCGAATGTCGTCTGGAATAAACGGCATATTTATGATAGCATCTCTTACCGCATCAATATCGACACCATCTGGTACAATTATCTCAGGGGTTTTCATTATATCAAGTCCGTAGCTTATATTTTTTGGAGAATCTGCTTCATTTTTATCTGTGAAAGATATATGCACTCTATTGCTTAAAACTATTTTAAATGATTTTTCATTTAAGTTTTCCGGCAGCAGCTCATTTCCTCCGAATGTTTTTATGAGGTTGTTTATCTTATCTACATTTAATTTAAATTCAACAGTTTGACCTTTTTGTACATAGATGCTGTTACTCATATTATTACCATTTACATCTTGAGGAATTTTAAAATTGTAGCCAACATAAGATTTTATTTCATTTAAGTCATTTTTGTTGAATTCTTTGGATGTACCATAGTCACCAATTACTTTAATATCGCCGTACTGCTTTAGGTCGATTTCATTATTTCCTGCCTGATAGAACTTGCTTTTTATATCTAATAAATCACCTGGTGTTATTGTTACGGCTTTAAAATTATTAAGTCTAAACAAGCTTAAAATCTCGGCTTCCGCTTTTTGCACAGGAGGCAATGCTATTGACGCTGTAATTACTGCTGCCGCAGCGGCTGATGCTATATACTTTTTGTACTTTCTAAACATATTGAATACACCTCTTTCTTCTTTTTTAACCTTTTTATTTAGATTTTCCCATGCTTCATTGAGATCGATAGAACTCGTCTTTAAAGTTTTATCTAAAAAGCTATTTAAATTCTTAAGCTCATTAAACTTGACTGAACATTTTTCGCATGTATCAAGATGATTTTTTATCTGTTCTTTTAGTGATTCATCTATTTCACCGTCTAAGTATGATTGCAGTGTCCCTTCATCGAAGCACATATGCTACACCTCCTTTTCATAAAGCTCTTTGAATTTTTTGTGTGCTCTTGCTATTGTTGTTCCGACGGATGATTTTTTTATTCCAAGTGATATGGAAATTTCTTCATAATTGTAGCCTGAGTGTTTCAGCACGAGACAAAGCATGTCTCGCTTATCCATTTTAGACAAAACTTTTCTCACTTTATCCATCTCTATTTTTTCAATTGCTATATCCTCTGGTGATGCAAAATCATCGTTAAATTGATATACTTTTAATTCCCTTGACTTAAGGTTCTTTTCTGAGCGGATGAAGTTTAGTGCTTGATTGATAGCCACTTTCGATAACCAGCCTCCTATATTTTCATCATCGTGGGGAGGGTTTTTAATCAATTTGATGAAGACTTCCTGTGCAATATCCTGTGCTTTGTCATCATCATTTATGATGAGAGCTATTTGCCGGCAGATCTTAAAGTAGTATTTGTCAAAGATATCTTTGAATGAATCGAGTATTTTGAACACCTCCCACATGAGACTTACATTATATAAACACATCAGAACTGTATTTTGTGACACAAAAAAAGCATGAAAATTTATTTCATGCTTATCACTAATTGTTTAGGCTGTGAAGCGGTGCAGGGATTCTGCCGCCTCTTTCTATAAAATCTTTTGGAGAAAAACTGTTTACTTTCATAACAGGTGCATGGCCTAAAAGACCGCCGAATTCCACATAGTCACCTTCTTTTTTGCCGGGAGCTGGGATAATCCTTACAGCGGTCGTCTTCTTGTTTATCATGCCTATTGCCATCTCGTCGGCTATTATGGCTGATATGGTCTCATAGGGCGTGTCACCTGGAATTGCAATCATGTCAAGCCCAACCGAGCATACACACGTCATGGCTTCAAGTTTTTCTATTGATAAAGCGCCTGCTTCAACAGCTTCTATCATTCCGGCATCTTCACTTACAGGTATGAATGCACCACTTAATCCGCCAACGTACGATGATGCCATGACACCGCCTTTTTTTACGGCGTCGTTTAAAAGAGCCAGTGCAGCCGTAGTGCCATGTGAACCGCATTTTGAAAGTCCCATTGATTCAAGTATGTTTGCTATGCTGTCACCTATTTCTGGTGTCGGAGCCAAAGACAAGTCAAGTATTCCAAATGATGTATTTAATCTTTGCGCTGCAAGACGCCCTATGAGTTCACCAGCTCTGGTGATCTTAAATGACGTCTTTTTTATGGTCTCAGATATTTGACCGAAATCTGCACTTTTTGGCAGTTTTGAAAGTGCTGCTAATACCACGCCAGGTCCGCTTACACCTACATTTATGACGCATTCTCCTTCACCGACGCCGTGAAAAGCGCCTGCCATGAACGGGTTGTCTTCAGGTGCGTTGCAAAATACTACAAGCTTTGCAGCACCTATGCCGTCATTTTCTTTTGTTCGATACGCTGTATCTTTTATGATTTTTCCCATCAAAGCTACCGCATCCATGTTTATGCCTGCTTTAGTCGTCGCTACATTTACAGATGAACAAACTCTTTCTGTCTCACTAAGAACCTGGGGAATTGAATTTATAAGGTTTAGGTCGCCATCTGTAAATCCTTTATGTACTAAAGCGGAATATCCACCTATAAAGTTTACGCCTACATTTTTTGCAGCTTTATCAAGTGACGAAGCTATTTTAATAAACTCATCTTTTTTAATATTGTCTGCAACGATGGCTATAGGCGTCACAGATATGCGCTTGTTGACAATGGGGATGCCAAATTCAGATTCCAATTCTTCGGCTACCTTTACGAGATTTTCGGCTTTTCTTGTTATTTTATCGTAGATCTTTTCAGCGATTTTGTTTGCATTATCTCCTGAACAATCTCTTAAACTTATGCCCATGGTTATGGTCCTTATATCGAGCTTTTCCGATTGAACCATCCTTATAGTTTCTTCTATTTCTTCAAAAGCAAAGCCCATTTCAATCATTCCTTTCAGTTAAAACAATTAGGTTTATAATCTGTGCATTGCTCTAAATATGTCTTCTTTCTGAATGTCGATTTTGACTCCAAGATTTTCGCCTAAATTTTTAAGTTCTTCTTTTAATATGTTAAAGTCATTTGTAGAATTTTTTATATCAACTATCATGATCATTGTGAAGATGTCTTTTAATATTGTTTGGCTGATGTCTAAGATATTGATGTTGTTTTCTGCTAACAATTTTGATACATTGTAGATTATTCCCACTCTGTCGACACCAATTACGGATATTATGGCCTTTTGTTCACTCATAAAAAACACTCCCTCCATATTTGTACATAGTATACTATATGATGAATTTGCGTGCAATACGTAAATGATAATAAAACATCAAAGAAATTAGGTGGGAATAAACATATCCCCACCTTAGATTACTTTTGGATTATGTTTGTGGCACCACATTGTTCCATTGTCTCTCTTATTTTAGACAGTTCTTTCTTAGGTGCTTCGACTGTAATGAGAATTCCGGAGTCAACGTCATCTGTATAGAAGTCTGTATAAGGTCTTTTTTCACCTAAGCCTTCTCTTTCAGACTTTATATCTATAGCGTTGTCAACCATAAAATCCATATCCTGCACAGATTTTTTCATGTCTGTTATGATCATGTCTTTTCGATCGAAACCCATCTTTTTTAAACTGTCGACTAACGCGCTTGCCATATCTTGAGTAGGAAATACGGCCGTTATTTTCATAAAAACACCTCCACATTCTAATATTCCACACAATAGATTTAAATATAAAATTCGTTTTCTTTCTTTTGTTTTGTATTTACTTTGTTAAATTATTGTGGTATACTATCATTTAGTACCACCCCCTATATAGGGGATATGTCTTTGGTAAAAGGTGGTGACGAGATGGAAGCGAAAGAAAACATAATAAATAGATATGAAAAATTAGCTGAAGAAGAGGACAATTTAAGCTGTGGCGGTAAAAATATCGTTTTGGCAGATTTAAAAGAAGGAGAAAATGTCCTTGATTTAGGATGCGGCAGAGGAAATGACGTTTTAAATGCTGCGAAGATAATAGGTGAAAAAGCAATTGCAGTAGGTCTCGATCTTACTGAGAGGATGATCGAAGAAGCAGAAAAAAACAGAAAGAAGCTTAATGTAAAAAATGCTGAATTTGTCGTAGGGGATGTAGAAAACATACCACTTCAAAGTGAAAAATTTGACGTTGTCATAAGCGACTGCGTAATAAATCATGCAAAAGACAAAGAGAAAGTCTATAAAGAGATTTACAGGGTTCTTAAGACTGGTGGGAGATTTGTCGTTTCAGACGTTGTATCAAAAGACAGACTTCCAGATGAGATTGTAAATGACCCTGAAGCTTGGGCTGATTGCTTTGGCGGAGCTATTCCGGAAGAAGAATATATAAAAGCCATAAACAATGCTGGATTTAAAGAGATAGAATATCTTAAAAAGCGTGAATACATGAAAAACGGTTATCCTGTTGCAAGTATAACGATCAAAGGTATTAAAAGGTAGATATCTTGCATTAAAAGGAGGTGATTTAGGTGAAAGCTGTAACAAATAAAAATTCAAATTGCTGCACAACACAAAATAGCAGCGTAGCACAATGCTGCTCAAAGTCATCGAAGCTGGTTGTAGGTTGCCATGACTAAAAAAATGCGGTAGATCTTCTACCGCATAAATTAAGGAGTGATTTTATTGTACTTTAGTAAGTATAACATGATTCTGCCTTTTAGTGAAGAGAAAAATAATTTTATTATTTTAAATCTGCTATCAGGCAGTTCAGATATTGCTTCAAAAGATGAGGTAGATAAGCTTTATGACATAAAATCGGGAAAGGATGTTTACGACATCGATTTTCTCGATTATGTAATTGATAGAGGCTATATATATGAAGAAAAAGAGCATGAGGATATAAGGATAAAAGAAGCGTACGAAGAATTTAAGGAAATAATGGATGAATCGCCGACACAAATATTGCTTGTGCCAACATACGGATGTAATTTTTCTTGCATCTATTGTTATGAAAGAGGCATACCGACAAAGAAAGATTTAATAACGAAAGAGGCTGTTGATGCCTTTTTTGATGATATAAATGATAGGTTTAAATTGGAGAAGGTAAAGCCGTACATTACGCTCTTTGGAGGAGAGCCTTTTATAGATACAGATGTTCAAAAAGACATCATTAATTACATTGTAGAAAAGAGCAAACTGTACGGCTATGAGATAGCTGCAGTTACTAATGGTTACAATGTATTAGAGTATATAGATATCCTTAAAAAGGGAAATGTGAAAGAAATACAGGTAACTCTTGATGGGCCGAAAGAAATTCACAACAGGCGAAGAAAGCTATTAGGCGGTGGAGATAGTTTTGAAAAGATTCTATTGGGAATTGACAGCCTAATCGAGAATGATATGCCTGTGAATTTAAGGGTTGTGGTGGATAAAGACAATTATTCTTATCTGCCGGAGTTGGCAGAAATTCTTGATAAAAAAGGGTATCTCCATCTGGATGGCAATAAATTCAAGACGCAGATAGGCAGAAATTATGAGCTTTTTGAATGTTCTCTAAACCATCAAAGCCTTATGTCACAAGTAGAACAGTGGGCTACATTTGTAGAGATGTCTAAAAAGTATCCTATACTGAAAAAATTCCATAAACCAGATTTTAAAGGCATGAGGAATATCCTTGTTTCAGGGACTATGTATTCTCCAACTTTTGATACTTGCCCAGCAGGCAAAAAAGAATGGCTTTACGATTTATACGGTGATATATACGGATGCACTGCAAGCTGTGGCAGGAAAGATTATCGCTTAGGTACTTTTTATCCTGAGAGAAGGATTTTTGATGATAAAGTATTACAGTGGAAAGAGAGAAATGTCTTGAATATACCACAGTGCAAAGAATGCCCTGTAAGCTTAGTTTGCGGCGGAGGCTGTGGAGTCGTCGCCAATGAAAGAAATGGCAGTGTATTATCTCCTGATTGTAGAGATATAACAAAACTGTATCAATTAGGTATCGAATATTACAAGGATGAAGTCTTAATTCAAGATTAAAAATTTTAAGGAGGATGTATTTATGGTAAGAGAAATAAATGCTAATGAATTTGAAGAGGTTGTTTTGAATTCTAAGAAACCAGTTGTTGTAGACTTTTATTCTACTGATTGTCCACCATGTGCTCAACTAAAACCGATATTTCACAGATTAGCCGAGGTATACAAAGATCACATGGAATTTGTAGAGATATACAGGCAAGGCAATAAGGACTTTGCGTTAAGCCTTGGCGTAAAAGGAAGCCCTACGCTTTTGTTTTTCAAAGACGGCAAAGAAACTGGTGAGAGATTAAATGGATATATTTCAAAGCCAGATCTTCGCAAGGCAGTAGAAAAGGTGATAGGTTTTTCACTTTTGGACAGAGAACCAGAGAAGGTGGAATGCGATGTTCTCATAATGGGTGGCGGACCTGCAGGTCTTACGGCTGCTTTGTACTCAGCAAGAGCAAACTTAAAGACAGTCGTCATAGATGAAGCAACTACAGGTGGGCAAGCAGCCAACACGTATTATATAGAAAACTATCCTGGAACAGAAGGGCAGATTGAAGGAAAGAAACTGACTGAAAACATGAGGAAACAGGCGGAAAGCTTTGGGGCAATCATTGACGATTTAAAAGAAGTATTCGAGATTAAGCTTACTGATGATGAGAAATTTGTAAGGACAGAGGACAAAATATACTATCCTAAAGCGGTTATAATAGCTATGGGCGCACAGCCAAGAAAACTTCCAGCAGAAGGTGAAGCTGAATTCAGAGGAAAAGGCATTCACTATTGTGCAATATGCGATGGAGCAATGTATGAAGGAAAACACGTAGCTGTAATAGGAGGAGGCAATTCTGCTATTCAGGAAGCATTGTACCTTGCAAACATAGCCGACAAAGTTACGGTTATACACGAATTTGATAATTTACAAGCTTCAAACGTGCTGCAAGAAAAAGCCTTTACCAATCCTAAGATAGACTTTATTTGGGAATCTCACGTTGTAAAGGCAAATGGAGATGGAATGCTTAAGTCGCTGACGTACAAGAACTTAAAGACTGGTGAGCTTAAAGATATAGAAATCGATGGTGTGTTTGTCTACATCGGCCTTACACCTAAGACAGATCTATTTAAAGGAATGCTTGAGCTAAATCAGTACGGATACATCAAAGCGAATGAGGATCTAATGACCGATGTGAAAGGCGTATTTGTCGCTGGTGATATAAGAGATAAAAAGATAAGGCAAGTGGTCACTGCGGCTGGTGATGGTGCTACCGCTGCTATAAGCGCAGAAAGGTATATACAAGAGCTGTGATTTTGCATACTTTTAAAAAGTATGAAAGGAGATAATGATGGAGTGCTGCGAAACAAAGTACATGGAAAATTGCATGATATGCGGGAAGCCGCTCATGTATTTAGAAAAGCCAGTATTGAAAAAATGCGAATACTGTGGTACAGAAGAATTAACTCTTGCCCACTGTACGGATGGGCACTACGTTTGCGACAAATGTCACGCAAAGGACGGCGTTGAGGTCATAAAGGATTATTGCCTGTCTACGGATTCTAAAGATCCTATGGAAATCGTGGAAAATATCATGTCAGACAGTAGGATACCAATGCATGGGCCAGAACATCATGCATTGGTTCCTGCAGCAATAGTCACTGCTTACAAAAATTTGACAGGAAAAGCTTCTGATGAGGATATCTTAGAGGCAATAAATCGTGGGAAAGAGATACCTGGCGGAGCATGCGGCTATTATGGTGCCTGTGGTGCAGGTGTTGGAATCGGTGTTGCTATTTCTGTCATTTACAAAGCGACACCTCTTACACCTCTTAAAAGGACTAAGGCTCATTTAGCTGTTGCAAATGCCCTTAAAAGCATCGGTGAAGCTGGTGGTGCCAGATGTTGCAAGAAATGCACAAGGATATCAATAGAAGAAGCGGTAGAATTTTTTGAGAAAGAATCGAATGTCAAATTTCCTGAAACTTTTGAAAGGACAGATGACTGTAATTACTCAAAGAGAAACAGGGAATGCTATTATATGTGCAAGTACAGAAATGTGGAAAAGTCAGAAAGGAGTGTGAAGTATGGATCTTGACATTACTAAAGAAGTGGCTTATTCATTTGCTGAAGCTGTGGAAAAGGCTAAAGAAGCCTTGAAAAGCGTAGGATTTGGAATATTGGTAGAGATTGATATGAAAGATACGATAAAAAAGAAAATAGGCAAGGACATGATGAACTACGTCATACTCGGTGCATGTAACCCTACCTATGCATACGAAGTATTAAACATTAACCCCGAAATAGGGCTTTTGCTGCCTTGCAATGTGATTGTGTATGAAAAGAGTGATGGCGGTGTAGTCGTATCGTCAATTGATCCTTTAAAGGCATTACCTTCTAACGATGAAAAATTGTCTAAAATAGCATCTGAAGTTGCTGATAAGTTGAAAAAAGCTGTAGATATGCTGTAGAATAACATTAGAGGTGATACAATTGTCAATTGATATAGAATCAGATTTAAAACGGGCTTTAGATCTATTGGGTGAAGGCCATGTGTTTGCACTGGATGTAGGTACTGGTAGAGCCCGTATGGCTTATGCATTGGCCAGATACGGCTACAATGTGGTGTCATTAGAGTACAATATTGACACGCTTAAAAAAGCTAAAGAAATCATCAGCAATGAAGATGTGGAAGGCAAAGTCTTGTTTGTACATGGTGATGCGCATAAGATGCCGTTTGTTGATGAATCTTTTGGGGTTGTCACATCTTACAATGCAATGCATCACATGAAAGACTATAAGGTTGCCATTGACGAGATGGTGAGAGTACTGAAAAAAGGCGGTAAGATATTGATAACAGAGCTTAATGATATAGGCAAGGAGAAAGTTGCCGAATCTCACAGGCAAAGAGGAAGCCATCATGAAGCAAAAATAGACATTTACGATGTAGTAAATTACCTTAAAGATAAGCATAATATTGTAGGCGAGATTTCTAATGGAGAATTTATTGACATATTTTACGGAGTAAGATAGATAAGGATAAATTTGATTGTTGACAAATCTACAAAATATGATAAAATATGATATGTCTTAGGCCCCGTGGTCAAGTGGTTAAGACATCGCCCTTTCACGGCGGTAACATGGGTTCGAATCCCGTCGGGGTCACCAAATTTGAATATTACGAGGGAAGCTACAAAATTGTAGCTTTTTTTATTTTATTTATATAAAATGTCGTCAAAAAAATTTGAGGCACCACCATATATTTACAAATTTTACCTTATATTGGATGATATAATCATATCAAAAAAATGGTGGTGGTAAATATGCAGAGTGCTGATATTCTTCCTTACTCAAGGATAGGAAGGAAAGAAAGCAATGAAAAATTGCAAAAAGACAATATGAGATTTATATTCAATGCCTTGATTTTTGCATTGATAGGCTTTGTCATTGGCCGCGCGCAAATAATGGACAACCTTATCCCGTTTGGTGTGGCGTATTTTGCTGCTCTCTTAATGCAAAAGAGAAAGTACTTTTTGTCAGGAATTGGAGTCTACCTTGGAGTATTGTCTTTACCTGGTGTCAACAGCATCAAGTATCTAATCGTTTTGGCTCTGATATTGGCTTTTGAGCATCTATTAAAAGTTAAAAGCAAAAACATCTTTAAAGTGGCATTGATAACATTTTTCTCGCTGCTTTTAGTAGATCTCATCTACAGCAAAGCGTACGGATTTTTGCTGTTTGATGTAATGACGTCTATTTACGAATCTGTCATAGCCATGTTGATGGTATTCATATTTAATCAAGCAATTTTGCTTTTAAATAGCGCAAACAGAAAAGTCATATCAAACGAAGAAATCATATCATTGTGCATACTGCTTAGCATTTTCATCTTGGGGCTTGACAATATAAAGGTGTGGAGATTTAACTTAAATAGCTCATTTGGCATACTTACTATACTGATTAGTTCATACATAGGTGGTGTTGGCACAGGTGCCAGCGTAGGAACTACCATTGGTCTTATTGGAAGCCTCGCTCTTACAAATACTCCTACATCTGTAGGCTTATACGGATTTACAGGGCTTTTGTCTGGAAGCATGAAAAAACTTGGCAGATTGGGAATCACTTTGGGATTTTTCACCGCTGCTGCCATTATGACATTTTATGTCAATGGATTTGCAAATATGATCATCAGCCCTTACGATTTTGCCTTAGCTTCTTTAATGTTTTTATCTGTCCCTAAAAAGAGATTAGATCATCTTGTGTCAATTGTAAAAGGCGATAAAAATTTGCTACAGCGAAGCTACAGCGTAAAGCTAAAAGAAGTGGTGACTGACAAATTAAAAGAATATGCTGAAGTGTTTGACGAGTTAGGGAAAAGCTTTAAAAAAGCCAATGAAAAGATATTAGATCACAAGGACATATCATATCTTTTTGAAGAAATAGCCAATAAGACTTGTACTGATTGTGCTATGTACAAAATGTGCTGGGATAAAGACTTTTATTTTACGTATAAAAGCATGTTTGATTTGGTAGAAAGCCTGGAAGGCACAGGCAATGTAGAAGGCAATAAGCTTTACAAAAAGTGCATAAGATTTCCAGAGCTTCTTAACTGCACAAAACACAACCTCATGCTTTATAAGATAAACATGCAGTGGAGGGAAAGGCTTAAAGACGCTAAAAACATTGTCTCAAATCAGTTGAAGGGCATTTCGTCTGTTATATCAAACATGGCTGACGATATAAGCATGGACATCACTTTCAAAGACGATCTTGAACAGTATCTGCTTGTAGAATTGGATAAAAGGGGCATACATGTAGACGATGCCATAGTATATGATGCGGGAGACGGAAATGTGGTGATAAAGATATACAAGAAAGCCTGTTATGCAGCTAAAGAATGCGAGAAAAAAGTTATCCCGGCCGTATCTGAGATTATGGGGGAGAAGTACGAGCGGAAAAATACTTTGTGCTCTATAAACAATAAAGGGCGATGCAGCCTAACTCTTACGAGAGCTGAAAGCTATCAAGTTTCCACAGGCATTAGCAAAATCAGTAAAAGCGCTAACAAAATATCTGGTGACACGTATTCTTTCATGGAGTTAGAAGGCGGAAAGTACATGGCAGCATTAAGCGATGGAATGGGCTTCGGCTATAGAGCAGCTTCTGAAAGCAGTACGACAATATCTTTGCTGGAAAGATTCATTGAGGCGGGATTCGACAAAGGATTGGTTGTACAAACTATAAATTCTATTCTGGCATTAAGGTCAGCAGAGGAGATGTTCTCAACAGTCGATATTTCATTTATAGATTTGTTTACGGGAGATGCGGAGTTTATAAAGATCGGCGCCTCAGCCACGTTTATAAAGAGCGGAAAAGATGTGGATGTGATTGAATCCAGTTCATTGCCCATCGGTATTTTGGAAGACGTCGATGCAGATATCCACGATAGGAAGTTAAAAGACGGTGACTTTGTAATTTTGACGACAGACGGTGTATTAGACTGCTTTGATGGCAATAAAGAAGAAAGCATGGCAAGATTTTTAAGAAATCTTGATATGAAAGATCCTCAGGACATGGCTGAAGCTATAATGAAGAAATGTCTTGAACTTTGTGAAAACAAGCCTAAAGACGACATGACAGTGCTTACGGTAAAAGTTTGGAAAAGGCGATTGTGAATTGAATAATCCTTCCATAAGATGGCAAAAATAATAAAAAATCTTATGGAGGGATTTGATTTTGGAGATTTTGATAAACCAGATAATCGTCGTTACAGACGGCAAATCAAACGTTGGTGGAAATCCGGCGGATGCAGCTTTTTTGGCATTTAGAAAGGGAATTCGAGTAAGCTCCATAGGCATCGTAGACGATGGCAATTTGTCCATAAAGGAGATAAAAGATATTGCAAGTTCCGGTGGCGGCGTGTATGACATAATTTACTCAGATGACTTTATAAGGTCTTTATCGGCGGTGACGCAAAAATCAGCCGAAAAAACTTTATACGATACGTTAGATAGCGAATTGATGAAACTAATAGGGAAAAACATAGAAGGACTCCATCCTGTATTGCGGTCTCAAATCGTAGAATACATCGATAAACTTTTGGATATTTCAGACATAAGATGTGCAATTTTGCTGGACTTAAGTGGAAGCATGGCAAGAAAATTGAAAAAAGCGGTGAATGGAATAAGCGATCTTCTAAGCACTATGAAAGCGAGAAAGGGCAAAAGCCAGTTTTGCCTAATAGGATTTCCGGATGGCGATGACGCTTATGCAAAGGTTATATGCCCATTTACATCGAAGATAAATGATATAGAAGTTCGTCTTAAAAACTTAAAGGCCGGTGGAAATACCCCTACTTACCATGCGATAAGGCTGGCTGCATCGCTTTTTGACGCAAAAGTTGAATCTATAAGAGGTATCGGTTGATGCTTGAGAATGGCTATGTTTTGACAGGCATACACAATGGGCGGAAATACGTAGTCGAGAAAAAAATTGGCCATGGCGGTGTAGCTTACGTATACCTTGTGCACGACGATGAGAATTCAAAATATGCGCTTAAGATAAGTGAAGACTTAATAAGCATAACGAGAGAGCACAAAGTGTTGACGTCATTGAAAAATTGCAATTTTGCTCCACGTGTATTTGATTTAGATGATGCATTATTGTATAATAAAATGTATCATTATATAGTTTTGGAATACATAGAGGGATATAGCCTTGATAGATTGATTAAATCGGGCATTGATTTGGAGAGTGCTTCATACATATTTGCTGAAATTTTAGATGCTTTGATTGGATTAAAGCGATTAGGCATTTTTTACACAGATTTAAAACCATCCAATGTCATGGTAGATGAGATAAAAAAGCGTATAGTGCTTATCGACTACGGTTCAACATCTGCTAAAGATGATACCGTAAAAGAATTTACGCCTGAATTCGACAGAGCCAGTTGGAAAGTTGGCTTAAGAAAAGCAGATTCTGGGTATCTGTCGTTTGAAGCAGGGATGCTTTTTGTGTGCCTTGTAATGGGCAAGACATTTAGACACGATTACCATACGATAGGAGAAGTGCTAAAGCAATCAAGAGCAAGGCTTGGAAAGTTTTATATTGCCATAATGAAGGCGCTTAATGGCACGTATGACATAAATAAACTGTATATCAATTTTAAAAACGGCTGCTTTAGTGAAAAGGCGTCAATGTATTTAAATTACATGCTTTTCATAGTTGGTATGATATTTGTTGTACTTATGATTTTGGCGGTGTAGGGGATATATATGATAGATAGCTTTGAAAAGACGATAAAAGAGTATAAGATGATAGAAAAAGGCGATAAAATCGTAATAGGAGTATCTGGAGGTCCTGATTCTATTTGCCTTCTTAATTTGCTTTTAGAGATAAAAGAAAAGTATGAGCTTAAGCTTTTTGTGGTTCACGTCAATCACATGCTGAGGGGAGCCGATGCAGATAGTGATGCTCTGTTTGTTGAGGAGTTCTGCAAGGGGATAAATATCCCATTTTTTTTATTTAAGGAAGATGTCAGAAGATACGCTGAAGAAAAGGGATTGTCTGAGGAGGCTGCCGGAAGGGAAATAAGGTACAGTGCTTTTAATAAAGTGCTTGAAGAAGTTGGCGGAAACAAAATCGCCATTGCCCACAACAAAAACGACGTAGCCGAAACAATTCTCTTAAACATCTTAAGAGGTGCTGGTACAACTGGGCTTGTAGGCATAAAGCCGGTTAATGGATGCATCATAAGACCCCTTATACAGACGAAAAGGCGTGAGATAATTGACTACCTTAATTCGAAGAATTTAGAGTTTGTAGAAGATGTAACAAATAAGAAAGATGTGTACAGGAGAAACAAGATAAGGCTTAAATTGATGCCGTACATGGAAGAAAACTTTGGAGTAGATGTGGTCGAAAATTTATATAAGACATCTCAGATCGTACTTGATGATGAAGATTATTTAAATAGGGAGTCTGAAAAAATATTTAATGATATTGCTGGTATTGATGAGGAAAAGCTAAAACTCCCAATTGATGAGATAAAAAAATTGCACAATTCCATAAAAAGAAGGGTCATAAGGTTGGCCTACAAGAAACTAAAGGGAGATCTTAATCAACTTGCATTTAAGCATGTAGAAGATGTGTTAGATCTTATGGACAAGCAAACATCGTCGAAAATTGATTTACCCTTTGAAATTGAAGTTATAAAAAGTTATAATAATCTTATATTCAGAAAAAGGGCTTTTTATGAAAAACGAGATTTTAAAGAAGTTAAGCTTAACATTCCCGGCATAACAGATGGTGGATGTTTAGGCGTATATAAGGCGGAGATAATAGATAGAGAATCAGTTGAAAGCCTTAATTTAGGCAGATACCATAAGCTTTTCGATGCCGACCTAATTGATGGCGATGTGGTCGTAAGGCATAGGAGAATTGGAGATCGCATCTCGCCTTTAAACATGAAGGGGACGAAGACGCTTAAAGAGTATTTTATCGATGAGAAAATCCCAAGAGAGGAGAGGGATAAGATACCGTTATTAGCTATTGGCAGCACTATTTTGTGGATTGTGGGACATAGAATGTCTGAAAAGTACAAAGTACGTGATAGCACAAAAAAAATATTATCTATAGAGTATATTAAACAAGATTAAGGAGGAAATTTGATGGAAAATTTATCAAAAGACATCGATGAAATTTTGATCACAGAAGAAGAACTTAAGGAAAAGATAAAAGAGCTTGGGAGGCAAATCACAAAAGACTACAAAGGGAAAAATTTGATGTTGGTAGGAGTTTTAAAAGGTGCTTTAATGTTTATGGCTGATTTGTCAAGACACATAGATTTGCCTTTATCACTTGATTTTATGGCTGTTTCCAGCTATGGAAGCTCAACTCATTCATCAGGAATAGTAAAGATAATCAAAGATCTTGATATAAGCATAGAAGGCAAAGATGTTCTGATTGTGGAAGACATAATTGACAGCGGTTTGACTTTGTCTTACTTAAGGGAAACTTTACTTGGAAGGAAGCCAAAAAGCCTGAAAATATGCACAATATTAGACAAACCGGAGAGAAGAGAAGCATCTGTAAAAGTCGATTATGTAGGATTTAAGATACCTGATAAGTTTGTCGTGGGTTATGGATTGGACTTTGATGAAAAGTACAGGAACCTTCCTTTTATAGGCGTTTTGAAACCTGAAATGTACAGCTAAAATTTGTTTTTTTATATGGTATATGTTATTATAAATTAAGTGATACGGCTTTGAAGGGAGGGCCATATTTGAATAAAACGATCAGAGGTATCGTTATATGGATACTGATAATTATCGCATTATATGCAATGGTACAATTGTATACTGATAATATTAAGCAACCTGCGGCTATTGATGTCACTGAACTGTACAGCCAGATTATCAAAAACAATGTTTCAGAGATGACCATTTCCGGCACAAGCATTACAGGTACTCTGAAAGACGGCACAGAGTTTAGCAGCAACGTGCCTGATGTGACGTCGTTTATGAATTTCTTGACGCCCTACATTAAAGATAATAAGCTTGTTGTCAAGAGCGAGCCGCCTCAAGGAGCTCCTTGGTGGTATTCACTTTTACCAACGCTATTTATGGTGGCTGTACTGGTAGTGTTGTGGTATGTGTTTATGCAACAAGCACAAGGCGGCGGTGGCAACAGAGTCATGTCTTTCGGCAAAAGCCGTGCTAAGATGGTAACAGACGATAAGCGGAGAGTCACTTTCAATGACGTAGCTGGTGCCGATGAGGAAAAGGAAGAGCTGCAGGAAATAGTAGAATTTTTGAAGTTTCCAAAGAAGTTTTTAGATTTAGGCGCTCGTATACCTAAAGGCGTTCTCTTAGTAGGACCTCCTGGAACAGGTAAAACTTTGCTTGCAAAGGCTGTGGCCGGTGAAGCTGGTGTGCCGTTTTTCAGCATAAGCGGTTCTGACTTTGTGGAGATGTTTGTAGGTGTCGGCGCATCAAGGGTTAGGGATCTTTTTGAGCAAGCCAAGAAGAATTCTCCTTGCATAATTTTCATAGATGAAATTGATGCTGTCGGTCGCCATAGAGGCGCGGGATTAGGCGGCGGACATGACGAAAGGGAGCAAACATTAAACCAGTTGCTGGTTGAGATGGATGGCTTTAGTGTTAATGAAGGCATAATAGTCATAGCTGCTACAAATAGGCCAGACATCCTTGATCCTGCTCTTTTAAGGCCTGGCAGATTTGACAGACATGTTACTGTAGGTGTTCCAGACATCAAAGGAAGAGAGGAGATCTTAAAAGTACATTCCAGAAACAAGCCTCTTGCACCTGATGTGTCGCTGAAGGTTTTGGCGAGAAGGACGCCTGGATTTACAGGTGCTGATATTGAAAATCTCATGAACGAAGCTGCGCTTCTTACCGCCAGAAAGGGCATGAAACAGATAACTATGGTGGAGCTGGAAGAGGCTATTACGAGAGTCATAGCAGGCCCAGAAAAGAGAAGCAGGGTAATATCAGAAAGAGACAAAAAGCTTGTATCGTATCATGAGGCAGGTCATGCTGTTGTTGCAAAACTTCTTCCAAATACACCTCCTGTCCATGAAGTGACGATCATTCCGAGAGGAAGGGCAGGCGGATATACGATGCTGCTTCCTGAAGAAGACAAGTACTATATGTCAAAGTCTGAGATGATGGACGAGATTGTTCACCTTCTGGGAGGACGGGTAGCTGAAAGCCTTGTCTTAAATGATATATCTACAGGTGCACAAAATGACATAGAAAGAGCTACAAACATAGCGAGAAAGATGGTCACAGAGTACGGCATGAGCGAGAAATTAGGTCCTATGACTTTTGGCACTGATAACGACGAAATATTTATTGGCAGAGATTTAGGCAGGACGCGCAATTACAGCGAAGAAGTTCAGTACGATATTGATAAAGAGATGAAGAGGATAATAGATGAGTGTTACAGCAAAGCTGAAACTTTGCTAAAAGAGAATATAGATAAGCTTCATAGAATTGCACAGGCTTTGATGACAAAGGAAAAACTTAACGCGGAGGAATTTGAGAAGTATTTTAATGGCGAAAATGTAGATGACACAAATCAAAGCGAAGAAGCGTAACTTAAAAGACATACAATTTACTTTGTATGTCTTTTTTAGTGCGTAAAAGCCAGCCAATTACTCTGATTTTCGATATTCTTTCGGAGACATATTTGTCATCTTTCTGAAGTTTCTGTGAAATGTCCGCAAATTGTCATATCCACAATTGAATGCAATTTCACTTACAGAAAGGTTGCTGTTTTTTAGCATGTAGCATGATTGTGAAATGCGGTAGTTGTTTAGATACTCCGTAAAAGTCATGCCCATTTGCTGGATAAATAGTTTTGACAGATATTGATAATCGTAATTTAGGTGCTCTGCAGCCTTTTTTAATGTGCAGTCATTTGAATAGTTTTGCTCGATGAAAAGCAGCATCTTGTATAGAACTTTTGCTTTAATTGATTGCCTTAAAGGAATGAATAAGGTGTTATTTACCAATTTATCGCACAGTGAGTAGAGAAAACTCTTTTTGCTGTAGATGGAGTTAAGCCTATTGAAGTCTATGGTACTATCCAAGTGCAGTATGTTGTCTTCAGGAATCATGCCTTTGTAATTCATGTAAAAATCCCCGATAAGTTCTGGAGAAAACAAGATGATTGTTATATCAGAGCAATCGATCGTCTTAAATTCATGCATTTGATTGGGAAAGACAAAAGCTAAATCATTTTTATTAAGCCTGTACTCTTTTTTGTCGATAGAGACCGATAATTGGCCGTCATTTAAACATATCAGTTCGTACGCTCTGTGAAAATGATATGGAAATTGATAATTTTTAAGTGAAAAAAAGCGGAAAAGATCTTTTTCATTTACACCGTGTTTTTGAAAAAAGACCATAATACTTCCTCCCAAAAAAACACTAATATTGTCTTAAAGTATACTACTTTTTTCGTAGAGATATCAATAGGCATTTGCTTAAAATAGAATTAATCGTTTAAAGAGGGGGATTTTAAAAATGGAATACCATGTGGCTAAAACTGGCTCAGATGAAGGGAAAGGAACGCTTAAAGATCCGTTTCTGACTATAAATAAGGCTGCGTCTGTTGCAATGGCTGGCGACACAATTATAGTCCATGAAGGAGTATACAGGGAATGGGTTAAACCAAAGTATAAAGGGTTAAGCGACAAAAGAAGGATTACGTACAAGGCGGCAGAAGGCGAAAAAGTAGTGATAAAAGGGTCAGAGAGGATTCAAAGTTGGCAGCGCGTTGAAGGAAACGTGTGGAGATGTCAACTGCCCAATTCATTTTTTGGAGAATTCAATCCGTACAAAGAGGAAGTTTTTGGAGACTGGCTTCTTACAGTCAATGAAAAGAAGCACCTTGGAGATGTGTACTTAAATGGCATGTCATTTTATGAAGTCACAAATTATGAAGATCTTTTTAATCCGCAGCTTAGGACAGAGGTCCTGGATCATTGGACACAAAAGATTGTGCCTATTAAAAACGCAGAACAGACGAAGTACGTTTGGTATGCCGAAGTAGACAGGGAGAAGACGACGATTTACGCTAATTTTCAAGGTGCTGATCCAAACGAAGAATTTGTGGAAATAAATGTCAGGAGATCGTGCTTTTATCCTGTTGAAACCGGAATAGACTATATTACAGTCAAAGGTTTTGAGATGGCGCATGCGGCTACACCATGGGCACCTCCAACAGCAGACCAGCCTGGGCTTATAGGTCCTAACTGGAGCAAAGGTTGGATAATAGAGGACAATATCATACACGACGCCAAATGCAGCGCTATAAGCATCGGGAAAGAGGCTACAACAGGCAACAATTATCGCTCTATACGGAAAGACAAGCCTGGATACCAGTATCAATTGGAAGCGGTATTTAATGCAAAGAGGAATGGTTGGTCTAAAGAAAAGATAGGTTCACATATAATACGAAACAATACGATCTACGATTGTGGACAAAATGCCATCGTCGGACATTTGGGAGGCGTCTTTAGCGAAATTTACAATAACCATATTTACAACATCGCACTGAAAAGAGAATTCTACGGCCATGAGATAGCAGGGATTAAGTTACACGCGGCTATAGATGTGCAGATTCATCATAATCGCATTCACGATTGCTCATTGGGGTTATGGCTGGATTGGGAAGCGCAAGGCACAAGGGTCAGCAAAAATCTGTTCTACAATAATAACAGGGATGTGTTTGTTGAAGTAAGCCATGGGCCGTATCTTGTTGATCACAATATATTATCTTCTGAATACGCCATAGACAACATGTCACAAGGCGGAGCGTATATAAACAATCTAATCGCAGGCAAGATGAATCAGAGAAAAGTGCTAAACCGCTCTACTCAATATCATCTCCCACACAGCACTGAAGTTGCAGGATTTGCATTTGTATACGGGGGAGACGATCGATTTTACAACAATATCTTCATAGGAAAAGAAGGATTAGAGAATGTTGGGACTTCCCATTACAATAATTGCACGACGTCTTTAGAGGAGTACATTGAAAAGGTAAATGAAGTACCTGGTGATTTAGGAGAATTTGAACGCGTAGAACAACCGGTCTACATCAATAAAAATGCATACTTCAATGGTGCAGAGCCATTTGAGAAAGAAAAAGACAATCTTGTTAAAAAGGACTTCGACCCGAAACTTGCCATAATTGATGAAGGAGATGAAGTTTACCTTTCACTGCAATTGCCAGATGAATTCGAAAATATTGTAGGTGATATCCATTCAACAAAGACATTGGAAAGAGTGCGGATTGTGGATGCGGAGTATGAAAGTCCAGATGGCAAAGAGCTGGTTTTGGATACTGACTATTTAGATGCAAAAAAGCCGGAGAATAGTTCAATAGGCCCTATAGCGCTTTTGAAAAAAGGAAATAATTACATAAAAGTTTGGTAATACTGAGTGAAGTCTTATGCTCTGCAATAAAGGCATAAGGCTTATTTTTTATATATACAAATAATAAATTTTTTATAAAATATCGAAAAAGTTTGTCAAAATAAGAAGGATTTTTGACAATTATGTCAAAATATATAAATGTCGCCTTAAAACTTATACTAAAGAAAAGAGGAATTATCATGGACAAAATGATAAGGTCATCGAAGGAGCCTAACTACGATTGGATATTTGACTTAGTCGATGGATTAAAAAGTTTTACTATTTTAAAGAATTTTGACGGTGAAGTGATATATATAAACAAAGTTCTCTTAAGATTATTGGGATTTAATCACGATGACATAGGGGGAAATTACGATTTCTTTTTTAAAAACTTCTTTCTTAATGAAGCTAAGAAAGTGAATGAAAACATATATGATATTACTTTGAATTCCAGATATGGTTTTACATTAAGATTTAAGATGGTGGACAATTTTTTGAATTCTGACGATGGCAGAAAGCTTTGCATCATTTCCACCCTTAATTTTGTAAAGAGTGAGTTAGATTCTATGCGAGACGTAAACGCGTATTTGGATCTTCTGTACAATAGATTTAAGCTTGTAGACATGGTGGATACAGGTATTTTGCTTATGGATAAGAGAAGGCGCATAGAATATATAAACAAAGCCGCTTGCCAGCTTATGTGTTTAGACTACAAAAAGGCTTACCGCAAAGATGCAGGAAAAGTGTTGAAATCATTAGACGAAAGGATAGACTTTGACGAAATAGTAAGCAACAAGATCGTCGTTTACAACATAAAAGACAGTGGGCGTTTTTTGTCTATGGAAGTAGCAGACACTTACGACGACAATTTTTTGTGCATCATTGTAAAAGACGTTACAGAGAAGTTGAAATTCGGAGAGATCATTGAAAGAAGTGAAAAATTTAATTTGATGGGAAGCTTGGCTGTGTCGCTAATTCACGAGATAAAAAATTCCATCACATCTATAAAAGGATTTTTACAGCTTATGCAGCTTAAAGACAAAGCGAATGCTTCTTTTTTTGACACCATCATAAGCGAATCAGATAGGATAATAGATTTGGTGATGAGCTATTTAGGCGTAGTGAGAAATAGCCCTGATGAAGGCATTGATTTAAACGAGCTTATTGAAAAGTATATGATCTTAATTGAAGCGGAAGCAAAACATAGGCAAATCGAGATAGTAAGGAAATTGAGAAAAGTTCCAATGGTGAAGATAGACAACAACCAACTAAAGCAAGTGCTATTAAATGTGTTTCAAAATTCTTTTCAGGCCATAGGCACTGGAGGGAAGATATGGATAACTACAAGATTTAATTCTTACACAAATAGGGTTATAATAAAGATAGCAGATAACGGCGGTGGAATCGACAGAGAAACACTTAAGAAAGTGATGGTGCCTTTGTTTACTACGAAAAAAGACGGCACAGGTCTGGGACTATCAATTTGCAAAAACATTCTCAATAAGTACGGTGGGGATTTAAAGATATTCAGCAAAAAGGGCACTGGCACCATCGTAGATATATACTTAGAGCTTAAAAATTAATCACTGGGGGGATTAGCGTGAAAACAGACATTGAAATCGCACAAGAAGCCAAAATGATGCATATAGCCGACATAGGTGAGAAAATAGGAATAGAAGATGAGTACTTGGAGCTTTACGGAAATTTCAAGGCTAAAGTGTCGCAAAAGCTTTGGGAGAAGATTAAAGACAGAAAAGACGGGAAGCTCATTTTGGTTACGTCCATCAATCCTACACCTGCAGGTGAGGGAAAATCCACTGTCACTGTAGGTTTAGGGCAAGCCTTGAATAAGCTTAAAAAGAAAGTTGCGATAGCCCTAAGAGAGCCGTCATTAGGCCCTTGCATGGGCATAAAAGGCGGCGCCGCTGGTGGAGGCTATTCGCAGGTAGTTCCTATGGAAGATATAAATTTGCATTTTACAGGTGATATGCATGCAATAGGTTCTGCCCACAATCTGTTATCTGCCATGATTGACAACCACATACATCAGGGAAATGAACTAAATATCGACGTAAGGCGGATTACATGGAAACGGGCAATTGATATGAATGACAGAGCATTAAGAGAAATCGTCGTAGGGCTTGGAGGGAAAGCAAACGGGTATCCAAGGCAGGATGGCTTCATAATAACTGTGGCATCGGAGATAATGGCCATCTTGTGTCTTGCCACAGATTTTAAGGATTTGAAAGAAAGATTAGGCAAGATAATAATAGGCTACGATAAGGACGACAATCCTGTCACAGCCAAAGATTTAAAAGCCGATGGCGCAATGGCACTTTTGCTTAAAGATGCTATTAAGCCTAATCTGGTGCAGACTTTGGAAAATGTGCCTGCATTCATACATGGTGGACCATTTGCCAATATTGCCCACGGATGCAACAGCATAATAGCGACACGATATGGATTAAAGCTGGCAGATTACCTTGTGACAGAAGCCGGTTTTGGGGCTGACTTAGGCGCAGAAAAGTTTTTTGATATAAAATGCAGGTATGGAGGATTAAAGCCAAGTGCCGCTGTCGTTGTGGCGACTATAAGAGCTCTTAAGATGCACGGCGGCCTTAAGAAAGATGAGCTAAAAAATGAAAGCATTGATGCGCTTGAAAAAGGCATAGAGAACCTTGGAAAGCAGATAGAAAATGTACAAAAGTATGGAATACCGGTAGTCGTTGCTATCAACAGGTTTATGAGCGATACGGACAGGGAAATTCAATTTGTAAAAAGATATTGCAATGACTTAGGTGTAGAAGTGGCATTGACAGAAGTGTGGGAAAAAGGCGGTGAAGGCGGCATTGAGCTGGCAGAAAAAGTGATTGATGCCTGTGAAAAAGAGTCCGATTTTAAGCCAATATATGAACTTGATGCATCAATTGAAGACAAGATAAGGACAATAGCAAGGAAAATATACGGTGCAGATGACGTGGATTTCACTAAAGAAGCTGTAAAAGACCTTAAAAACATAGAAAAATTGGGACTTAACCATCTTCCTGTTTGTGTTGCCAAGACTCAGTATTCTCTGTCAGACGATCCAAAGCTCTTAGGAAGACCTAAGGGATTTAACATTACTGTAAAAAATTTAAACATATCTGCTGGAGCTGGATTTATCGTTGCAATGACAGGTGATATTTTGACGATGCCAGGGCTTCCTAAAACGCCTGCAGCAGAGAAGATGGATATAGATGAGGAGGGCAATATTAAAGGTCTATTTTGATATGAAAAGTGAGATACTTAGTATACAAAATTTAAGTCAAGCTAAAGCTGAACTGAAAAAACTTCAAATTGAAGACATTTCTGTATCCATGATGGCTCCAAAGGCTGTGTTTTGCGTCGTAAAGCTTTATGACGTTCATCCAGCGGCTGCAAATATCATAAAACAGGAGATGTTAGCTTTAGGCGGAGAAGCGGCAGTAGAGAGGGGCTGCGTAAATATGAGCATTGAAAGCTCTCAGGTGGTCATTATGGGGACTTTAAAGCAGTATTTAAGGCTTCTGTCGAAGCTTAAAATGCAAAAAGGCTATTTTGGACTCGATGATGTTGTAAAAGAAGTGTCTAAAAGCATAGAGGCTTTAATGAAATAGAATTATCTAAAAAGCGGATTTGAGAAAGAACTTCTTTCATCCGCTTTTAAATATTTTTAAGATTAACTTAAAAGGATATTTATTATTAGGTCATAATATGATATATTAGAAGTTAGTAACATACAAAGGAGGTAAATTGATGTCAATAGATGATAGGATTGAAGACCTTCTTAGAAGAAGAGAGATGGTTTTAGAAGGCGGTGGTTTAGATAAAGTAGAGAAACAACACCAAAAGGGAAAGCTTACCGCAAGAGAGAGGATATACAAGCTTTTAGATGAAGATAGCTTTGTGGAAATAGATGCGTATGTTGAGCACAGGTGTATTGACTTTGGCATGGAAAAGCAAAGGATACCTGGCGAAGGCGTAGTGACAGGGTATGGGACGATAGATGGAAGGCTTGTCTACGTTTATGCACAGGATTTTACGGTTTTAGGAGGATCATTAGGCGAGTATCATGCAAAGAAAATCACAAAAATCATGGATATGGCTTTAAAGATGGGAGCACCGCTCATTGGATTAAATGATTCCGGAGGTGCCAGAATACAGGAAGGCGTCGATGCTTTATCGGGATATGGCAACATATTTTTCAGAAACACGCTGGCATCAGGCGTAATACCGCAAATATCGGTGATAATGGGGCCCAGCGCTGGAGGTGCAGTTTATTCGCCTGCTCTTACTGACTTTATATTCATGGTAGACAAGACAAGTCAGATGTTTATAACTGGACCGCAGGTCATAAAAGCCGTCACAGGTGAAGATGTTTCGGCAGAGGAGCTTGGTGGATCGATTACTCACAGCACGAAAAGCGGTGTGGCGCATTTTAGGGCTGAAAACGACGAAGAGTGTTTGAAGATGGTGAGGAAGCTATTAAGTTACCTTCCATCAAACAATTTGGAAGATCCGCCACAGTTGGCGACAGATGACGACATAAACAGATTTTCCGATAGGCTTATTGAGATAATCCCAGATAGTCCTAATAAGCCATACGATATGAAAGAAGTAATTTCGGAAATAGTGGATGAAGGCGTGTATTTTGAATCACAGGCAATGTATGCGCAAAACATAATAACGGCATTTGCAAGGCTTAATGGAAGGACGGTAGGGATAATAGCAAATCAGCCTAAAGTTTTGGCTGGATGTCTCGACATCAATGCGTCTGATAAGGCATCGAGGTTTATAAGGTTTTGCGATGCATTTAACATCCCGCTTCTCAATATAGTAGATGTTCCAGGATTTTTGCCTGGAACGAATCAAGAGTACGGTGGAATAATACGCCATGGGGCAAAGATGTTGTACGCTTACTCTGAGGCTACAGTGCCAAAAGTGACTCTCATTGTGAGGAAAGCTTATGGCGGTGCTTACCTTGCCATGTGCAGCAAAGACTTAGGAGCTGATTTTGTTTTGGCATGGCCTACTGCTGAAATAGCGGTCATGGGACCTGATGGGGCAGCAAACATCGTGTTTAAAAATGAAATAAAATCGTCTGATGATCCTGTGGCTGCAAGAAATGAAAAGATAAATGAGTACAGGGAGAATTTCGCAAATCCATACAGGGCAGCAGCGAGAGGATATGTAGATGATGTAGTTCTGCCGCAAGAGACGAGACCTCGCCTCATCTCGGCGTTCGATATGCTTATGAGCAAAAGGGAGTCAAGGCCCAGCAAAAAGCATGGCAATTTTCCTGTTTAAAATCGATTTAAGGGGAAGTGAAAGAATGGAAGAGATAAATGAAGAAATAGTTGCTGTCATTGAAGCTGCGATTTACGCGGCATTTGGTCAGTACGAAAAGAATTTCCGCATCAAGGTAATAAAGAGAGTGGACTCAAATATGCCGGAATGGAGAAAAGCTGGCCTTTACAATCAGATGAGATAGATGAGGAGGATGGAAATGAAAAAATTTATAGTAACTGTCAATGGAAAAAAATACGATGTGGAAGTAGAAGAAGTAAAAGTCGACGTGGCAAGTGAGAAAAAAGCAAAAGAAGATACTGCTGCTAAAAATGCGTCAGATGCAAGTGTAAAAAGCAAACAGGTTGAAGTAAAAAACGAAGTCAAAGACGGTTTCTCAATCAATGCACCGATGCCGGGAACTATATTGGATGTCAAAATAAGCCAAGGCCAGACTGTCAGACGAGGCGATGTGCTTTTAATACTGGAAGCCATGAAGATGGAAAATGAAATCACGTCACCTTACGATGGCACAATAATATCCATAAATGTTTCAAAAGGTGCCTCTGTAAATACAGGCGATGTGCTTTTGTACTTAAAATGATGGAATGCTTGATATACATCCGCTTTTTTGGTAGAATTATCTTGCCGGCATCTTATGAGCTGGACATATTAAAATATTGCAATGGTTCGACCGGTATCCAAAATGGAGCTGGATTGGAGGTGTAAATATGACTTCAAAGCTTAGTGTGAGGCAGATTACAATTGCTGGTATGTTATCCGCCATATCTATCGTAATGGCTACAACCCCTTTAGGCTATATACCATTAGGCATTGCCAATGCTACAACGATGCACATACCAACTATAATAGGTTCTATATTAGAAGGACCTTATGTAGGCACTTTTATAGGGCTTATATTTGGCGTATCCAGCTTTATAAGGCAGAATACCCCGATTTTTGCAGATCCTCTGGTGGCGATACTGCCAAGGCTGCTTATCGGAATTGTAGCTTATTACACGTATAAATTGACGAAAAGCTCTAGTGTTGCAGCGGTTGCAGGAACCCTTACAAATACAGTTGGAGTACTGGGATTAGCTGTTTTGAAGAAGTATTTGACAGTACAAGTTGCTCTTGTGGTAGTGCTTAAAAATACAATATTTGAAGTTGTCATCGCAGTTATCTTGACAACAATCATAGTAAGATCCGTAAAAAGATATGTTAAGCAATGAAGCAGGCTATACGCCTGCTTTATAATATAGGGTGAAAGGAATGTGTCTAAATGCTGTTGGTCTTTGATGTTGGAAATACAAACATCGTCTTAGGCGTCTACGATGGCAAAAAACTTTTGTATTCATTCAGGATCTCGACAGACAAGTCTAAGACGTCTGATGAATATGGAATATTGATAAAACAACTTATAGAGTACAGAAATATGCATCTAAGCGACATAAATGCTGTCATAATATCTTCTGTGGTGCCTCCGATAATGCACACACTGGAAGCCATGACTATAAAATACTTCAATGTGTATCCATTGGTGGTAGGTCCAGGGATAAAGACAGGTATAAACATAAAATACGACAATCCAAAAGAAGTGGGTGCAGACAGAATAGTAAATGCTGTGGCAGCATATGAATTGTACGGTGGACCTGTCATAATAATAGATTTTGGCACAGCCACTACTTTTTGTGCTGTCTCTAAAAATTGCGAGTATTTAGGCGGCGCTATAGCGCCGGGACTTATAATATCTGCCGATGCTCTTTTTCAGAGGACTGCAAAGCTTCCTAAGATAGAACTTGTAAAGCCTGAGAAGGTAATATGCAAAAATACTGTCGAAAGCATGCAGTCTGGGCTGATATACGGCCATGCAGGAATGGTGGACTACATCGTCGCTAAGATGAAAAAGGAATTTGCGGAAAACGCCTATGTGGTAGCGACAGGTGGCCTTGCAAAACTGATTGCACAGGAATCGAAGGTTATAAATACGGTAAATGATATGCTGACTTTGGAAGGGCTTAGGATAATATACGAGCGAAACATAGAAAAAATATGATTATTTTTTTTGCTGGACATTTGTTTTTTTGTCCAGCTTTCTTATTTTTGCGACAAAGAATATAAACAAAGGCAATATGACTTCGAAAATGACTGTTTCATAGAAAAACTTGTCTTTTAGAAAATTGTACAGCTCATCTATATTTGACGAAACGAATACGGACATGGGAATCATTATGGCTGCGATTGGCAGTACAGCAAATCTATAATCGTCAAGATTCAACACATCTGAAAATCCTTTCACGATTATGTAGGTAAAAACCGTTATTTTCATAAAGATGCCTTCTATCCAAATCGCCATTATTATAGAGTCAAGCCTTGCAAAGTAGTTGCTAAGTCTTATGGTGCGGGTCATTTCTAATGCAGTGAATTTAAAGTCTGCAGTCGTCTTAGAACCAAATATGCCTATTGCGAGTACACCCAGCATAAGAGCAAAAGCGATAAAGACAAGAGATATTATGCCGCTTTTCAAGACTTTTTTGCTGTCGGAGATGTGGGGAAATATGGCTAATATTATTACGCTTTCCAACATCCACGATATAAGTGGCAAAGCTCCTTTCATGGGTGGCAATAGTCCGTTTGCCAAGATGGGGAGAAAATTTTCAAATTTCACATAAGGCATTGAGAAAAAAATGACGAATGCCAAAAGCCCCATCCCAAAAGGAAATACTACTTCATTCATTCTGGCGATTGCTACAAACCCTTTTGCGACAGCGTATGATGCTACGATCATCAATGCAAATGAAAAGACTATCGGCGGTGTTTTTGGCATAAATGCACTTCTCATGATTTCAAAAAGCTCTCTTAACATTATTACAGTTAAATGGATGAAAAATAAAAGGTAGAGAGATGCGATTGCTTTGCCTACGATTTTTCCAAAAATATCCTCCAAAAAAGAAAATAGGGTTTTATCTTTAAATATGGCAGATATACCGTAATATACGCAAAATACGGGGATGCTGAATGATGTTGCCATTATCACAGACATCCAAGAATCTTGTTCAGCTTTTGATGCAACAATAGATGGCAAAAATATCGTTGCTGTAGACAGTATAACTGATACTATCAAGTATATGAATTGTTTTGGAGAGATCTTTTTTTCTGTTGTTGCTTCAAAACTCAATATATTCCTGAACATATTCTTCTCCTTAAAATGATTCTACATGAAATATTATTTGATTTATGTGCCAATTATATTCTGCATGTGTTTTTGGAATAATAAATTTGGAGATGGTTTTTATGGACAGAACTTATTTGGTGGAAAATTATAAGGAAATGGACTTGTACGATGATATCGATAAAAATATAGATGTGCTAAAGACGCTATTAGACAAAAGCAGCGATGTGATTTTTAGAGAATTCAGGATAGGAGAAAAAAAGGTAAAAGGCTTTTTGGTGTGTGTGGATGGACTTGTGGATAAGGCGCTTATAAACAACAACATAATGGAGCCTATAACGCTGGAAAGCAGAAAGTTAGACGGCAATTATTTAAGCAAAAAAAACGTCTACGAGTCCCTTTTAAATTACTTCATAACAACGGCAGATCTAAAAGAAGTAGAAAAATTTGGGGATGTGGTAGAAAGCATTTTAAGCGGCGATACGCCTGTTTTTGTTGACGGGGTAGACAAATCCATTGTGATAAGTACGAGAGGTTGGGAGCAGAGAAGTGTAGCTGAGTCTACCACTGAAGCCGTCGTAAGAGGACCAAAAGAGGCTTTTGTGGAGACACTTAGGGTTAATACTTCCATGCTTCGAAGGAGGATAAAAAACCCCAATTTTGTCATAGAATCATTAAAAATCGGGAAGTACACGAAGACGGATGTAGCGGTAGCTTATATCAAAGATGTGGCGAAAGATGAAGTCGTTGAAGAAGTGAAAAAAAGGCTTAGCAAAATCGATATTGATGGAATCATTGACAGCGGGTATCTGGAAGAAATGATAGAGGATAATCCGTTTTCGCCATTTCCACAGATTGAGCATTCAGAGCGGCCAGACAAGATTGCCGCAGAGCTTTTAGAAGGAAGAGTCGCTATCATCTCGGATGGTTCTCCAGAGGTGCTGGTGGTGCCTACAATTTTTGTCCAATTTTTTCAGTCATCTGAGGACTATTACGAAAGGTACTATATATCGACTCTCTTTAGAGTATTGAGGCTTGCGGCTATGCTTATGTCGTTGACGCTGCCGTCTATCTACGTAGCCGCCGTCACGTATCATCAGGAGATGATACCATCACCTCTGGCTATATCTATCGCGGCTCAAAGGGAAGGAGTGCCGTTTACGACTCTGATGGAGGCATTTTTGATGGAATTTTTCTTTGAGATATTGAGGGAGGCAGGAATAAGGCTTCCAATGCAGGTGGGCCAGGCTGTAAGCATCGTAGGCGCTTTAGTCATTGGACAAGCGGCAGTGCAGGCAGGTCTTGTGTCTGCTGCAACGGTAATCGTCGTGGCATTGACAGGAATAGCTTCATTTTCAATACCTGCATTTAATATAGCTATAACATTTAGGCTTTTAAGGTTTGCAATGCTATTAGTCGGAGGTACATTGGGATTTTTCGGCATAATAATGGCGCTTATGATGATACTGGCGCATTTAGCATCGTTGGAATCATTTGGAGTACCTTATTTGTCGCCAATTGCACCTTCCAATACGAGAGAGCTAAATGATGTGTTTATAAGGATACCATGGTGGGCAAAGATATTCAGGCCTCATAAGGTGGCTGGTAGAAATGTAAAGAGGCAGAATTACACAAGAAGTTGAATTTTTCAACATCTGGGGAGGCATTGTTTATGAAAAAAGTTTTGATTTTGTTTGTCATACTGTCATTGCTTCTTACAGGCTGCTGGGACAAAAGGGAGATAAATGAGCTGGCATTTGTGCAAGGTATAGGGATGGATATAGATAAAGATAAGATGTGCAACATCACTGTACAAGTTTTGAAGCCGGCGAATTTAGCTACAAGCTCTGGTGGTGGCGGAGGCGGTGCTGCGGCAGGAAAGCCGTATGAAGTGTACAGTTCAAGAGGTGTAGACTTTGCAAAGGCATTTTCGAATTTCAATACAGAGCTTTCAAGGACGCTTTTTCTCCAGCACAACGAAATAATATTCATAGGTGAAAATTTGGCAAGATCAGGTATTTACAGCATGCTTGACTTTATTACGAGGAATCCTGAGTTTAGAAGGACGTCTTATCTTGTGGTGGTATCCGGAGGAACCCTCGATGACCTTATGAAATTGTCAAAAAGTGTTGAAAAGTACCCTTACCGTGAAATCCTCGGCATGATTCAAAACCAAAAAAACACGTCTTCAGCGTATGTTTGCGATATAAACCATTTTGTAGAGACTTTAGAGACGGAAAAGGTACAGCCTATAGTAGGCAGATTAGAGATTGTAAAGAAAGATGGAAAGCCGCAGCACGCAAGGTTTGTCGGTGCTGCAGCGTTTAAGTACGACAAGATGGTAGGGCTTTTGACAGAGCAAGAAACAAAGGGCATAATGTGGATGGACAACTTGATTAAAAATACATCCCTTGTCATTGATAAAGGACCAAAGGGGGACAAGACTCACATTTCATTTGCCATAATAAAAGCGAATTCTACCATTACACCTAAAGTAAGCGGTGAAGATGTATCTTTTGATGTCAAGATCAATTTTGACTCAAACATGATAGAGCAGAATTCAAGGTACAATCTTACAGATCTTAAGATGATTAAAGGTCTTGAAGATCTGCAGCAAGAGAAGGTAAAAAGCGAAGTCTTGGATGCTTTAAATGCAGTTCAGAAGAAATACAAGGTTGACTCTGTGGGATTTGGGCGGAAGCTTCAAGAAAAATACCCTAAAGTGTGGGAGAAATTGAAGGATAGATGGGATGATATTTATCCAAACGTAAAGGTGAATGTAAGCGTGAAGGCCACACTAAAGAGGTCTGGACTTACTTCAAAGCCAATTGAACCAAGATAAAAAGAGGGTTATGTATGTTAAACGCATTGGGAATAACGGTTATATTTTTGATAGTAATATTTATGGAAGTGCCTGGGCTTATAAAAAAGAAGAAGATAAAAGAAGTGGTAGTGTTTTTTATACTTGTGGCAATCGGGTATACGCTTAATTTGTTGGTGGCTTTCGATGTAAAGATCACTGCCACCAATAAGCTAATTGAGATGCTTATGAAGCCTATAGAAAAGATATGGGGCAAATGAAAAAATTCTTCATTTGCCTAAAATCATCTTGAAATATATGCCAGAAAAGAGTAGAATTATATATAGTATGAGCACAATTTGTGCACATAAAGGATGGTTAATATGGATTTTGTAAAAATAGGTGAGAAAATAATAAACACCAAAAAGCTTCACAACATAATAGACAAAATGATTGAAATGAGAGTTAATGGTTTTTCGCAGCAGGAAACAGCGTCAAAGTTTAAAGTCGATAGAAGCTTTATATCAAGGTTAGAAAACATAGGCGAGGTGAGAAAAGGGGGCAATATTGCAGTAATAGGATTTCCAATTAAAAACAAGGATGAAATTGAAAGATTATTGAAAGACTACGGCATTGATTTTATTTTGCTTTTGTCTGAAAAAGAGCGCCTTGGCATTGCAGACAATATGACTGGTGCAGAGCTTTTTAATATGGTTATGGACATAATCGCAAAGGTGCAGTCTTACGACACGATTATATTTCTCGGATCTGACAAAAGGACTAATTTGATGGAAGCCATATTTGACAAAGAAGTAATTTGCGTCAATATAGGGCATTCTCCAATAACAGAGGATGTGTTTGTAAAACCTGAACTCATAATTGAGATTTTAGATACTTTAAGGAGATGATCTTGTGAAAAGAGTAGTGAGTGTAAGCATAGGCTCATCTACAAGGAATAACAGAGTGGAGACGGAGATATTAGGGGAAAAGTTTATAATCGAAAGAATAGGCACAGATGGCGATATGAAGAAGGCAATAGATCTTATAAAAGAGCTTGATGGAAAAGTCGATGCATTTGGCATGGGCGGTATAGACTTGTATCTGTATGCTGGGGAGAGAAGGTATGTCATAAAAGATGCAGTTCCGCTTAAAAATGCTGCTAAGATATCGCCAATCGTAGATGGTTCTGGCCTTAAGAATACACTTGAAAGAAGGGTAATAAAATACATACATGAAAACAACATAGTAGATATAAAAGGCAAGAAAGTCCTGATAGTAAGCGCGATGGATCGGTTTGGCATGACTCAGACATTTCACGAGTACGGGGCTGATTTGACGCTTGGCGATATGATATTTGCCTTAGGCGTGCCTATACCGCTTCATTCACTTAAACTTCTTTACGGATTGGCAGCCATTATAGCGCCCATAATAGTAAAGATGCCATTTGAGATGCTGTACCCTACAGGGGATAAGCAGCTTTCAATAGACAGCAGAAAATACGAAAAATTCTATAAAGAAGCTGACATAATAGCAGGCGACTACTTGTTTGTCAAAAAGTACATGCCTGACGATCTAAAAGATAAAATAATCGTGACAAACACAGTAACAAAAGATGACGTAAAGATGCTTAAAGATAGAGGTGTGAAGCTCCTTATCACAACGACGCCAAATCTCAACGGAAGATCATTTGGCACCAATGTAATGGAGGCTGTGCTTGTAGCCGCATCTGGCAAAAGCCCATCTGAGATGAAACCGGATGATTACAATATGCTTCTCGATAAGATTGGCTTTGAGCCGAGGGTAGAATATCTAAACGGCGAAAAAGCCTCAATAGAAAAGTAAATATTTTGTTGAAAGGATGATAGACATGCACAAGTTCGCTTTTATCATACATCCAATTGAATACGAGGACGTAAGCAGAAAGTTTAAGATTATGAATAAATTGCCGCGCAGCGTTGTAGAGGGCTTTACAAAGATGCTGCCGCCTCTTAAAGTATCAGAGATAACGGGTGTAAAAAGCAAATACGCTGAAACGGAAGGCTATTTTGTGGCAGTGCCGCTTATTTCCAATCAGATGATGAGCCTTCCTGAGGATTACGTCATGAAAAAAATTATTAAGGCTGGCAAGATAGCAGAAAATTTAGGTGCTGAAATTGTAGGATTAGGTGCTTTGACGTCTGTAGTTGGTGATGCAGGAATCACCGTAGCAAAAAATCTCAATATTGCTGTAACTACAGGCAACAGCTACACAATCGCTACTGCCATAGAAGGCACAAAAAAAGCTGCTGAGCTAATGGGTAAGGATATAAGGGATTCGGAAGTTGTAGTCATAGGTGCTACTGGTTCCATAGGGAAAGTGTGCGCTGAGATACTTTCCAGAGAAGCCAAGTACATGACATTGGTGGCAAGAAACAAACAGAAATTAGAGGACTTCAGCAAATACCTTTTAGAAAAGACAGGCATGGCTGCAAGAGTCACATCTGACGTAAAAGACGCACTGAAGACTGCAGACATAGTTGTGACTGTCACAAGCGCTGTAGACACCGTTATAAAGCCTGAATACCTAAAGCCGGGTGCTGTCGTATGCGATGTGGCAAGGCCAAGGGACGTATCGAAGGAAGTCGCTGATGCAAGGGATGACGTATTGGTTATAGAAGGCGGTGTCGTGGAAGTGCCTGGGGATGTGGACTTTCACTTCAATTTTGGATTTCCTCCAAAGACGAGTTATGCATGTATGGCAGAGACCATGATACTTGCAATGGAAGGTATGATAGAAAATTTCTCTTTAGGCCGAGACTTGACGGTGGAGCAAGTTGATACGATAGCCAAGTTGGCAAAAAAACACGGCTTTAAGCTTGGAGGATTTAGGAGCTTTGAAAGAGCTGTATCAGAGGAAACTATAGAAAATGTGAGAAAGAACGCAGCAAGGAGATTAAAAGAAAATAGATTTAGTGCTGTATAGTACTTGACTTTATTTGTAAACTGTTTTATAATATTCCACATGAAAATATAGACACAAGCACTGCATAAAGCAGTGCTTGTGTATTAATATTATCATAATTGATATGGCTTAAACATAGAATAAAATACAATATTGTTATAAAGGAGATTGGCAATATGGGTAAGCAAGTGATTTTAACTTACGATGGCTTAAAAAAATTAGAAGAGGAGTTAGACTATCTTAAGTCTGTAAAAAGACCTGAAGTGGCTGAAAAAATCAAACAAGCCCGCGCCTTTGGTGACTTAAGCGAAAACTCTGAATACGATGAGGCAAAAAATGAGCAGGCATTTATTGAGGGCAGGATAGCTACAATAGAAGCCATGCTTAGAAACGCTCAAGTCATCGATGAAGAGGATATCACCATCGACAAAGTAGGTGTAGGCTGTACCGTAAAAGTCTACGATGAGGATTTTAAAGAAGAAGCTGAGTACACGATAGTAGGATCGACTGAAGCAGATCCTATGAACAACAAAATATCTGATGAATCACCTATAGGGAAGGCGCTTTTAGGCAAAAAAGTAGGTGATACAATAAGTGTGGAAGTACCAGCAGGCATTATAAAACTCAAAGTTTTAGAAATACACAAATAAATCTGGAGGAGTATTATGGCGAATACAAATGAAGTAAACAACAACGAAAACTTAAATGAGCTTCTAAAAATTAGAAGGAGCAAGTTGGACGAGCTTAGAAACTTAGGCATTGAGCCTTATGGCATTGACAAGTTTGAAAGGACTAATATGACGTCTGACATCAAAAATGATTATGACAAATTTGAAGGCAAGACAGTCACTATCGCTGGCCGCATAATGTCCAAAAGAGGACATGGGAAGGCTTCTTTTGCTGACATACAGGATAGAGATGGAAGAATACAGCTTTACTTCAAGATGGATGTTTTGGGTGAAAAGAATTACGAAATATTTAAGATACTTGACATCGGCGATATCATAGGTGTTACAGGTGAAGTGTTTAAGTCAAAGACAGGTGAAGTGACTATAAGGGTTCAGGATTTTAAGCTTCTTTCCAAGTCATTGCAAATACTCCCAGATAAATGGCATGGGCTTAAAGATCCTGATTTAAGGTACAGGCAAAGGTATGTGGATCTCATAATAAATCCAAGCGTAAAGGAAACTTTTATCAAAAGAACTGCAATCATAAAAGCTATTAGGGAATTTTTAGATAATAGAGGTTTTATCGAAGTAGAGACACCTATACTTCATACAATAGCAGGCGGGGCGGCAGCAAGGCCGTTTATTACACACCACAATGCCCTCGATATCGATATGTATTTGAGGATCGCTTTGGAACTTCACTTAAAGAGGCTTATCGTAGGCGGACTGGAAAAAGTGTACGAGATGGGCAGAGTGTTTAGAAATGAAGGCATGGACATAAGGCACAATCCAGAGTTTACCCTTTTGGAATTGTATGAGGCATATACCGATTATCATGGCATGATGGACATAACTGAGAATCTGTTTGCTTATGTAGCTGAAAAGGTAAATGGCAGCAAAAAGATAATATACCAAGGTACTGAGATAGATCTGACACCTCCTTGGAGAAGGCTTACTATGATAGATGCCATAAAAGAATTTTTGGATATCGACTTTGACAAAGTATCCTCAGATGAAGAAGCGGTAGAAATTGCAAAAAGGCATCATCTTGAAGTTAAAGATGGCATGAAGAAGGGTGATGTTATAGCACTGGTGTTTGATGAGCTTTGTGAAAGCCATCTAATTCAGCCTACATTTATAATTGATTACCCTGTTGAAATATCTCCATTGGCTAAGAGAAAACACGACAATCCCGCCCTTACATCAAGGTTTGAGGCCTTTATATACGGCAGAGAAATTGCAAACGCATTTTCAGAGCTAAATGATCCAATTGATCAAAAGGAGAGATTTATAGAGCAGCTTAAGCAGAGGGAAGCTGGAAATGATGAGGCACACATGATGGACGATGACTTCATAAATGCCTTGGAAGTTGGCATGCCTCCTACAGGTGGATTAGGCATTGGAATTGATAGGCTTATCATGTTTATGACGGATGCGTATTCTATAAGGGATGTCATATTGTTCCCTACAATGAAACCAAAGACAGATCAGGATGAAACAAAGGACGATGGTGAATAATTTTAAAAGAGAAAAACGGTTCATGAGAGCCGTTTTTTATTTTTAATCGTCAAATTGCTGCAATACTTGTGCGTCAGCCTAAAAAATGTTATATTGATATAAAAATAAGTTCTTTTAAGGAGCATGGCGATGATAGATAAAGAGAAGATAAAAAAAGCGGTGTACGACATTCTTGAAGCCATAGGTGAAGACCCTAAAAGAGAAGGACTTTTAGAGACGCCCGATAGGGTTGCCAGGATGTACGAAGAAATTTTTTCAGGTCTTCATGAAAATGTGATGGATGTCATAAAGACATTTAAAGAAGACGAGCATCAAGAAATAGTTATAGTAAAAGATATTCCAATGTACTCCATGTGTGAACATCATTTGCTGCCATTTATGGGTGTTGCCCATGTGGCGTATCTTCCGAGAAAAGGCACAATTCTGGGACTTTCAAAGCTCGCTAGAATCGTCGATATTTTGGCCAAAAAGCCTCAACTGCAGGAGAGGCTTACCAGCGAGATCGCTGATACGATTGTAAAAGCCGCAAATCCTTTAGGAGTTGCAGTTGTCGTAGAGGCAGAGCACCTTTGCATGACGATGCGAGGCATAAAAAAACCTGGAGCCAAGACTGTAACGTCTGCGCTTAGGGGACTATTTAAGACAGATCAAAGGGCAAGAGAAGAAGTCATGCTTTTGATAAATGGAAAGCGATGATCACAAGGAAAGGGTGATATTATGGCTTATATGTTAAAATTAAGAGATAAAGAGTTGGAAATTGGAAAGAGAACGTACATAATGGGCATATTGAATATGACGCCTGATTCTTTCTCTGATGGTGGAAAATACAATACTTTGGAGAAGGGCATGGAAAGAGCCTTAAAGATGATGGAAGACGGAGCTGATATAATAGACGTAGGCGGCGAATCTTCAAGGCCTGGATACGAACCTGTGACTGCAGAAGAAGAACTTTCCAGGATAAATGATATAGTCAAGAAGTTGTGTGAAGTAGACACCATAATTTCAATTGATACAATGAAGTCAAAAGTGGCCTACGAGTGCCTTAAAAATGGAGCTCACATCATAAACGACATCTGGGGTTTGCAAAGAGATCCTGATATGGCAAAAGTCGTTGCTGATTATGGTGCTGGCGTGGTGATAATGCACAATAAGGAAGTGGCAGAATACCATGACCTTTTGCAGGAGGTTATAAGTTTCTTTGAGAAAAGCATTGATATTGCTTTAAAAGCAGGCATAAAAAAGGAAAACATAATGATCGATCCCGGAATAGGTTTTGGGAAGACTTTAGAGCACAATCTGACATTGATGAAAAGGCTTGATGAGCTTAAAATATTGGGACTTCCTATATTGCTTGGCACATCAAGAAAATCAATGATAGGGCGTGTCTTAAACCTTGACGTAAATGAAAGAATGGAGGGTACTGCTGCCACAGTTGCGGTTGGAATAGTAAAGGGTGCTGACATCGTCAGAGTGCACGACGTGAAAGAAATGTGGCGAGTAGCCAGGATGACGGATGCGATGATAAGATGACAGATGTCTTTTTATCAATTGGCTCTAACATCGGTGATAGGGAGGAATACTTGAGAAATGCCCTTATAAGGCTTTCAGAAAATTCTGTCATCATAGAAAAGGTGTCGCCCATCTACGAGACAGAGCCTGTAGGTTATAAGGATCAAGGCAAATTTTTAAATGCTGTAGTAAAGGTAAAAACGGAACTTAAACCGCATGAACTGTTAAAAGTTGTGAATAGTGTGGAAAAAGAGCTTAAAAGAGAGAGAACTGTAAGATGGGGTCCAAGGACGATTGACATAGACATTCTTCTGTACGGCGATTTGGTTGTAGATGATGACGATTTAAAAATACCCCATGAGCGCATGTGGGAAAGAGCTTTTGTGTTGATTCCACTTAATGATATTGCACCTTATATGACGAAAGATGGGGAGAAATTGTCTTGCCTAATAGAGATGCTGCCGGATAAAGAAGACGTCAAACTATTAAAGAGAGATTGGTACAAGGTGGTGTAGATATGAAGGTGACAAAGTCATTTACATTTGACAGTGCTCACAATTTGACTAAGTACAATGGAAAGTGTGAAAATCTTCATGGGCACACGTATAAGCTGGAGGTAACGGTGGAAGGCGGTATAGACGATGAAGGAATGGTCATAGATTTTGCTCAGCTTAAAGCTATCGTTGATAGTGAAGTGGTAAAAAAATTGGATCATGCGTACTTAAATGATGTCTTAGGTTTTAACACAACGTGTGAAAATATAGCAATGTGGATGTGGGAAAAATTAGACCCTCTTTTAAAAAGTGATAGATTTCATCTTTTCAGCATAAGGCTGTGGGAAACCCCTACGAGTTTCGCCGAAGTAACCATACAGGACTTTACAAAGTAACTGTGGAAGGTTGTGTCAGATGTTTATAGAAAATCCCATTGTAAAAGGGAGATTTTTGGAGAGAATAAACAGATTTTTAGCTCGTGTAGAGGTAGACGGCCAAATTATAACTGTTCATGTACCTAATACAGGCAGGTGCAAAGAATTATTTGTGCCGGGCGCAACTGTTGTCCTTGAAAAGCGGGAAGGAATGGGAAGAAAAACTCCTTACGAGTTGGAATTCGTCTATAAAGGGAAAAGGCTTATATCTATTGATTCACAGATTCCCAACAAAGTAGTGATGGATAACATTGTGCAGGGCAAATTGGATGAATTTGCAGGATATGATGTTATTGAAAAAGAGAAGACGTATAAAAACAGCAAATTTGATCTTAAGCTTTCTAAAAAAGATGAGGTTTTTTTCATAGAAGTTAAAGGGGTCACCCTTGAGGAAAATGGCGTTGTAATGTTTCCGGATGCACCAACTGAGAGAGGAACAAAACACATGGTAGAGCTTAAAAGCGTTAAAGAAGAAGGCATGAGAGCCGCTGTCGTTTTTCTCGTGCAGATGGATGACGTGCTTTATTTTACGCCAAATGTAAAGACAGATATTAAATTTGCCTCTGCTTTAAAAGATGCTATTGAATCCGGTGTTGAAGCCTACGCATATTGTTGCGAAGTTAAAGAAAACTTTATTGACATTAAAGGTGAAGTCGAAATTAAAATTTAACCATGTTAGAGGGCGAGGTTACTCGTCTTTTGTTTTTTTGCTAAAAGTCATATAATATAATTATTAATTAGTGATTGAGGTGAATATATGATTACAAAAGAGATGATAGACAGGATAAATTATCTGTACCATAAATCAAAAAATGAAGGTCTAACAGATGAAGAGAAGATAGAGCAGTCAAAGTTAAGGATGGAGTACGTAAAGGAGATAAGAGAGAGGGTAAAGCAGCAGCTTGACAGCATAAAATTTGCAGATGAGGATGATTGTCACGACGATTGCTGCCATCATCACCATCACCATTAAAAGAGGGAGAGATGTATCTCCCTCATGTGACTTTGTCGTGCATAGGCCTTTTTACATCTTTGCTTATGCCATGATTGTGGGCTCTGTATTGGGCTTTTTGCGATTTTGCTTCTCGCTTAAAATGCCTTGTCTCCCACTTGTAGATGTCAGCAGCGAATTCCACTCGGTTTCCCTTGATGTTGGTCCAGTGGCTCTTTCTGATTGACATCAAAAACACCTCCAGTGATTTTTGGTGTTTAATTATATTTTTCATTAATAAAACAAATTTATACTGATGGTATCATTTTAAATTTAAAGAAAGGATGTTTTTTATGAAAGAGGATCAAAGATACATAACGTGTGATGATGCGCTTAGACTGAACAGAAGCCAAGTACGGGAAAATTACAAGGAGTACGTAAATGCTAATTTTGTCTCTATGCTTTCTATGCTGCAGTTTGATAAGCTTTTTGTGAAAGCAAAAGGCGTATCTGTATGGGACAGCGATGGAAACGAGTATTTGGATTTCTTGGGCGGTTATGGCGCATTAAATTTAGGCCACAATCCAGATGAAATTTATGAAGCGATAGAGAAAGTCAGAGATTTTCCCAATATACTTCAAGCTGCAGTAAATGATTTTCCTGGGGCATTGGCATACGATTTGGCGATGGTTACGCCTGGCGATTTAAAGAAAAGCTTTTTCTGCAACAGCGGCGCTGAAGCAGTGGAAGGTGCACTGAAACTTGCTAAAATTGCCTCAGGCAAGCATAAAATAGTCTACTGCAAAAATTCATTTCATGGAAAATCTGCAGGAGCTCTTTCTGTCACAGGACGGGAAAAATACCAAAAGTACTTTATGCCTCTCCTTCCCGATACAGTGCAGGTGGAATATGGGGATTCTAATGCATTAGAAGATGCTTTGAAAGGAAAAGATGTTGCTGCATTTATTGTAGAGCCTATACAAGGTGAAGGTGGTGTCATAGTACCACCGGATGGATATTTAAGAGAAGTAAGAGAGCTTACTGAGAAATACGATGCGTATTTGATATTTGATGAAGTACAGACTGGGTTTGGCAGGACTGGAAAAATGTTTGCCTGTGAGCACGAAGAAGTGGTGCCTGACATAATGTGCTTGGCTAAATCGCTGGGAGGCGGTGTGATGCCTATAGGTGCGTATATAGCAAAGGATGAGATCTGGAAAAAAGGATATGGCACTACTGATAGATGTCTTTTGCATACATCTACGTTTGGTGGCAATACGTTAGCATGTGCTGCTGGCATTACAGCCATAAAACTTATTTTGGATAAAAACCTTCCTGAGGCAGCGAAAGAAAAAGGCGAATACTTCTTAAAAAGGCTAAAGGAGCTAAAAGATAAGCATAAATTGATAAAAGATGTAAGAGGCAAAGGTCTTATGATAGGTGTGGAATTTAACCAGCCAGAAGGCGGGCTTTTAGACAAATTGTCTGGAGGAGCCGTATCAAAATTATCCAACGAATACTTAGGATCATTGGTGGCAGGAGAACTTCAAAACAAACATCGTATCATAACTGCCTATACTCTTAACAATCCAAATGTTATAAGGTTTGAACCGCCACTTATTGTTACTAAAGAGCAGATTGATAGAGTTGTAGATGCTTTAGATGAGATAATGACCAGAAGTGGTAGTCTATTGGGGATGACATTATCGAGTGCAAAGACCGTTTTGGGTTCATTTTTTAATAGATAGGTGATTTTATGGATATTAAGAAATTGTTTGATAGCGGTATAAGTTTTAATGAATTTATTAAAAGCGAAGACAACAAGAACCCAGAAATCTTCAAAAATAGATTTGAAACTGTAACTATAGATGAAAGCATAAAGAATATTAAAAATAGCAGCAGGGTTTCAAGTGTTTTGGCTTTCGCTGAAAGCTGGTGTCCTGACTGTCAAGTAAGTGTGCCTATAATGGCTAAGATATGTGATATATTGGAAATCGACTTTCACATACTAAAAAGAAAAGGGCACGAAGAAGAAATGATGGCGTTATGCAAAGAGAAAGAAGCAAGGATACCTACATTCGTATTTCTCAACCATGATTTTAATGTATTGGACATTTGGATAGAGAGGCCTAAAGCGATAAAGGAACTTGTGGCAAAAGGCGACAATAGCTTTAGAAGTGGTTATGTAAATGGAGCATACGACAAAGAGATTATAGATGAGCTTTTAGAAAAAATATCCCGTTCATGATGACGGGATATTTTTATGGCGTATCAAATAAAATTTGCAAATGACGATATAAAGATTTAGAAATCTAAGATATGAAGAAAAATCGTGGCAAATAGATATAAAAATTAAATGAGAGAGGATTTGTCTTGATACACAATAAGATGTATAATTAACTTTATCAATACACAAAATATTGTAGTTAATTACATAATGAGGAGAGGTTTTAAATGAATTTGACTGAAAACTCTAAGAAGGTTCTTGAGAGAAGGTATCTGGCAAAAGATGAGAATGGACGTGTCATTGAGACTGTTGAGGAGCTTTTTGAGAGAGTAGCGAAGGCGATTTCAGATGTAGACAAAGAGTACGATATAAACGCAGACACAGAAGCAGTCAAAAAAAGGTTTTATGAGATGATGACGAGCTTTGACTTTTTGCCTAATTCTCCTACGCTTATGAATGCAGGAAGGCCATTAGGGCAACTTTCAGCGTGTTTTGTGCTTCCCGTGGGGGATTCCATGGAAGAGATATTTGACGCAGTGAAGTATGCAGCCATAATTCACAAAAGTGGTGGTGGCACAGGGTTTAGCTTTTCAAGACTTAGGCCGAAGGGAGCTACAGTGAGATCGACAGGTGGTGTGGCGTCTGGCCCTGTAAGCTTTATGAAGGTGTTTAATTCTGCTACTGAAGCGGTAAAACAGGGTGGCACACGCCGTGGGGCAAATATGGGTATATTGCGGATAGATCATCCAGATATCCTTGAGTTCATTCAATGTAAACAAGACAACAATGAAATCACCAATTTTAACATAAGCGTTGGGATAACAGAAGATTTTATGGAAGCAGTTGAAAAGGGACAGGATTATGACTTAATAGATCCGCATACCAATAAAGTCGTGAAAAGTCTAAATGCCAGGGAAGTATTTAAGCTTATCGTGGAAATGGCTTGGAAAAACGGAGAACCCGGAATCGTATTTTTGGATCGCATAAACGAAAAGAATCCGACGCCTCTTGTAGGCGAAATTGAATCAACTAACCCATGTGTCACAGGGGATACGTGGGTGATGACTACAGAAGGGCCAAGACAGGTTAGCGATTTAATTGGAAGATCTTTTGATGCTGTGATAGACGGTAGGATTTATAAAACGACAAATGAGGGATTCTTTAAAACAGGGCATAAGCACATCGTCGTGCTTGAAACTGTTGAAGGGTATTATATCAGATTGACTGATGACCATAAAGTCTTAAAAGTTGTAGATGACAGTTTAAATGAGATTAAGACCGAATGGGTCTCTGCAAAAGATTTAAAACCTGGAGATAATATTCTTCTTAACAATCACAGGAATTTAATAGGATGGTCAGGTGAATTGAATGAACAAGATGGATATTTGTTAGGACTATTGGTGGGGGATGGAGTCCTAAAGAAAGACACTGCTATTATTTCTGTCTGGAAAGCAGGAAAAGCTGTAGGAGGAGATGTTGATGATTGTGGTATAAATAGTGTCATGCAATATGCTTTGGATTGTGCAATGAATTTGCCACATCGCAGAGATTTTGCAGGATGGATAGAAATAAAAGGTAGAAATGAGTACAGGTTAAAGTTGGCATCATTAAGAGATTTGGCATTTAAAATGGGGATGCGCAATGGATTTAAAACGGTAACTCCCCAGTTGGAAAAAATGTCGTCGAATGCTTACATAGGCTTTATTAGAGGGCTTTTTGATTGTGATGCTTCTGTGCAAGGTAGTCCTGAAAAAGGAGCGAGCATAAGACTTTCGCAAAGCAATTTAGCACTTTTAAAAGCGGTTCAAAGAATGCTGTTGCGGTTGGGCATTGCAAGCAAAATATATACAAACAGAAGAAAATATAGTATAAAGCTAATGCCTGATGGCAAAGGTGGTCTAAAGGAATATAAAATAAAGCCACAACATGAGTTGTGTATTAGCGGCGATAATATGGTAATATATGCAAAGCGTATAGGGTTTAAAGATGACAAAAAAATGGACAAGTTGAAAGTTGTTTTATCATCGTATAAAAATGGTGCTCGAAAGGAACGCTTTGTGGCAAGAGTTTCGGATATTAGAGAAGATGGATTTGAAGATGTTTATGATGTACAAGTGCCTGGAATCAATGCATTTGATGCAAATGGAATAATTATACATAATTGTGGTGAGCAACCACTTTTGCCATATGAATCCTGCAATTTAGGCTCTATAAACCTAAAAAATATGCTTAAGGAGAAAGATGGAAAGTACGAAGTAGATTACGATAAATTGAGAGACACTGTTCATGATGCTGTGCATTTTCTTGACAATGTGATCGATGCGAATAAATATCCACTGCCACAGATAGACGAAATGACGAAAGGCACAAGGAAAATAGGCTTAGGAGTTATGGGCTTTGCTGACATGCTTCTTATGCTGAATATACCTTACAATTCTGAAGAAGCTGTGGAATTTGCCGATAAATTGATGAAATTCATCGATGAAGAATCTAAAGCGGCATCGATGGAACTTGCAGAAAAGAGAGGCGTTTTTAAATACTACGATAAAAGCATATACAAAGAAAAAAACATGAGATTGAGAAATGCAACGACTACAACTATAGCACCAACCGGTACAATATCCATTATCGCAGGAACGTCAAGTGGAATTGAGCCGCTTTTTGCAATAGCCATGACAAGAAATGTGATGGATAATACCCAGCTTGTGGAAGTCAACCCTATATTTAAGGAAGTAGCTTTGAAAAGAGGATTTTATTCAGAAGAATTGATGAGGAAGATAGCGCAACAAGGCACTTTAAAAGGCATTGATGGCATACCGGATGATGTTAAAAGAGTTTTTGTAACAGCTCACGACATAGATCCTGTATGGCATATAAGGATGCAAGCGGCTTTTCAAAAGCACGTTGACAATGCGGTTTCAAAGACGGTGAACTTCAGACATGATGCGACGGTAGACGACGTAAGAGAAGTTTACGAGCTGGCTTATAAATTAGGGCTTAAAGGCGTTACCATCTATCGCGATGGAAGCCGTGATTCACAAGTGCTGAATTTGGGGATAAAGAAAGCTGAAAAAGAAAGTGTGAAAGAAGACAAGAAAGAAAGTCGCAATCAAATCGTCCCAAGGCCAAGGCCTTCTGTGACGAAAGGCATAACTGAAAAAGTGAGAATAGGTTGCGGCAACTTGTACATTACCGTCAATTACGATGACGAAGGTATTTGCGAGGTGTTCACTAACTTAGGACGAGCCGGAGGCTGCCCATCTCAGTCAGAGGCTACCAGTAGACTTATATCCATAGCTTTAAGATCAGGTCTTGATGCAAAGTCAATAGTAGAACAGCTAAAAGGTATAAGGTGCCATTCTACATTAAGGCAAATGGCAAACAATAAGGAAATTAAAGTTCTTTCGTGTCCAGATGCCATTGCTAAAGTCATTGAGAAAGTCATGAAATTAAAAGTTGAAGAAGATGAAAGCTTCGCACCAATTGACGTGCCTATAAATGGAAGCAGCCATAAAAACGATGATGCGGTTTTACAGGCGGCATATACTTATGACACACAAGAAGAACGCTTTTGTCCAGAATGTGGCAGTGAAATAGAACATGAAGGCGGATGTGTTGTGTGCAAAAACTGTGGCTACTCAAAATGCGGTTAAGTTTTAAAAAGATCTCCCTAAAACGGGGAGATTTTTTATTCTCTCAAAAAACGACAAATTGTGAATTTTAGATGTGATATAATTTCATTTGTGTATAAAATTTTGTTTATTAACAATGAAGGATTTTTTTAATTTGTGTCGAATAACACATTAATTAGATTAAGAGGGGTTAAAAATGTTAAAAAAAAGGGAAACATTGTTTGATTTCGTGTTAATTGCGGTGGGGTTTTCGCTTCTTATCTACACATGCTTTAAATACGGCATTAAAATCGATATGAAGCTGTTTGCTATACTCCTGATAGCCATGGTTACTCTTGACAATTTGGGCATAAAGTACACCGACATAAAGCTTTCTATAAGCCCTGTAATCACGATAGCATCTTTCTTGATATATGGTGCGGAGTCGTCTGCTCTTTTGGCTACTGCATCTACCATGATTGAGACAATATTTTTCAGAAAAAAAGTAAAAAATGGATTTTTAAATGGAGCAATGTTTTCCATAACATACATAGTAGCAGGGCATCTTTATGAGATTTTAGGTGGAAAAATCGGACGATTTTCAGTTGGACAGCTTATATATGTGGTGATTTACGTGCTTACAAGTTTTGTAATAAATTACTTTATCTTGTACTATGCGTTGAAAGCGCAAGGAAAGATTCTATTTAAGAAATACTGGACGGAAAGCTCAGTTTTAGAGTTGGTTTCTTATTTTGTAATGGTACCTGTAGGCATATTTTTAGCTAATATGTATATGAAATTTGGCACTGTTATTTTTATATATCATGTCATACCTTTGATTTTGCTGTCGTTTTTCATAAAGGCTTTTAGAGATCTTTACAAGGCCAACCAGAGGCTAAATGCTTTATATGAAATGGTGAAAATAATCAATTCGAAGTTGGATTTAGACAAAACTTTAGAAGCAATATTATACGAAACAGAAAAAGTAGTAACCGTATCAGGAATAGCTATTTATTTGAAGGATGACAATGGATTTTTGATAAATGAAAAGACTAAGTGCCGGGAAGAATCATTGGAGGCTTTTAAAGATGTGTACATGAACAATGAAGGGCTAATAGGCAAAGTAGTGAATGAGGGGAAGTCTGTAATAATAGGCAATTTAAAAGCTGACAAAGGCTATTTTGACAAAAATATATCTAAATATTACGATTCTGCAATTGTAGTTCCTATAAAAGGAGCGGAAGGTGTAATGGGCTGTATATCTGCATTTCAAAACGAAATCAACGCATTCGATGAAGATTCTTTAAAGATAATGGAGGCATTATCAGAGCAGTCTTCAATAGCCATAATGAATGCAAAAAGGTACTTTGAAATAAGCAAAAAGTCCATTACCGATCCATTGACAAAAACATATAACAGGAGATTTTTCGATCAGATATTGCATGACAGTATAGCAAAGTCATCTATTGAGAAGACTCCTGTAAGCCTGATAATGTTGGATGTAGACAGGTTTAAGCAGATTAATGATACGTACGGACACATGGTGGGAGATACTGTGCTTAGAGAGATTGCATCGAGGATAAAAAGCTGTGTTAGAAACAATGATATCGTTGCAAGATATGGAGGAGAGGAGTTTTCCGTTATACTTCCAAACTTGACAGCGGAACAGGCATGTGTGATTGCCGAAAGAATAAGATATGAAGTATCATCTAAGCCCATAAAAACTGATGCTGGTGACATAAATATAACTGTCAGTGCTGGTGTTGCTGATTTCCCGAATAAAGCAGAATCAGCGGAAAAGCTCATAAGCCATGCTGATAGAGCTCTTTATGCCGGGTGCAAGACAAAAGGCAGGGACAGAGTCGCAGTGTATGAAATATAAATCTTCATAATATCTTCATTTTGAGTGGATACAATATATGTAAGCGATCTTTCAAGGAGGAATTCAAAATGGAGATATTTAGGTATATATTTGACAGCAAGTACAGGGAGAAAGTTTCAAACGAGTTTACACAACAAGTCATTACATTAAGCGATGAAGCAGAAAAATCTGTTAATGATGCTTACAATCAAACTGATCAAAATGTTGCTGATAGCAGCAAAAACCAATAAACGCCGGTTCACGCCGGCATTTATGTTGTATTATACTTTGATTGAAACTGGATTCGATGTGGGAGGAGGTATGTGAAACATGAGTATTTCTGAAAGGGATATTGAGATAATTAAAATACTATTAAACACTGATGAGCCTTTAGTTGTTGATGAGATTGCAGAAAGGTTGAGGGTTTCTAACAAAACGATTAGAAATGATTTAAAAAAAATAGAAGAATACTTGATTAAAAGAGGTTTAAAATTATTGAAAAAGCCTGGAACTGGTATTATGATTGAAGGCCCTGAAAATAAAAAGCTTGATCTTTCTACTGAATTAAGCAGTTCTACAAAATTTATGGAGCCATTTTCTCCGGAGGCAAGGAAAAATTATATATTAAGAAGACTTTTTATGAGCAATAAAAATATAACTATTAAAGAACTTGCAGAGGAACTTTATGTAAGCAAAGTTACAATTCACAAGGACCTTGAATCGGTGGAAGAATGGCTTTCAAAGTACAATTTGAAATTGATAAAGAAAACCAATTATGGCATAGAGATATCTGGAGATGAAGAAAATTGGCGAAATGCCGCAGCAAGTTTAATAGTTTCTAATAAAGGTCAAGATGAGATTAAGGAACTTTTATATGATGATTACACAGGCAGAATAGACTATAAGACGTTAACACGATTAAAGGAGTTAATTGACATTGACTACAAAAAGTTAGAAAAAATAGTATCCAATATGGAATCAAGGCTGGAATTTATGTTTTCTGACGAAGCATTTATAAGTCTGATTATCCATATAGCAATATCGATGGAAAGGCTTAGAAGAAATAAAGACATAAGATTGTCAAAAGATGTATTAAACAAATTAAAAAGACATGAAGAATATACGATTGCAGAGAAGGCTGCCAAAGAGATTGAGGAGAATTTTAATATAAAGTTGCCTGATTCAGAAGTTGGATATATTTTGCTTCATATATTAGGTGCAAAAATGCAGCAGAACAAACTCGACGACATAGATATTGAAATAAAAGAAGATGAAAATATTGATATAGCTGTTACGATGGCAAAAGAGATAATAAAGATAGCAGAAAAAGCTTTGTCTGTTGATTTTAGTGGAGATAGCCAACTTTTAAATGGATTGATATTGCATTTGAAGCCCACTATAAATAGGCTAAAGTACGGATTGACGCTTCGTAATCCTATATTGGATCAAATCAAGGAAAATTATCCAGATATATTTGGCGTAGCTTGGATGACAAGTACAGTTTTTGAAAAGTACATTGGTAAAAAAGCGGGAGAAGAAGAACTCGGATATATTACTTTGCATTTGGGTGCGGCTTTTGAAAGGGCAAAAAAACCTCTTAGGGCTTTGGTTGTATGTTCCAGCGGAATTGGCACATCCCAGCTATTAGCTGTAAGATTGGAAAGATGGTTTAAAAATATAGAAGTGGTTGATATAGTATCGTCATTATCACTTAATGATGTAATGTCTGACAATGTGGATTTTATTATATCTACTGTGCCGGTCGAAAGCAACAAACCAGTTATTAATATAACACCGCTTTTGACACAAAGCGATATAAAGAAATTAGAAAATTTTATAGATGAATATTATGAAAGCAAAAAGATAGTTGATGTAGAAATCATTGATGTAGATAGAGAATTTGAAGAAAAAATAATGCTGCTTAAGTACGTAGTGTCTGAACTAATCAGAACAGGTTATGTTAAAAATGAGTATTTAGACGATGTGTTAAAAAGAGAAGAAGTCTCCTCTACATATATTGGCAATGGTATTGCGATTCCACATGGAAATCCCGATAATGTAAACAAATCTGTCATATCAGTTATACGCTTAAAAAAGACTATAAGCTGGGGCGATGGTGATGTGACATTGATCATAATGGTATCAATAAATGCTGCTGATATAAAATATGCCAGTAGGTTCTTTAGGAAACTTTACAATAATATCGACGATACGAATTTTAGGGAAAATTTACTTAAAATGAAGGATAAAAAAGAAATTGAAAAATTATTGATGAATAATATGTTGTAAAGCGGTAAAAAACCGCTTTTTTAATTGCCATAAAAGAGTACATGGTAATACAATGTAGTAAATGATAAATTATTACCGCATTAATCAGGAACAAAAGATAAACGATTAACATATTGAAAATATCGAAATATAGAGATATAATCTATACAAGAAGTGATGATGTATTGGTAAATATATTTACCTTAATAATGTGGCAATAAGATTCATCAATTCATTTAACTTGCATATTGGAGGGAACCTATATGATAATAAACGAAAATTTAATCACACTAGACTTAGAAGCGAAAGACAGGGGAAGTGCCATAATAGAGTTATCACAACTTGCTTTTAATGATGGTAAAGTCACTTCTGTTGATGATTTTGTTAAAAGTGTGTTTGAAAGAGAGAAGACATACACAACAGGTGTAGGCAATGGTATTGCGATACCACATGGAAAATCAGATGCTGTAAAGGAGGCGATGATAGTCTTTGGAAAATCAGTCCATGGTATAGAGTGGAATTCTCTCGATGGAAACCCAGTAGAAATAATATTTTTATTGGGGATTCCAAATGAAAACGTAAATGGAATTCATCTTAAAATCTTATCGCAATTATCAAGAAAGCTTATGGATGAGAAGTTTGTGGAAAGGCTAAAAAAAGCTAATGATAAAACTGAGATTTTGAAAGCTTTAAATGACATAAATATCGAGTAAAAGGAGGAATTCATGATGAAAGAAGAGCTGAAAAGAGTTAGAGAATATCTTATGACTGGTGTATCTTACATGATACCGATTGTTGTAATTGGCGGTGTTTTGATTGCCTTTTCAATTGCTTTAAGTGGTGTGCAAGCAGGTAAAGGAGCTGTAATAACAAACCCTGTACTTAAAAACATGAATGATATAGGTTCTGCGGCATTTTCTATGATGGTACCGGTTCTTGCTGGATTTATAGCGTTTGGAATCGCAGATAGACCTGGTATAGCACCTGGACTTGTTGGCGGTGTATTGGCGAATCAGTTGAAAGCAGGCTTCTTAGGCGGAATAGTAGCCGGATTTATTGCAGGTTATGTGGCCAGGTGGATAAAGGGCTGGAAAGTTCATAAAAACTTAAGGCCTATAATGCCTATATTTGTGATACCAATATTGACATCACTTATTGTAGGTGGCCTTATGATATACATCTTAGGCAATCCTATTGCTTCAGCAATGGAGGCTATGACTAATTGGTTAAAATCAATGTCTACAGGTAATGCTATAGTTTTAGCTTTAATAATGGGTGCTATGATTGCGTTTGACATGGGCGGTCCTGTCAACAAAGTAGCATTTTTGTTTGGTGCAGCAATGATAGGTCAAGGAGTTTATACAATAATGGGGCCGATTGCGGCCGCTATATGTACTCCACCATTAGGCATGGGTGTTGCAACACTTTTAGCACCTAAAAAGTACACAAAGGTAGAAAGAGAAGCTGGATATGGTGCGTTGGCAATGGGCTTGATTGGCATTACTGAAGGTGCAATACCATTTGCCGCAGGAGATCCGTTAAGAGTCATTCCATCTATAATGATAGGTTCATCTATATCTGCAGCAGTTGCGGCAATATTTAAGGTTGGTGACCATGCACCACACGGTGGTCCCATAGTATTGCCTGTCATAGATAACAAAATAGGCTTTATAGTTGCAGTATTAGTTGGAATTGCAGTGACGGCGTTAATTGTAAATAGTCTAAAGAAAAATGTTGCAGAAGATGAAAATGAAGATGAAGAAGTAACAGCATGATATTTATCATATCATGAATATAGTATAATATACAAAAAAGAGGTCGATGAAAATGAAAATTGTAGCAGTTACAGCTTGTCCTACAGGAATAGCACATACGTATATGGCTGCTGAAGCATTGGAGAAGGCGGCGAAGCAATTAGGGCATAAAATCAAAGTGGAAACACAAGGTTCAATAGGCATTGAAAATAAAATATCAAAAAAAGAAGTGGATGAGGCAGACTTAGTGATATTTGCAGCAGATGTAGCTGTGAAAGAAGAATCGAGGTTTAAAGATAAACCAATTTATAAGGTTGAGGCGCAAAAGGCCATAAAAAATGCGAAAGCAGTCGTTGAAGATGCTCTTAAGATACTGCAAAAATGAGGAGGTTAACCTCCTCGTTTTATTATGTTTTGATTTATTTTCACGCACAAGCTTCAATTAATTTAATTTTTATGATATGATAAATTGTGAAGGTGGGATAAGTGAAATATGTTTGAAAAAACAGCCTATAAATGATACACTATTCTTATCATTTGCCAGTTAATAACTGTTGGCAAAATATTATAAACACTTAAAATTGTACTACTATTATGCTATAATATCTATTAAAGTCAAATGAGGAGGAAAAAAGATGTTAAAAGGCGTTGCGGCATCACCGGGTATTGCAATAGGCAAGGTTTTTTTGTATGCGAAGAAATTTGCTGAAATCAATACCCAAAATATCGATGAATCAATGGTAAAAGATGAAATAGCAAAATTTGAAAATGCAATTAAATTGACAAAAGCTCAATTGGAAAAGATCAAGGAAAAGACGGAAATGGAGTTTGGAAAAGACAAGGCTGAGATTTTTGAAGCACATCTTATGCTGGCAAATGATCCGGAGCTTTATGATTCTGTCGTAAATATGATAAAAATTGACTATGTTACGGCTGACAATGCTGTGAATCACGTCATTGAGCAGCATGCATCCGTGATGGAATCCCTTGACGACAAATATTTAAAAGAAAGAGCCGTTGACTTAAGAGATGTTGGGCATAGGATAATAAATAATATACATGGCATAGTGGATGTAAATTTGTCAGAGCTTGATGAAGACGTGATAATAATTGCTAAAGATTTAACACCATCTGATACGGCTACAATGAGAAAAGAAAGAGTCTTAGGATTTGCTACAGATGTAGGTGGAAGGACATCCCACACTGCCATTATGGCTCGGTCTTTAGAAATTCCAGCAGTAGTAGGAACCGGAAATGTTACTAAGCAGGTTTCTGACGGTGATATCGCCATTGTAGATGGAAATGAAGGAGTAGTAATTGTAAATCCCACTGAAGATGTCCTTAAGGAATATGAGGAAAAGCGCGATAAATATAAGACTCGAGTTGAAAAGTTGAAAGAGTTAAAAGATTTGCCTGCAGTTACCACAGATGGAAGACAATCGATGCTGGCAGCAAATATCGGCACGCCTAATGACGTAGAAGGCGCTTTGAAAAACGGTGCTGAGGGGATAGGGCTCTTTAGAACAGAGTTTCTTTACATGAACAGGAATGATTTTCCTACAGAAGAAGAACAATTTGAAGCGTATAAATACGTAGCAGAGAAGATGAATGGCAAACCAGTCACCATAAGGACATTAGATATTGGCGGTGATAAGAAATTGCCATATCTAAATATGCCAGAGGAGATGAATCCATTTTTAGGTTACAGAGCCATAAGGCTTTGCCTTGACGAAAAAGAGATGTTTAAAACACAGCTTAGAGCTTTGCTTAGAGCCAGTGCATATGGAAACATATTGATAATGTATCCTATGATTTCTTCGGTAGTTGAAGTAAGAAAGGCAAATGAAATCTTAAACGAAGTCAAAGGAGAACTGGATCAAAAGGGTATAAAATACGATAAAAATATAAAAGTTGGCATAATGGTGGAAATACCATCTGCTGCAGTGACTGCAGATCTTCTCGCAAAAGAAGTAGACTTCTTTAGCATCGGCACTAACGATTTGTGCCAATACACGCTTGCTGTTGATAGGATGAATGAGAGGATAAAAGATTACTATAAGCCGTTTAATCCAGCAATATTGAGGCTTATTAAGAATGTCATAGATGCATCGCACAAAGAAGGCATATTTACAGCTATGTGCGGCGAGATGGCTGGTGATCCCCTTACAACGGTTATCCTTTTAGGATTAGGCTTGGACGAATTTTCAATGAGTGCAAGCTCTATACCTAATATAAAAAATATAATAAGAAATGTTTCTTATGAAAAAGCTAAAGAATTTACAGAAATGGTATTGAACATGTCAACACCTGATGAGATAGAAGAAGCATCGAGAAAAATTTTATACGATATAATTGGCGAATAAAAAAACCTCCGGGAAAACCGGAGGTTTTTTTAAAAAAATTTTTAAATTTAAAAGGAAATTTAAAATCAGTATAGAATAATAATATTAAAGCAATAAGATAGGGGGATATATATGAAAGATTATAAAACGCAACAAATAAGAAATGTTGGATTAGTTTCACATGGCGGAGCTGGGAAAACTACGCTTGCAGAAGCACTACTGTACAATGCAAAGGCCATAGATAGGATTGGGCGCGTAGAGGACGGAACAACTGTATCTGATTACGATCCTGAGGAAATTTCAAGGCAAATCTCTATATCGACATCTGTAATTCCGATTGAGTGGAAAGACTGCAAAATAAACGTGCTTGATACACCTGGCTACTTTGATTTTTTTGGTGAAGTAATCAGTGGGTTGAAGGCTGCCGACAGCGCTGTGCTGGTCGTTTGTGCTGCATCAGGAGTTGAGGTTGGCACCGAAAAATCGTTTCACATGTTAGAGGCTGAAAAGCTTCCTACTGTGGTGTTTATAAACAAGATGGACAGAGAGAATGCAGACTTCTATAAGACTCTCGATCAGTTGAGAAATAAGTTTGGCAATAAAGTTGTGCCTATGACACTACCTATTGGCAGTGAGCATAGTTTTACTGGCTACGTAGACCTTATTACAAATAAAGCATACGTTTACAGCCAGAAAGGAATTCAAGAAGCAGATATTCCTGCTGAGATGGAGGAAAATGTGTCAAAGTTTAGAGAAGAGCTTATAGAGGACATTGCTGAAAATGATGAAGCGCTGATGGAGAAATTCTTTGCGGGAGAAGAGCTTTCTAAAGATGAATTGCTTAAAGGATTGAAAGAAGGTGTAAAAAGCAGGGATGTTTTTCCTGTAATTTGTGGTTCAAGCTTAAAAAATATTGGCATAGATATACTGTTAGATATTATGACAGAAGTTTTGCCATCTCCTATTGAGGCCAACAAATTTAAGGCTGCAGCAGATGAAAATAAGCCTTATTCAGCTTTTGTATTTAATACGATAGCGGATCCATTTGTAGGAAAATTGTCTATATTTAGAGTCGTTTCCGGTGCAGTATCTTCTGACTCCACTGTGTATAACGGCACGAAGAAAGTAAATGAGAAGATTGGTCAGTTGTATGTACTGAGAGGGAAAAAGCAGATACCTGTTTCAAAATTGGTTGCTGGCGATATAGGAGCATGTGCAAAATTGCAATTTACCATGACAGGCGACACACTTTGCGATCAGGCAAATCAAGTAGAATATGGACCTATTGTATTTCCTGAGCCCACATTGGCTTTGGCGATCGAGCCTAAGGCAAAAGGCGATGAAGACAAGATAAGCAACGGACTTCAAAGGCTTCAGGAAGAGGATCAGACATTTAAAGTCGAGAAAAACGTCGAAACAGGACAGGTAATAGTATACGGCATGGGTGAGCAGCACATAGAAGTTATATCAAAGAAACTTCAAAGCAAATTTGGAGTAGAGTGTGTTCTTACAGAGCCTATAATACCTTACAGAGAGACGATAAAAGGCAAATCAAAAGTGGAAGGCAAGCACAAGAAGCAGACAGGAGGGCATGGACAATACGGCCATGTCTGGATAGAATTTGAACCGTACAAAGAAGGAGAGTTCAAGTTTGAAGACAAGATATTTGGTGGAGCGGTGCCAAAGCAGTACATTCCTGCGGTTGAGAAAGGACTTAGAGAATGCATAAAAGAAGGTGTGCTTGCTAAGTATCCTGTTGTCAATATAAAAGCGACACTTTTGGATGGTTCTTTTCACCCTGTAGATTCATCTGAGATGGCTTTTAAGGTTGCTGCATCTATAGCTTTTAAGAAAGGCATGGAAGAGGCAAATCCGGTTTTGTTAGAGCCTATAATGCACGTAGAAGTAACAGTGCCTGAGGAGTATATGGGTGATGTCATTGGAGACCTAAACAAAAGGAGAGGGCGCATATTAGGGATGGAGTCAAAGGGAGACATGGAGGTAGTGACTGCGGAAGTTCCTCAAGCCGAAATGGCTAAGTATGCTACAGATTTAAGGTCATTGACGCAAGCCAGAGGCGAATTCAAGATGTCATTTGCAAGGTATGAAGAGGCGCCACCTGCTGTTGCAGAAAAAGTCATAGAGGCAAGAAAAAAATCTCAAGAGTAATTTCAAGGGGGCTGTTGTACAACCGACCGAGTAAGTCATAGTGCATCAGCCCTTTTTTTATGAGCAAAAGCGAAATTGCAAGTTCTAAATTACATGCGATTGTACTTTTTAGCGATTTATCAATCTAAAGCAATAGATATTTGCAAGATTATGATATATAATATTCTTAATATACTGTATACTTTAAGGAGGGTAACAATGGATTTAAGGGAAGAAGCATTAAAATTACATAGTGAAAACAGGGGGAAAATCAGCATTTTAAGCAAAGTAGCGGTCAATGATTCAAAAGATTTGTCGTTGGCTTACACACCAGGTGTTGCAGAGCCATGCAAAGAGATACAAAAAAATCCTGATGCTGCTTATGAATACACAAACAAAGGGAATTTTGTAGCAGTTGTCACTGATGGCAGTGCGGTTTTGGGGCTTGGCGATATTGGCGCTATGGCTGGAATGCCTGTAATGGAAGGAAAGGCGGTATTATTTAAAGAATTTGGAGGAATTGATGCATTTCCAATTTGCATTGCTACAAAAGATGTTGATAAAATCGTTGAGACAGTCGTAAACATAGCCCCTACTTTTGGAGGCATAAATCTTGAAGACATATCTGCTCCGAGGTGCTTTGAGATAGAAGAAAGATTAAAAGAAGCTTTGAATATACCAGTTTTTCACGATGATCAACATGGAACTGCGGTTGTGGTTTTTGCTGGATTGATAAATGCTTTAAAAATTGCCGGTAAGAGTTTGAAAGACATTAAAGTTGTCATAAATGGTGCTGGTGCAGCAGGCATTGCCATAGCGAAGCTAATAATCAATGCTGGAGTTGGAGATGTAGTGCTATGTGATAGAAAAGGCATCATTTACGATGGAAGAAATGATACAGATGTATCAAAAATATCGATTGCTAAGATTACGAATAAAGATAAAATGAAGGGAACATTAGCTGATGCCTTGGCTGGCGCTGACGTTTTTATAGGTGTATCCGCTCCTAATGTGCTTTCAAAAGACATGGTAAAATCCATGAATAAAAATTCGATCGTATTTGCATTGGCAAATCCAATCCCTGAGATATATCCAGACGATGCGAAAGAAGGCGGAGCACTTGTGGTGGGGACTGGAAGATCTGATTTTCCAAATCAGATAAATAATGTGCTGGCTTTCCCAGGCATATTTAGAGGTGCCCTTGATGTTAGAGCAACTGAGATAAATGAGGAAATGAAGATTCAAGCAGCATACGCAATTGCCGGATTGGTTTCTGATGATGAATTAAACGAAGATTACATAATACCAAAAGCATTTGACAAAAGGGTAGCTAAGGCAGTTGCATTGAGTGTTGCCAAAGCAGCTATAGATACAAAAGTTGCCAGTTATGATGTTGACATTAAAGAGTTAGAGTCAAAATTAAATAAAATTTTATAGTATGAATTGACCTCCTTTGAAAAAAATAAATATAAATTAAAAAAGGAGGTTTTTTTATGCCATTACATCACAGATTTTTTAATGTCTACTACGGCAATAATGATTTTATAAACATAGATGACGATATTGTAAAGGTGTTAAGCACGTATGGAAAATCCAATATTAAGAGAAAAGGCTATGAATTCATAGATGAGTACAACGATTTTTACAGTGATTGTGATTTTTATTTTTGCGAAAATAAAAGATATGACGAGTAAAATTTAATAAATATTTGAAATATACGTTTAATCTGCTTTAAATAACACTTAACTGGAAAAATATAAATTAAATGGTTGTTGACTGTATAGAAAAGAGGAATAAAATAGTAAGTGAAAGTCAAAGAAAGTCAAAGTAAGAAAGAGGTGATGGGATGGCAAGGCTAAGTGATTTGATAGAGGACTTCATAAAAAGCTTGATAGAAGATGCTGACAAAGAATATATTGAGATAAAAAGAAATGAATTGGCTAATATTTTCAATTGCGCCCCATCACAGATAAACTATGTGCTGGAGACGAGATTCAACTTATCGAATGGATACATCATTGAAAGCAGGCGTGGTGGTGGCGGATACATTAAAATAATCAAAAGACCTGTTTCTAAGGATTGGATGTCAAAATTGATTTCAGATATAGGCGACAACATAACGGAAAGTAAAGGCAGGCTTTACATCGACACTTTATTGGAACATAATTTGATAACTGAAAGGGAAGCTGCATTGATGAAATCTGTGCTGAATGAAAAAATTTTACCTGTTGCACAGTATGAGAAGCCTATTTTGAGGGCGATACTTTTAAAAGTGATGTTAGCAGAACTTTCAAATAATTTGATGAAAAGGAGTGATTGAAATGTTGTGTGATAAATGCAAGGAAAGACCAGCAACAGTCCATTACACTCAAATAATAAATGGCGTCAAGACTGAAATGAACTTGTGTGAGCAATGTGCTCAACAGGAAGGGCTTTTAAACAGTGAGACATTTTCGCCTTTTGTAAATTTCACACCATTTTCTGTACAGGATCTGTTGGCTGGACTGATGAATTTTCTTCCAAACACAGGAAATCCTTATATAGAAGAGCAATTGAAATGCAGCAATTGCGGCATGACGTACGACAGATTCAAAGAAACAGGCAGGCTTGGCTGCAGCAGATGTTATGACTCTTTTTCAGACGAACTAAATCCACTTATAAGGAGAATTCATGGAAGCACTGGGCATAGAGGCAAGATTCCGAGAAAGACAGGTGGAGCATTAAGGGCAAAGAGAGAAATAGAGGAGCTTAAGGCGAAACTTGATAAGGCAGTAAAAGAAGAAGCTTTTGAAGAAGCTGCAAAATTGAGAGATAAAATCAGAGAACTGGAGAAAAAGTACGGAAAGTAGGTGATGCTGATGTTTGACCATGACAATGATGTTGTGATTTCCAGCAGAATTAGACTTGCCAGAAATTTAAGCGATATTCCATTTCCGTCTGTCATGACGGAAGATGAAGCGGAAAAAGTTAAAGAGTCAGTGAAAAAGGCCATATTTGATAGTAAAACAATACTTTCGACGCAGTTTTTAGAGTACGACATGAAAAAAATAACTCCTCTTGAGAGGCAGTCCCTCGTTGAAAGGCATTTGATAAGCCCTGATCTTGCACAAAATACTAAAAATGGCAGTGCCCTTATAAAAAATGATGGAACTGTAAGCATACTTATTAACGAGGAGGATCACTTAAGGATTCAGACTATATTTAACGGGCTTAATTTAAAAGAAGCTTGGGATCTGGCAGATAAGATTGATGACTTGATTGAGGAAAACATAAGTTATGCTTTCGACGAAAAATTAGGTTATCTTACAGCATGTCCTACAAATGTAGGAACAGGTATAAGAGCATCTGTGATGGTTCACCTGCCGGCTCTTACCATAACTGGACAGATAGGCAATGTCCTAAATTCTGTATCTAAGATAGGGATAGCAGTAAGAGGCATGTATGGTGAAGGGACTCAATCATTAGGCGATATTTACCAGATATCAAACCAAGTTACATTAGGTCAAAGCGAAATAGACATAATAGAAAACCTTGAAGGCATTGTAAAGCAGATTATATCCAATGAGAGAAAATCAAGAGAGGATCTTTACAAAAAGAGAAAGGTGCAGATTGAGGACAGAATAGGGCGGTCATACGGCCTTTTGACAAATGCCAAGGTGATGTCGACTCAAGAATTCATGAAACTTATTTCAGACGTCAGATTAGGCGCTGTCTTAAACATTGTAAATTTGGACATTCAGAAGATAGATGAAATAACTACACATATTCAGCCTGGAAATTTACAAAAAATAATAGGGAAACAATTAGAGCCATATGAAAGAGATATTAAAAGGGCTGAGTATGTATCAAAATTGATTAAAGGATAAAAATTAGGAGGTGTTTTTATGGCGATGTTTGGCAGATTTTCAGAAAAAGCACAAAAAGTGCTTTATCAAGCACAAGAGGAAGCTCGCTCACTATATCACAATTACGTGGGAACGGAGCATATCCTTTTAGGACTTATTAAAGAAGAAGATGGCATAGCATCGAGGGTCTTAAAGAGCCTTGGTGTCACTTATGAAGACATAAGATCAAAGGTAGAATCACTTATTGGAATGGGAAATGTGCCTGGCGATGTGGTAGGATATACGCCAAGAGCAAAGAGGGTTTTGGAGCTTAGCTTTGCTGAAGCAAGAAGGTTTAATACAAATTACATCGGAACAGAGCACATCTTATTAGGACTTATTAGGGAAGGTGAAGGCGTAGCAGTAAGGATTTTGATGGAGTTAGGTGTAGACTTCAACAGAGTCAGAGAAGAAATAGTGAAGATGGTAAGCGAAGAGCCTTCTGGAACTACAAATAAAGCGCAAAGAGTCAAGAATACAAATACGCCCAATTTAAACCAGTTTGGAAGGGATCTTACAGAGCTTGCAAGGGAAGGAAAGTTAGACCCTGTAATTGGGCGCGAGAAGGAGATAGAGAGAGTAATACAGATTTTAAGCAGAAGGACTAAAAACAATCCATGCCTTATCGGCGAACCTGGAGTCGGTAAGACTGCAATTGCCGAAGGATTGGCAGAGGCCATCGAAAGTGGTACTATACCAGAGATTTTAAAGGGCAAACGAGTTGTAACATTAGACATGGCTTCAATGGTTGCCGGCACAAAGTACAGAGGTGAATTTGAGGATAGGCTGAAAAATGTATTAAATGAAGTCATTAAAGCAGGAAATGTCATACTTTTTATAGATGAGCTTCACACTATAATAGGTGCTGGCGCGGCAGAAGGTGCAATAGACGCATCTAATATCTTAAAACCGGCTCTTGCAAGAGGAGAGATACAAGTCATCGGTGCGACAACAATAGATGAATACAGGAAGTACATTGAAAAAGATCCTGCCCTCGAGAGGAGATTTCAACCTATAATGGTTGAAGAGCCATCTGTCGAAGAAACGATAGAAATATTAAAAGGACTTAGGGACAAATACGAAGCGCATCACAGAATAAAAATTACTGATGAAGCGATTGAAGCAGCGGCAAAACTTTCACACAGGTATATAACAGATAGATTCCTTCCTGACAAAGCTATAGACCTTATAGATGAAGCTGCATCGAGAGTCAGACTAAAGACGGTTACAGCGCCGCCAGAGATAAAAGAACTGGAAGACAAATTGAATATGCTTAATAAAGACAAAGAAGAAGCTATAAGGACGCAGGAGTATGAAAAGGCTGCTAAGATAAGAGATGAAGAGCAAAAAGTTAAAGAGCAACTGGAGAATCTGAAATCAAAGTGGCAGCAAAATTCATTGGTGAAAGAAAAAAGCGTTGGAGCTGAGGAGATTTCACAAATTGTATCTCTTTGGACTGGCATTCCAACGCAGAAACTCGCCCAAGAGGAATCTGAAAGACTTTTGCATTTAGAAGAGATACTGCACAAGCGTGTAATAGGTCAGGACGAAGCAGTGGATGCAGTGGCAAGAGCCATAAGAAGGGCAAGAGTTGGACTTAAAGATCCAAAAAGACCTATTGGATCGTTTATATTCTTAGGGCCAACAGGTGTCGGCAAGACAGAGCTTAGCAAAGCGTTAGCTGAAGCCATGTTTGGAGACGAATCAGCGATAGTCAGAATAGATATGTCTGAGTATATGGAAAAATTCTCTGTATCAAGGCTTATTGGTTCTCCTCCAGGATATGTGGGATATGAAGAAGGCGGGGAGCTTACAGAGAAAATAAGGAGAAAGCCGTATTCTGTCATATTGTTTGACGAAATTGAAAAGGCCCATCCAGATGTGTTTAATATACTATTGCAGATATTAGACGATGGAAGGCTGACAGATTCAAAAGGCAGAACGGTGGACTTCAAAAATACACTCATAATAATGACTTCCAACGTTGGGGCACAGCTTATTAAGAAGCAGACGACTTTAGGCTTTATGCCTGAAAGCAACGCAGAAAAAGAGTCGTACGAAAAGATGAAGGAAAACATCTTAGAGGAGCTTAAAAAATCATTTAGACCTGAATTTTTAAACAGGATTGATGATATCATCGTATTCCGTCAACTGACACAGGACGACATAAGGAAGATTACCGATTTGATGATAGCTGATTTGAACAAGAGGCTTAAAGATAACAATATAAGCCTTGAATTTACAGATGATGCAAAAGAGGAGCTTCTTAAAGAAGGTTATGATGTGACTTACGGTGCAAGACCATTAAGAAGGGCTATACAAAAGGTTGTTGAAAGTGAGCTTTCTGAGCTTATGCTGAAAGGCGAGATAAAATCCGGCGATAAAATTTTAGTTAAGTTAAAGGACGGCAAATTTGACTTTACAAAAGTTTAAGCATACTTGGATACTCTCTTAAGTGAGGGTATCCAATTTTTATATTTCAATGTGATATAATTTTAGTGATAGATATACATGGAAAGTCGGTGGAAATGTGAAAAAAGATAAGACTAAATTTGTCTGCCAACAGTGCGGATTTGAAAGCACAAAGTGGATGGGAAAGTGTCCTAACTGTGATGAATGGAATTCGTTTGTGGAAGAGGTGGTTGAAGACAGCGACAAAAAGTCGCAAGAAAGCATACTTACATCAAAAGTTGAACTTTTAAAAGATATAGAGGCAAAAGATGAAGACCGCATAAAAACAGGAATTAGTGAATTTGACAGGGTTTTAGGCGGTGGTGTTGTAAAAGGGTCTCTTGTTTTAATTGGGGGAGAACCCGGCATCGGCAAGTCAACTATGCTTTTGCAGATATCTGATGTGATGTCTAATTTCACAAAGGTTTTGTACATTTCGGGTGAAGAATCATCAAGTCAGATAAAAATGAGAGCAGATAGAATCATAAAAGGCAAGCAGGAGATATACTTCTTGGCTGAAACTAACATAAACAATGTTGAAAGACATGTAGAAAAGATATCGCCTGGTTTTATGATAGTCGATTCGATTCAGACCATGTATGCAGATGAAAGCACAACTATACCAGGTAGCGTGTCGCAGGTAAGGCAAGTTACGCAGCATCTTTTAAGGCTATCAAAGCAAAACGGGATCACTGTATTCATAATAGGTCATGTAACTAAGGAAGGCTCTATAGCAGGCCCCAGAGTGCTGGAGCATATGGTAGATACTGTATTGTACTTTGAAGGTGATAGGACGCAGTCATTTAGGATATTGAGAGCTTACAAAAACAGATTCGGCTCTACAAACGAGATAGGGGTATTTGAAATGGAATCAGAAGGTTTAAAAGAGGTAAAGAATCCTTCTGAAGTGCTTTTGTCTGGAAGAGATTTGAATGCGCCGGGTCTTGCTGTAATAAGCTCTATGGAGGGCACGAGGCCAATTTTATTAGAGGTTCAATCGCTTATTTGCCATACCAATTTTGGGTTGCCAAGGAGGATGTCTACAGGCATAGATTACAACAAGTTTGTACTTCTATTGGCTGTTTTAGAAAAGAAGTGTGGGATAAATCTTTCGCAATCAGATGTATACTTAAATATAGCTGGTGGCTTGAAAGTACAAGAGCCTGCAGCCGATTTAGGAATAGTTGCAGCTTTAATATCAGGGTATTTAAATATTCCCATCTCTAATGACATATGTTTTTCTGGCGAGGTTGGACTGATAGGCGAAGTAAGACCTGTAAGCAATTTGGAGAGAAGGATAAGTGAGGCGAGAAAGATGGGTTTTAAAACGATAGTAGTGCCACAAATGAAAGTAGAAAATAGTTACGGTATGAATGTAAAAAAGATTAAAAACATCGTAGAGCTTACAGATGTCATTGCAAAATAAAAAGTGGGTTTATCCCCACTAAATTTACAGCATATTGAAAACTCCCAGCGTATTAAGCTCTTTATCCTTCTTAAGCAAAATATCATAGAAGTTTAATCCCAAAGTGTTGCAAAGCGCTATTATATAGAATATGTTGTTGCCGATTTCGGTTTCCAAAACTTCGCGGCAGTTATCGCACAACTGACCATCCACATGTGTTTTAATGTACTTATGTGCGTCTTCTATCATGGCGTCTTCAGGGATTTCTTGCTTTTGCGCATTGATTTTCAGACAACCGCATTCTGTAACAGATTTCGCTACTGCTCTGTTGACTCTTGCACTGCTTTCTTGAATTTTTGTCAAAATATCGAGAATGCTTTTGTGACGTATTAGGAACTCTTCTACTGTGTTTTGTAGGTCATCGACTATTATATCCTTCATGGTTATGCCCACTCCCGTTTTTTTAAAATCTTAAATTAATTATATACTTGTGAATGTTGTGTTGTCAATATTTACACGAAATAACATTTATAGCATGACTAAATTTTTTGTAAATTGACAATGTTTATCTATAAGTAGTATACTTTTATTAAAGAAGCCCTATACATGTAAAATTTGTTATGCGCATTTATAAATTTTCCCCATTGACTTATAATTGGTGACATTTTTGATAATAATAGAAGTGGAGGTGAATATATGTTATACAAAATAGTAAGAGGAATCATTTCAATAGTTGGCTTAGGTGTAGGATTTGAAGCGGCTTATCTGTCTTTGGCTGTATTGAAGCTGCAAAAACTGATGAATTTGACATTGACCAGTATTACATCAATCATCGTATACGCTGTTGGGGCTTTGATAGGCGGAATCATATTTTTTATTTTTTCTCCTAAACTTATTAAATGGGGAAAAGATTTCGAAGGTTGGCTTGAGACAGCGCTTCAAAAATCACCTATATACGATATTTTAGTCGGTGCTTTTGGGTTAATCATTGGATTGATTTTGGCAAACCTTATTAGTGCTCCTATATATCAGCTTCCTTTTGTTGGCAAGGTCATTCCTATAATAATCAGTGTATTTTTTGGATATCTTGGAATAAGCATATCATTGAAGAAAAAAGATGAATTTATGAATTTGTTTGCGATAGTGAAAAAGATGGGGCAGCAAAAATCTCAAAAAGTAGAGATAAATGAAATACCTAAGATTCTTGACACAAGTGTCATAATCGATGGTAGGATCTTTGATATATGCAAAACGGGATTTGTGGAAGGTCCCCTCATCATACCCAATTTTGTGCTGGAGGAATTGAGGCATATAGCTGATTCATCTGATTCATTAAAGAGGAATAGAGGCAGAAGAGGCCTTGATGTTTTAAATAAGATACAGAAGGAATTGGATATGAAGGTGCAGATCGTAGATAAGGATGTTGATGCATCTGAAGTAGATACTAAGCTTTTAAGGCTTGCTAAGATGATGAATGGAAAAGTCATAACGAATGATTACAATTTGAATAAAGTGGCTGAATTTCAAGGTGTACCTGTCCTTAATATAAATGAACTTTCAAATGCGGTGAAGCCTGTAGTGCTTCCCGGAGAAGAGATGGTTGTTCAAGTCATAAAGGATGGAAAAGAATCTGGTCAAGGAATAGCGTACCTGGACGATGGCACTATGATCGTAGTAGACGGCGGCAAAAAACATATAGGCGATACATTGGATGTCCTTGTAACAAGTGTTTTGCAGACAGCAGCAGGTAGAATGATATTCGCCAAACCGAAGCAAACAGAGCAAGAAAAAGCTATGTGATATTTTAAGGCATTTTCCCTTCGAAGATGCCTTTTTTATTTTGTCGATGGCGGAAAGATGGCGAATGTGATATAATTTTACCAGTATATTTTTTGTAGAGGGTGCATTATGTTTATTAGTGCAATAGTTGTTGCTGCTGGTAAAGGCAGAAGAATGGGTACAAAATTAAACAAGGTTTTTTTAAAATTAAACGGAAAGCCTGTTTTATACTACACTCTAAATGCCTTTGAGAAATTATCGGAGCTGGATGAGATAGTTTTAGTAGTGTCTAATGATGATATAGATTACTGTAGGCGTGAAATAGTCGATAAATACGATTTTAAAAAGGTGAAGCGTATAGTTGCCGGCGGAATGGAAAGGCAAGAATCTGTTTTCAATGGGTTAAAGGCTGTTGATAGTAGATGCGACATAGTGATGATTCATGACGGAGCAAGACCTTTTATCGACAAGACCACATTAAAAAAGGGCATAGAAGAGTCTAAAGTCTACAGTGCTGTAGGCATTGCTGTTCCGGTGAAAGATACTATAAAGGTAGTTGATGATGACAATTTTGTGGTGGCTACCCCTGACAGGACAAATCTTATGGCCATCCAAACACCGCAAATTTTTGATTACAAGCTTATATACGATGCACATTTAAAAGCGATGGAAGATGGTTTTTTAGGCACAGACGATACTGTCCTTGTAGAGAGATTAGGGCATAAAGTAAAACTTGTGGAAGGAAGTTACAGAAATATAAAGATAACTACTCCTGAAGATTTAATAATTTCGGAGGCTTTCTTAAAAACAATATATCAATAACATTATTATTTTAACCTCATATAATTATAACAAGGAGATGTCTAAATTATATGAGGTGATTGTGATGAGAAGACCTCTTGTATTTATTCACGGGATATTTGGCTCCATGTATGTTCCAACACTTGTGGGCAAGGCATGGGGTTTTGGGCCTGCAGGCTATATATACGATTCTTTCATTGAAAATTTGAAATCATTAGGGTATGCAGAGGGCAAAAACCTTTTTATCTGCTATTACGAGTGGTGGAAGGATATACCTGAGTGTGTAAACACACTTATGTCTAAGATAAATGAGGCAAAAATAAAGAATAACTGCGACAAAGTCGATGTTGTGTGCCACAGTATGGGTGGTTTGCTGCTTAGAAGCTATGTTCAGGGGAATTTTTACAGAAATGATGTAGGCAAAGTGATTTTTTTATCTTCTCCCCATTACGGAGCTGCTAATGCATATTATGCGTGGGAAGGTGGTGCAGTTCCTCCTGACAATGATGAGGATTTTTTAAATATACTTTTAAGAGGATTTATCTGGGCCATAGGCAAAATAAAAGGGGAGAAAGATGAGCTTATGATAATAAGAAAATACATTCCATCTATAAAATCCTTAATGCCCAGCGTTGAATACGGAAATTACGTTTTTAAATATCCGATTAAAAACAACAAAATCGTGTTTAAAAATATACTTTACATGAAGGAACAGAATGGCTTTTTAAATGAATTAAACAGCTCAATCGACAAATTTTATGAAAGAGCTGAGGAAGTGTATGTTTTTTCGGGAAATGGAGTGTACACAAATAAATTTATTCAAGTTGCTGATAGTGACGATAGTGTATTGTGGCCTGACGGTCGGGCTGTTGGCGTTGTAAGAGATAATAAAGGGGATGGAACAGTCTTAATCAAAAGTGCTTTAGGAGTTGAGGGAAATAAGTATGTTTTGGATGCAGGCCATGGAGGAATATTAAATGCTTCTATTCCGCATCTGAAGGAAATACTGGGGATAGAAGAAGCGCCAAAGGTAAGCATATTAGAAAAAATATTATCTTTTGTAAATATATTGACAGACAGTAAAGTCCTTGTGCTTGATAGAGGACAGAAACTTAAAAAGTACAATGTTTTTGGAAAAGTAAATTGGTACATGGCTATTAATGAAGAAGGGGAATATCACTTTTCTTCACCAGATTTTTTAGCAAGATCTATCATGATTCATACGAATAAAGGTTTTGCTGTTAAAACAATAAAGCAAAAAGACAGATTTAGGAAGTCTGAAACTCGTCTTTTTGTGGACAGAAATGGGAATTTCGAGTTTAAGGGATAGGAGTGTTTATATGAGAGTTGGCATAGGATACGACGTACACAGACTGGAAGCGGGAAGAAAGCTGATATTAGGCGGTGTACAGATTCCGTACGTCAAGGGGCTTTTAGGTCATTCTGACGCTGATGTCCTTATACATGCCGTCATTGATGGAATTCTCGGTGCTGCAGGGTTAGGCGATATAGGAACTCATTTTCCTGACTCTGAATGGATCTATAAGGACATAGACAGCACTGTGCTCCTTAAGAAGACATTAGATTTGATAAAAGATAAATACTCTTTAAACAATATTGACTGCATCATTGTAGCTCAGGAACCAAAGTTGTCTCCGTATAAAGATGCCATATCCAAAAATCTGTCTAAAGTTTTAAATATCGGGATTGACAGAGTTAACATTAAGGCAAAGACGGAAGAAGGTCTTGGATTCACAGGTAGAAAAGAAGGAATTGCTGCCTACGCGATAGTAAGCCTTTCTGAAAAATGTATTGACAGTTAAAATTAAATTAAATAAAATACAAACATGATAAATATTAGGAGGTAAACGATGAGACTATCACAATTGTTTATACCAACGATGAGAGAGGTGCCAGCAGAAGCTGAGATACCAAGCCATATTCTCATGTTAAAAGCAGCATTGATGAGAAAACTTGCATCAGGTGTGTACATTTATTTGCCGCTTGGCAAGAGAGTCCTTAAGAAGATTGAAGAAATCGTGAGAGAAGAGATGGACAGAGCAGGTGCACAGGAAGTGCTTATGTCCGCCATAATACCTGCGGAACTTTTGAAAGAATCTGGCAGGTGGGATGTCTTTGGGCCTGAGATGTTTAAGTTAAAAGACAGAAATGATAGAGAGTTTTGCTTAGGTCCTACCCATGAAGAAGTTTTTACAGACCTCATCAGAAATGATGTGAAATCATACAGGCAGCTTCCACTGACAATATATCAGATACAGACAAAGTACAGAGATGAGAGGCGGCCCAGATTTGGGGTCATGAGATCTCGCGAATTTATAATGAAGGATGCCTATAGCTTTGATGTTGATTGGGATGGGCTGGATGTGTCTTTTGATAAGATGTACGATGCTTACTGCAGGATATTTGACAGGTGTGGCTTAAAGTACACGGTTGTTGAAGCTGATACAGGCGCAATGGGTGGAAAGGACTCTAAAGAATTTATGGTGACATCCAATGTTGGAGAAGCAGTAATTGCCTATTGCGACAACTGTGGTTATGCTGCCAATGAAGAAAAGGCGGAATGCACTGTACAAAACACAATTGACGAAGACATGAGGCCATTAGAAAAGATCTATACGCCTAATGTCAAGACGATTGATGAACTTGTGTCGTATTTAAATGCTGATGCAGAAAAATTCGTCAAAACGTTGATCTACAAGTATAAGGATAAGGTAGCTGCAGTTCTTATTAGAGGTGATAGAGAGGTAAATCCTGTAAAATTGGCAAATCTTTTAAACGTAAGTGAAAATGATGTTGAATTGGCTGATGAAGAAACTGTAAAGAAAGTCACATCTGCCGATGTGGGATTTGCTGGTCCTATTGGACTTAAAGGGGATGTAATGCTTATAGCGGATGCAGAAATACCTGCAATGAGAAATGTCATCGTCGGCGCTAATGAGACAGACTACCATTTGAAAAATGCAAATTACGGAAGGGATTTCAAAGCGGACGTAGTATCAGATGTGAGGAAAGTCGTAGACGGAGATAAATGCCCAAAATGTGGAAGTCCTTTAAAACTGGACAGAGGAATCGAGGTAGGGCACATTTTTAAATTGGGTACAAAATATTCTGATGCATTAGGTGCTAATTATATAGATGAAAACGGCAATGAGAAGCCGATAATAATGGGCTGTTACGGCATAGGGTTAAATAGAATTGCGGCTGCAGCAATCGAACAAAATCACGATGACAAAGGCATCATTTGGCCAATGTCTATAGCGCCATACCACGTCATAATCGTGCCTGTAAATGTGTCAAATGATGCACAAAGAGATCTTGCTGAGAAATTGTACGATGAATTATCTAAAGCAGGAATTGAGGTTTTGATTGACGACAGAGATTTAAGGGCTGGTGTAAAATTTAATGACGCTGATTTGTTAGGCATACCTATTAGAATAACCGTAGGAAAGAAAGCGGAAGATAAGATTGTTGAACTAAAATTAAGGAAAGAAGAAAAGCCAATAGAATTAAAATACGATGAAGTTTTAAGCAAAGTCAAAGAATTGATTAGTGAAAATATGTAGGGAGCTAAATGCTCCTTTTTTGCATAATATTTTAAGAATGACCAAAAAATAAAGTAGGAAAGGAGTGGTTTAATGTCTATTTACATAATGGGCATTTCTGTCGATAAAAGATCGGATTTTGCACCAAAGGTTCAAGAAGTATTGACGAAACACGGACAAAACATATTGGCCAGATTTGGCATACACGATGACAGCGATGATAATGGGCTTATAACGTTAAATGTCAGAGGGGATGAGAAGTATATAAACGAATTTTCAAAAGAGCTTACAAGCATTCCATCTGTCAAAGTAAATCACATGACGGTCAAATGATATAGAGGGATAGGAAACTATCCCTTTATTGATTCAAGCACTAATTAAAGATGGCGTTTTTATGAAAACATATTGTAAGTGTGAAATAAAATTTGTATAATGTATATGATAATACAAAAGATGGAGATGGCTATATGGAAAAAAGAGTTAGGTTTGCACCAAGCCCTACCGGTGCTATTCACATAGGCAATATTCGAACTGCATTGTTTAATTATCTATTTTCAAGAAGTGAGGGCGCTAAACTCATATTGAGGATAGAAGATACGGATCTGACAAGGTCTTCTAAGGACTTTGAAAAATTGATATTCAAAGAGTTAAACTGGCTTGGTATAGAATGGGATGAAGGGCCTGATAAACCTGGTGAATATGGACCATACAGGCAAAGTGAAAGGCTTCACATATATAATGAATATGCAGAAAAGCTTATAGAAGAAGGTAAAGCTTACAGATGTTATTGTACTCCTGAAGAGCTGGATAAAGACAGAGAGGAGTCTGTTAAAAGAGGAGATATACCGAGGTATTCTGGAAGATGCCGCCATTTGACTAAAGAGCAGGAAGAAGAATATCTGAGGCAAGGCAGGAAGCCTTCCATTAGATTTATAATTCCCGATGATGTCACAATATCATTTGACGATATGATAAAGGGAAAGATCGAAATTAAGTCAGACACGCTGGGCGGTGACATGATAATAGTAAAATCTGACGGCATGCCGACTTACAACTTTGCAGTCGTTGTAGATGATACCCTTATGAAGATAACACATGTCATAAGAGGTGAAGATCATATTTACAACACTCCTAAGCAGCTTCTCATTTATGAAGCGCTTGGCTTTAAGCCACCTGTATTTGCTCATGCGCCTCTTATCTTGGGATCAGACAGGACTAAGCTTTCAAAAAGACATGGGAATACTTACATTGGACAATACAGGGAAATGGGATATTTGCCCGAAGCGATGTTTAACTTTTTATCCCTTTTAAGCTGGTCGCCAGATGACAATGTAGAATTGATGTCTAAAGATGAAATAATTAAAAAATTTAATTTCAATAAAATCCACAGTGCTAATCCTGTCTTTGACATAGAAAAGTTGAATTGGATGAATCAACACTACATTCAGATGAGTCCTATCGAAAGGATTGTAGATTTAAGCTTGCCACATCTTAAAGAGGCAGGTTATATTGGCGAAAATGTGGATGAGGCTACGTACGATTGGCTAAAAAAAGTGGTGTCACTTTTTAAAGATGGTTTGCACTATGTGGCTGAACTGAAAGACAAAGCGAGAATGTTCTTTGACGATGATTTGGAATACAACGGCGAAACAAGGGAAATTCTGCTGTCAAGTGATGCTAAGAATGTGCTTATGGGTTTTAAAGAAGAAATTGAAAATATGGATGAATTGACAGAAGAGAGCATAAAAGAACTGCTAAAGATGTTGCAAAAGAAGATAGGGGTTAAGGGAAAAGCCTTTTTCATGCCTATAAGAATCGCCTTAACAGGGCAAGACCATGGGCCTGAACTTGTGATGATAATTCCTCTTTTAGGCAGACAGAAGGTCTTGCAGAGGATAGACAAAGCCTTAAAATCAATATCGCAAATGTGATGATTGGGAGAGTAACATAATAGATTCCAAAAGAGAGGAGCTGTCGTGGGCTGAAAGCAGCTTCTGGATATATTGTGTGAAGTGCACCCATGAGCAATGCGCATTGTCGCACGGGTATCCGTTATAAATACAAGTGGAGTTTACTCAATCAGAGTGGAACCGCGAGCCCCCCTCGTCTCTGGATGATGGGGGATTTTTTTATCAATTATTAAAAAAAGGGGATTGGTTATTGTGTTTAAAACATTAAAGGAGGACATTAAGGTAGTGTTTGAAAGGGATCCTGCTGCAAAAAGCGTATTAGAAGTAATTTTATGCTATCCGGGATTCCATGCTATAATATTCCATAGAATCGCACACTACTTATACAATAAAAAGCTGTTGCTGCTATCAAGGCTTATTTCACAATTCAGCAGGTTTTTAACAGGAATAGAAATACACCCAGGCGCTAAAATAGGCAAAGGATTTTTTATAGATCATGGAATGGGCGTAGTGATAGGGGAGACGACAGAGATAGGAGATAACGTGACGCTATACCAAGGAGTTACATTAGGTGGCACTGGGAAAGATAAGGGCAAGAGACACCCTACTATAGGCAATAACGTAGTTGTTGGAAGCGGTGCAAAAGTCTTAGGACCAATAAAGATAGGCGACAATACGAAGATAGGTGCAGGTGCTGTAGTGCTGCATGACGTTCCACCCAATTGCACTGTCGTCGGTGTCCCTGGACACTGTGTAAAAAAAGACAACGTGAGAGTAAGTCCGGCATCTAAAGCAAATGTTGACTTAGAACATGGAAAGTTGCCAGATCCGATTGAAGATGAATTAAGAAGGCTAAAGGCCAGAATCAAAAGGTTAGAAACATATATAAACAATGTGGAGGATGATAGAGATGAAGATTTATAATACACTTACCAGAAGAAAAGAGGAATTTAAGCCACTAAACGACAATGTTGTGAATATGTATGTGTGTGGTCCTACTGTGTACAATTTTATCCATATAGGAAATGCAAGAGCGTTTATCGTCTTTGATACTGTCAGAAGGTATTTGGAATATAAAGGGTATAAAGTAAACTATGTTCAGAACTTTACAGATATAGACGATAAACTCATAAAAAGATCCCATGAAGAAAACACAACTGTAAAAGAATTAGCTGACAGATACATTGATGAGTATTTCAAGGATGCTGACAGCTTGGGAATAAAAAGAGCCACATTCCATCCAAGGGCTACAGAAAACATCGAAGAAATAATCGAGTTTGTGAAAAAGCTTATTGATAAAGGGTTTGCTTATGAAAAAGATGGAAATGTGTACTACGATACGACGAAGTTCAAGGATTATGGGAAACTTTCACATAAAAATATAGATGAATTAAAAGCTGGAGCCAGAATAGAAGTAAATGAAGACAAAAAAAATCCAACAGACTTCGTCCTTTGGAAGGCTGCAAAGGAAGGAGAACCGTATTGGGATAGCCCATGGGGTAAAGGCAGACCTGGTTGGCATATTGAGTGCTCGACTATGTCCACAAAGTATTTAGGAAAAACCCTTGATATACATGCAGGTGGGCCTGATCTCATATTTCCGCACCATGAGAATGAGATTGCTCAGAGTGAAGCCGCAAATGACGCAGAGTTTGCAAAGTATTGGATGCACATAGGATACTTAAACATCAATAATGAAAAAATGTCCAAATCAAAAAACAATTTTTTCACTGTAAGAGACGTGATTAGCCAATATGATCCTGAAGTTTTGAGGTTTTTCATGTTGATGTCTCATTACAGAAATCCAATCAATTATAGTCAAGACCTTATAGAGCAGGCAAAAGGAGGATTTTTAAGATTAAGCAACACTGTTTACAACTTGCGGCACCTTTTGGATGTGGCGGAAGACAGGCAATTAAGAGATGAAGAAAAGGCGTACAAAGAGAAATATGAAGAGTACAAAAGAAAGTTTGAAGAAGCGATGGATGACGATTTTAACACTGCTGATGCTATATCGGTCATCTTTGAAATGGTAAGAGATATTAATTCAAATATAGATGGAAATTCTCCAAAAGAATTGATAAAATATATATTGGATGTTTTCTTGAGTTTGTCTTCTGTCCTTGGCATAACTTATAAGAAAAAAGATCTATTGGATGATGAGATTAAAGAATTGATAGAAAAGCGGCAAGAGGCCAGAAAGGCAAAGAATTGGGCAGAGGCTGACAGAATAAGAGATGAATTAAAAAAACAAGGGATAGTATTGGAAGATACACCTAACGGAGTAAGGTGGAAGAGAGTTTGATGAATCTTTTTTCGAAAGATGGCAAAGTTTTTACAAGAAAAGATGTCATGAATTTATCGCCGCTTATTATGGCTTTTATTGGCGATAGCGTCTATGATTTGTTTATAAGGACTAACATTTCCGCAAAAGGAAATAGGCCCATAAACAAGATTCACAGGGAATGCGTCAAGTACGTAAAAGCATCATCGCAGTCTGAGATTTTGAAAAATCTCTATGATATGTTTGATGAAGAAGAAAAGGATATAATAAGAAGGGGCAGGAATGTAAAAAGTGCTACTATTCCAAAGCATGCCGGTATCGAAGAATACCGGCTGGCTACTGCCTTTGAGGCTTTACTTGGCTACTTGTATCTTTTAGGAAGATATGATAGGCTTGATGAAATACTAAACTACGCATTAAACTATAATATAAATGAGGGTTAATTATGAGAGAAAATGAAAATATAATATACGGGAGGAATCCTGTATTAGAAGCGATTAACAGTGGACGAGAGATTGAAAAAATATATGTTTCAAAAAATGCCAAAGGAAATATTTCTAAAATTATAAAATCTGCAAGAGATAAAAATATAATCGTATCAACTGCAGATAATGTGACATTAGACAAGATGTCCGGAAACGGCAACCATCAGGGAATAGTCGCATTGTGCTCCCTCTACAAGTATTGTGATGTTGAAGATATACTTGAGTATGCCAGCGAGAAAGGCGAAAAGCCTTTTATTCTGTTATTGGATGGAATAACAGACACGCACAACTTTGGAGCCATAATAAGGACTGCAGAAGCCTTTTCAGCTCACGGTATCGTAATACCAAAGAGGAGATCTGCTGTCGTAAACAGTACAGTTGTAAAGACATCAGCAGGTGCAACTGAGTACATGAAAATTGCAAAGGTTTCAAACATAAACACTGCGATAAATAACCTAAAGAAACAAGGCGTATGGATTGTAGGCAGCAGCGTAGATGCAAAAGAGGATTTTAGCAATGTGGATTATGACCAGCCTATAGCCATAGTCATTGGCAGTGAAGGTGAAGGGATATCTGAGCTTGTTAAAAAGAACTGTGATTATCTTGTAAAGATACCAATGATGGGCAATATGAATTCGCTTAATGCATCGGTAGCGGCATCTATTTTTATGTACGAGGTTGTACGACAGAGGTTGGGTAAGGCGTGATTTGATGTATATGGTGATTGATGGGTATAACGTGATAAACAATTGGGAGGATTTAAAGCTTGAGGCGAGAAACAACCTTGAGGACGCCAGACAAAAGTTGATAGACATACTTCAAAATTTCAGAGGGTATACAGGATTTAATATAATACTTGTCTTTGATGCGATGTACGCCAAAGGGAAACAACAAAACAAGGAATATCACAATGGAGTCGAAGTCGTGTATACAAAGGAAGGTGAGTCTGCAGACAGCTATATTGAAGGATTGATAAAAGAAATAGTCAAAAAAGACAAAGTAGTTGTGGTGACTTCTGATTGGATATTGCAGCAAGTCGTATTAGGTCAAGGGGCGATAAGGATGTCATCGAGGGAATTATACGAAGAATTGAATAATTATTTAGAAGATAAGAAGAAATTTTATACTAAAGATGACAAAAAAGACAGCATTGAATCAAGACTTTCAGAAGAAATTATAGAAAGGCTTAAGAAAATGGCTGAGTAATAAAAATATTCTTTATTACAATCTTGACTACAATCTCTATTAAAAGTATAATTATTTATGTGAACTTGGCCTATAAGCGGAGGCGATTTTTGTGAAATCGGGGGCACAAATAGATCTATACAATATTTTTTCATCGATGGATGAAGGTGATGTTGTAGAAGAGGCTCAGAGAGGCAACGAAGCAGCACTGGAATTCATCATCGATAAGTACTATTCTTTTGTCAAGGCAAAGGCTCGTTCCTACTTTTTGGTCGGCGCGGATAAGGAAGATATAGTGCAGGAAGGCATGATCGGGTTATACAAGGCTATTCGCGATTTTAAAAGCGATAAGCTGTCATCGTTTAAAGCTTTTGCTGAGCTATGCATAACGAGGCAAATGATAACTGCTATCAAAACTGCTACAAGGCAAAAACATATTCCTCTTAATTCTTATGTTTCTCTAAATAAACCGATTTTTGAGGAAGAGTCGGATAGGACTTTGATGGACGTTGTGTCCAGTGAATGCGTATCTGACCCTGAGGAGTTAATAATAAACCGAGAGGAATACGTTAACATCGAAAACAAGATTGGAGAGATGTTAAGTGACCTTGAGTGGGAAGTGCTTATATCCTACCTTGATGGGAAATCGTATCAGGAGATTGCTGTTGAGCTTAGAAGACATGTAAAATCGATAGATAATGCCCTCCAAAGAGTAAAAAGAAAGCTTGAAAGATATCTGGAGATGAGAAATAGTTAAGTATTGACATTTTAAAGCTTTTATAGTAGAATTTAAAATTGATGCAAAATATGATTGCCCACGTAGCTCAGTCGGCAGAGCGTCGCCTTGGTAAGGCGGAGGTCACCGGTTCAATCCCGGTCATGGGCTCCAATTTTATTTTTTTGTACTAAAGTTTTTAAAACATAGAAACGCGTGGATGAGTTTATTAAAGTAGGAGGAAAAGAAATGGCAAAGCAAAAATTCGAAAGAAAGAAACCCCATGCAAACATAGGGACAATAGGACACGTAGACCATGGCAAAACGACATTAACATCAGCAATAACGATAGTATTATCAAAACAAGGAATGGCACAAGCGACAGCATACGATGAAATAGACAAAGCACCAGAAGAAAAAGCAAGAGGAATCACAATAAACACAATGCACGTAGAATATGAGACAGAGAAAAGGCACTATGCCCATGTTGACTGTCCAGGACACGCAGACTACGTAAAGAACATGATAACAGGAGCAGCGCAGATGGACGGAGCGATACTGGTAGTATCAGCAGCAGACGGTCCAATGCCACAGACAAGAGAGCATATCCTGTTGGCAAGACAGGTAGGTGTGCCATACATCGTAGTATTCTTAAACAAAGCAGACATGGTAGACGACCAAGAATTAATCGAATTAGTAGAGATGGAAGTAAGAGAGCTGTTAAATGAATATGAATTCCCAGGGGATGACACACCGATAGTAGTAGGTTCAGCATTAAAAGCAATGGAATGCGGATGCGGGCAAAGAGACTGTCAATGGTGCGGCAAGATATGGGACTTAATGGATGCAGTTGACAGCTATATACCAACACCAGAAAGAGATGTAGACAAACCATTCCTGATGCCGGTAGAAGATGTATTCACGATAACAGGAAGAGGAACAGTTGCGACAGGAAGAGTAGAGAGAGGCAAATTAAAAGTAGGAGACGAAGTAGAGATAATAGGATTATCAGACGAAAACAAGAAGACAGTAGTAACAGGCGTAGAGATGTTCAGGAAGACGCTGGATGAAGCAGAAGCAGGAGACAACATAGGAGTATTGTTAAGAGGAGTAACAAGAGACGAAGTAGAGAGAGGACAAGTATTAGCGAAACCAGGGTCAGTAAAACCGCACACGAAATTTGAAGGACAAGTATACGTGTTAACAAAAGAAGAAGGCGGAAGACACACACCATTCTTCAATGGATACAGACCACAGTTCTACTTCAGGACAACAGACGTAACAGGAGTAATAGAATTACCAGAGGGCGTAGAGATGGTAATGCCCGGAGACCACGTAACAATGACAATAGAATTAATAACACCGATAGCGATGGAAGAAGGACTAAAATTTGCTATAAGAGAAGGCGGACACACAGTAGGAGCCGGTGTTGTTTCCAAGATTCTGTCATAAAAAAGGGCTGGGTATTTTACCTGGCTTTTTTTCAGTCTATACATTTAGATTGACATAAATTAATATTTATGATAAAGTTTTAAAAGTAGTTTTAAATTCCGGGAGGTGGAATTGTTGCGGGTTAAGATCACATTAGCTTGCACGGAATGTAAGCAGAGAAACTATAATACTACTAAAAACAAGAAAAACGATCCTGATAGGATAGAGCTTATGAAATACTGTAGGTTCTGCAGAAAACATACATTGCATAAAGAGACAAGGTAAAATACAAGTTATAAAGGGATGTGATTCAATGGCTGCCGATGAAAGGAGAAAAGTCGGGAAGTTTTTTAGGGAAATTAAAGCCGAGATGAAGAAAGTCACATGGCCAACAAGAGACAATTTGATTGCATATACAGAAGTCGTACTGGTTGTGGTAATAGCATTTACATTGTTGATATTCCTTGCAGACTCGGCCTTTAGCTATCTACTAAAATTAATTATAAAAAGTTAAAGGAGGATGGGGTTTATCCCCAAATCGATGATGTCTGAAACAAATTCAGCTAAATGGTATGTAGTCCATACTTATTCCGGATATGAAAATAAGGTTAAAGCGAATCTGGAAAAGTCTGTTGAAAATAGAAATCTTCAAAATTTAATACATCAAGTCGTAGTTCCGACAGAAAAAGTGGTAGAGATAAAAGACGGCAAAAAGAAGTCTGTTGACAGAAAGGTATTTCCGGGATATGTACTTGTGAAAATGGTAATGAATGATGAATCATGGTATGTAGTGAGAAATACCAGAGGCGTAACTGGTTTTGTTGGGCCTGGATCTAAACCTGTACCACTTACTGAAGCGGAAGTGAGAAGCTTAGGCATTAAAGAGATACAGACGTCAGTAGATATAAAAGTAGGCGATAGTGTTAGGGTTATTGCCGGACCACTTGAGAATTTCATCGGTGTTGTTGAAGAGATTTACCTTGACAGACAAAAAGCTAAAGTTTTGATTTCGATGTTTGGCAGAGAAACCCCAGTGGAATTTGACTTTGTCCAGATTCAAAAAATTCAATAGATGACATGAATTAGGAGGTGTAAACATGGCTAAAAAAGTTGCTGCAGTTGTCAAGATACAGTTACCTGCAGGAAAGGCTACACCAGCTCCACCAGTAGGTACAGCTCTTGGACCACATGGTGTCAATATAATGGGTTTTTGCAAGGAGTTTAATGAAAAGACTGCAAAACAAGCTGGTTTGATCATTCCTGTAGTTATTACCATATATGCAGATAGGTCATTTTCATTCATCACAAAGACACCACCTGCGGCTGTGCTTTTAAAGAAGGCTGCTGGCATTGAAAGTGGTTCACCACAGCCTAACAAGCAAAAAGTCGCAAAGATTACAAAAGATAAAGTTAGAGAAATAGCAGAATTGAAAATGAAAGACTTAAATGCATCAGATATTGAGGCAGCTATGAGAATGATAGCTGGTACTGCAAGAAGCATGGGTATTGAAATTGAACAGTGATTGTTAAGTGGGAGGACTTGTGTCCGAAAAATACCACAAGGAGGTAAAGAATAACATGAAACATGGTAAAAAGTATTTAGATAGTGTGAAATTAATAGACAAAACAAGATTATACGATGCAAATGAAGCCGTTGACCTAGTTTTAAAGACTGCAAAGGCAAAATTTGATGAGACTGTTGATCTATCGGTAAGGCTTGGTGTCGATCCAAGACATGCAGATCAGCAGGTCAGAGGAACTGTAATACTTCCTCACGGAACAGGTAAGACGGTTCGCGTTTTGGTTTTTGCGAAAGGCGATAAAGCAAAAGAGGCTGAAGCCGCTGGTGCTGAATATGTTGGAGCTGAAGAATTAGTTACAAAGATCCAAAATGAAAACTGGTTTGACTATGATGTTGTTATAGCTACACCAGACATGATGGGTGTAGTGGGTAGACTTGGTAAGGTGTTAGGACCAAAAGGCTTAATGCCGAACCCAAAAGCTGGCACAGTTACATTTGATATCGAAAAAGCGGTAAAAGACGTTAAAGCTGGTAAAATTGAGTACAGAGTTGACAAAAATTCAATAATCCATGTACCTATTGGAAAAGTTTCTTTTGGACAAGAGAAGTTAGTTGAGAATTTCAAAACGATTATGGATGCCATAATAAGATCTAAACCTGCAGCAGCAAAAGGACAATATTTGAGAAGTGTTGTCCTCTCATCGACGATGGGACCTGGAATAAAGGTTAATCCACAAAGAATCGTATGATAGCTGTTGACATAAAACCATAATAGTGATATACTCTTAAAGTAAAATTGAAAACTTACCGTAGACAGTAGGTGTGGCAACACATAAATCCTACCGAGGTTTTTGATAAAGCTAAGAAAGGATCCTCATGTCTACGGTGGATCCTTTTAATATTTAAGACGGGAGGTGTAAGTTTGAGCACAGCGAGGGAAGCTAAGGAAAAAGTCGTTAGTGAGTTTAAAGATAAACTGGGAAGAGCACAATCCGTCATATTTACCAGCTACAGTGGATTGACAGTTGAGGACGATACTGCTTTAAGGAGAAAGTTTAAAGAGGCTAACGCTGAATACAAAGTATACAAAAATACTTTGATGTGGCGTGCGGCGCAAGAACTGGGTTACAATGACTTGAAAAAGTACTTAGAAGGACCAACATCAGTATCTTTCGGGTACGATGATCCTGTTACACCTGCTAAGATTCTGGTTGAGTTTTTGAAAAACAATAAAGGTTTGGAATTAAAAGCAGGTATTGTAGATGGCAAAATAGTAGGGCCAGAGGAAATAAAAGCATTATCAGAATTGCCATCAAAAGAAGAACTTATCGCAAAAGCACTTGGCAGCATGAAGGCGCCTATAAACAACCTTGTATATGTATTGTCTGGTACATTGAGAAGTCTTGTAATAGCTTTAAATGCTGTTAAAGAGAAAAAAGAAGCACAATAACACAAAAATAAAAAATGGAGGTATATGTAATGAATAAGGAAGAAATCTTAGAAGCCATAAAAAATATGACAGTTTTGGAATTAGCTGATTTAGTAAAAGCTTTGGAAGAAGAATTTGGAGTTTCAGCAGCAGCACCTGTTGCTGTAGCAGCAGCACCTGCAGCAGGAGCAGCAGCAGCACCTGCTGAGGAGAAGACAGAATTTGATGTCATATTGTCAGATGTAGGTTCAGAAAAGATAAAAGTAATAAAAGTTGTTAGAGAGGTTACAAATCTCGGATTAAAAGAAGCAAAAGATCTTGTTGAAGGTGCTCCAAAGCCAATTAAAGAAGGCGTAAGCAAAGATGAAGCAAATCAAATAAAGGCAAAATTCGAAGAAGTTGGAGCAAAAGTAGAAATAAAATAATTAAAATATCAAAGAGAAAAAAGCATTCGGCAAGAGTGCTTTTTTCTTTTTATTGAATATCCCTTATTGACATGCTTTTGCCATTGTGGTAATATTATATATTGCATTAACAGTGTCATTTATTACATAAATGAAAAACGGCAACAAAAATTTTTATTGCATGTAAATAATAGAATATTTGTATGTATTTTGGTAAATAATAATTATGTCTTTCTGTATATTATCCAAAAGCTTTCTCTTTTGGTTATTTTAAATTTATAAGGGGTGAAGTGGATGTTACATCCTGTTGATGCCGGCTACAAGAAGCGCATGAGCTTTGCAAGGATTGAAGAAGTCTTGGATATGCCTAATTTGATTGAAGTCCAAAAAAATTCATATAAGTGGTTTTTGGACGAAGGCTTGAGGGAGGTTTTCCGAGACATATCTCCGATTGAAAGTTTTACCGGCAATTTGTCTTTAGAATTTTTAGACTACAAGCTTGATGACAATCCTAAATACTCTGTAGAGGAATGTAAAGATAGGGACACTACTTATGCGGCGCCAATGAAAGTAAAGGTAAGATTGACTAATCGCGATACTGGTGAAATAAAGGAATCAGAAGTTTTTATGGGCGATTTTCCTTTGATGACAGACAAAGGTACTTTTATAATAAATGGCGCGGAACGCGTTATTGTCAGCCAGTTGGTAAGATCGCCAGGCGTATACTACGAACAACAGTTTGACAAATTAGGGAAGAAGCTGTTTTTCGCGACTGTCATACCGAATAGAGGTGCATGGCTGGAGTACGAAGAAGATTCAAATGATATTTTTTCTGTTAGAATAGATAGGACGAGAAAAGTTCCAATCACTGTTTTTCTTAGAGCTTTAGGTTATGGGACGGATGCGCAGATATTGGATCTTTTTGGGGAAGATGAAAGAATAAAGGCTACTCTTGATAAGGACACCACAAAATCTGAAGAAGAGGGTTTGCTTGAGGTATATAAAAGATTGAGACCTGGTGAACCGCCTACTGTTGAAAGCGCTAAAAGTTTGCTGTACTCTTTATTCTTTGATCCAAAAAGATACGATCTTGCGCATGTTGGTCGCTATAAGTTTAATAAAAAGCTTGCATTAAGTTCGAGATTGACGAATCAAAAAGCCGCTGCAAAAATTGTCAATCCACTGACAGGCGAAATCATCGTTGAGGAAGGTCAAAGAATATCAAGGGAGATTGCTAAAAAAATCCAGGATTGTGGCATAAATGAGGTTGAAGTGCTTGTTGAAGGAAGACCAGTTAAGATAATTGGCAATAATACTGTTGATATTAATGAATATCCGCTTTCCTTTGATGTGTCAGATCTTAAGATAAAAGAGAAAGTGCATTTGACTGTTTTGAAAGAGATTCTGGATAATTTTTCAAGCGAAGATGACATAAAAAATGAGATAAGAAGAAGACTGGATGAATTAATACCTAAACATATCACTAAAGATGATATTATTGCTTCTGTAAATTACAATTTAAATCTTTCATATGGTATTGGGTTTGTTGATGATATTGATCACCTTGGGAATAGAAGGCTCAGATCAGTTGGCGAATTGCTTCAAAATCAGTTTAGAATAGGTCTATCAAGGATGGAAAGAGTAGTTAGAGAAAGAATGACTATACAAGATGTCAGTGAAATTACTGCTCAAAACCTGATAAATATTAGGCCTGTTGTTGCTGCAATTAAAGAGTTTTTTGGAAGTTCACAGCTTTCGCAGTTTATGGATCAGACAAACCCCCTTGCAGAGCTTACTCACAAGAGAAGATTAAGCGCATTAGGCCCAGGAGGGCTAAGCAGAGAAAGAGCCGGAATGGAAGTCAGGGATGTCCATCATACACATTACAGCAGAATGTGTCCTATAGAGACGCCTGAAGGACCAAATATAGGACTTATAGGTTCTCTTGCTACATATGCAAGGATTAACGAGTATGGGTTTATTGAAGCTCCTTACAGAAAAGTCGATAAATCGACAGGTAAGGTCCTCAATGAGATTGTGTATATGACTGCAGATGTGGAAGATGAGTATGTGATCGCTCAAGCAGACGAACCTCTTGATGAAGAGAATAGATTTGTAAATGAGAGGGTTACAGTTCGCTCGAAAGATGATATTTTGTCAGTGCCCAGAGAAGAAGTAGATTTTATGGATGTTTCTCCGAAGCAGGTAGTTTCTGTAGCTACCGCAATGATTCCTTTCCTGGAAAATGATGATGCAAACAGGGCTCTGATGGGTTCAAACATGCAGAGGCAGGCTGTTCCACTCCTTGTTCCACAGGCGCCTATCGTTGGGACTGGCATTGAGTATAAGGCTGCCAGGGATTCAGGCGTTGTAAATATCGCCAGAAACAGTGGCATAGTAGAGAGAGTTACGGCAGACAAAATAGTAATAAAGACAGATGATGGAAGACGTGACGAGTATGAACTTCTTAAATTTAAGAGATCAAACCAAGGGACTTGCATAAATTGTAGACCAATAGTAAATGAAGGGGATCGCGTTGAAAAAGGACAGGTTATAAGCGATGGACCTTCTACAGAATTGGGTGAAATTGCACTTGGACGCAATGTATTGGTTGGATTTATGCCTTGGGAAGGTTACAATTACGAGGATGCTATTTTGATTAGCGAAGAACTTGTAAAAGAGGATGCTCTTACATCTATCCATATTGAGGAATACGAGTCAGAAGCAAGAGACACAAAATTAGGACCGGAAGAGATAACGAGAGATATTCCTAATGTTGGTGAAGAAGCATTAAAGGATTTAGACGAGAGAGGAATCATACGCATTGGTGCAGAAGTTACGGCTGGAGACATTCTCGTCGGCAAAGTAACTCCAAAAGGCGAAACAGAGCTTACTGCAGAAGAAAGATTGTTAAGAGCCATATTCGGAGAGAAAGCGAGAGAAGTTAGAGATACTTCTTTAAGAGTTCCTCATGGTGAAGGCGGCATAGTTGTAGATGTTAAAGTGTACACGAGAGAAAATGGCGATGAACTGCCTCCAGGAGTAAATGAAATGGTGAGAGTTTTTATCGCACAGAAGAGAAAGATATCTGTTGGCGATAAGATGGCAGGTAGGCATGGAAATAAGGGTGTCGTTTCAAGGATACTTCCTGTTGAGGATATGCCGTTTTTACCTGATGGTACACCGCTTCAGATTTGCCTGAACCCTCTTGGTGTTCCTTCTCGTATGAATATCGGTCAGGTTTTGGAAGTCCACTTAGGACTTGCAGCAAAAGCTTTGGGTTGGTATATGGCTACGCCGGTATTTGATGGTGCCCATGAGGAAGATATACAAGAGCTGCTTGAAAAGGCAGGATTTTCGCCGGATGGAAAAATACAGCTTTACGATGGAAGAACAGGCGAACCTTTTGACCATCCAGTTACTGTTGGATATATGTACATGCTTAAGCTGCATCACCTTGTCGATGATAAAATGCATGCAAGATCTACAGGACCATATTCTCTTGTCACACAGCAGCCACTTGGTGGTAAAGCACAGTTTGGTGGTCAGAGATTCGGTGAGATGGAAGTATGGGCGCTTGAAGCATATGGAGCTGCCCACACATTGCAGGAAATACTTACAGTTAAATCTGATGATATAGCAGGACGTGTGAAGACATACGAATCGATAGTCAAGGGTGAAAATATACCAGAGCCTGGTGTACCAGAGTCATTTAAGGTTCTTGTTAAAGAATTGCAAAGCCTTTGCCTTGATGTAAAAGTATTGACTGAGGATAATCAAGAAGTAGCACTGAAAGAATTTGAAGATGAAGATGATGATGATATCTCAGAAGATACGATAAACATTAATATTGAAGGCAGGGAAGATGCGCCGCCAGAGGTAAATTATGGCGAAGAATTTAACGAAGATTTTGATGAAGATAAAGATGCATTTGACGATCTTAACTTTGAACCGACCGATATAGACTTTGGCGATAGTGACAGCTTTGATGACGATTATGATCTATAAAATTATTATGAAGGGAGCGAAACTCCTTGTTTGAGCTTAAGAATTTTGATTCAATGAAAATAGGACTTGCTTCACCTGAAAAGATAAGGGAATGGTCAAGAGGTGAAGTAAAAAAACCTGAGACTATAAATTACAGAACTTTAAAGCCAGAAAGAGAAGGTCTGTTTTGTGAAAAGATATTTGGACCTACAAAGGATTGGGAATGTCACTGTGGAAAGTATAAAAGAGTAAGGTACAAAGGCGTTATATGCGATAGATGTGGTGTTGAAGTCACAAGGTCGAAAGTTAGACGTGAAAGGATGGGGCATATTGAGCTTGCTGCCCCAGTTTCCCATATATGGTATTTCAAGGGTATACCAAGCCGCATGGGATTAATACTTGACATGTCCCCAAGAGCCCTTGAAAAAGTTTTGTATTTTGCGTCTTACGTCGTAATAGATCCTGGCGAGACTAACCTTTCCAAGAAGCAGCTTTTAAGCGAGAAAGAGTATAGAGAGTATTTAGATAAATACGGCAACAAGTTTAAGGCAGGCATGGGTGCTGAATCAATAAAAGAGCTTCTGCAGGAAATAGATCTTGAGAAGTTGTCGAAAGAGTTAAAGGCTGAAATTAGGGAGTCAACAGGGCAAAAGCGTGTAAGGGCCATAAGAAGGTTAGAAGTTGTTCAGGCGTTTTTGGATTCAGGCAATAAGCCTGAATGGATGATACTTGACGTGATACCTGTAATTCCGCCTGATTTAAGGCCAATGGTTCAATTGGATGGTGGAAGGTTTGCAACGTCGGATTTGAACGATCTATATAGAAGGGTTATAAATAGAAACAATAGATTGAAAAGACTTCTCGACTTAGGTGCTCCTGACATCATAGTCAGAAATGAGAAGAGAATGTTGCAGGAAGCTGTTGATGCCCTTATTGATAATGGCAGAAGAGGAAGGCCGGTTACAGGTCCTGGCAATAGGCCACTGAAGTCTTTGTCTGATATGCTAAAAGGTAAGCAAGGAAGATTTAGGCAGAACTTGTTAGGTAAGAGGGTAGACTATTCTGGCCGTTCTGTTATAGTAGTTGGTCCTGAATTAAAGCTTTATCAGTGCGGTCTTCCTAAAGAGATGGCTCTTGAGCTTTTCAAGCCTTTTGTGATGAAAAGGCTTGTTGACAAAGGGATAGCGCAGCATATAAAGAGTGCTAAAAGAATGGTGGAAAAGGTGCGCCCAGAAGTTTGGGATGTATTAGAAGATGTAATCAAAGAACATCCAGTTCTTTTAAACAGAGCACCTACACTGCACCGTTTAGGCATACAGGCATTTGAACCTGTGTTGGTAGAAGGCAGGGCTATAAAGCTTCATCCGTTAGTATGTACGGCTTACAACGCTGACTTTGATGGAGACCAGATGGCAGTCCATGTTCCTTTGACTGTAGAGGCGCAAGCAGAAGCGAGATTTTTAATGCTGGCTGCTAACAACATATTAAAGCCACAGGATGGAAAGCCTGTCATGACACCTACGCAGGATATGGTTTTGGGGTGCTACTATTTGACAGGCGATGAAGACGGCGTCTTAGGTGAAGGTAGGTTATTTAAAGACTATGAAGAAGCTCTTATGGCGTATCAATTAGGCCAAATAAATATTCATGCCAAGATAAAAGTGAGAATGAAGAGAGAGGTAAATGGTGAGGTTAAAACTAAAGTCATCGAGACAACTATAGGAAAGCTTATATTTAATTCGGCCATACCTCAAGATTTAGGCTTTGTAGATAGGACAAATCCTGATACAATGTTTGATCTGGAGGTATCTACATTAGTAGATAAGTCAAAATTAGGCAAGATATTGGACAGAGTATATAGAGTGCATGGGCCTACAAAGACCGCTGAAACCTTAGACAAAATAAAGGCTTTAGGCTATCAATATTCTACTAAAGCTGCATTGACTGTCAGCGTTTCTGATATGGTAATACCTGAAGAGAAGAAGACCCTCTTAAATGAAGCTGATGAAGCAGTTAAGAAAATAGATGCTCAGTTTAGACGTGGTCTCATTTCGGAAGAAGAAAGGTATGAAAGCGTCATTAGAACGTGGAACATGACGACAGAAAAAGTAAGCGATGCCCTCATGGCTAATCTTGATAGATTCAATCCTATATTTATGATGGCTCATTCAGGTGCAAGAGGCAGTAAAAACCAGATAAAGCAGTTAGCTGGTATGAGAGGATTGATGGCTAACCCTGCAGGTAGGATAATTGAGCTTCCTATAAGATCTAATTTCAGAGAAGGACTTAATGTCTTGGAATTCTTCATTTCTACTCACGGCGCCAGAAAGGGTTTGGCTGATACAGCTTTAAGAACTGCCGACTCAGGCTATTTAACCCGTAGGCTTGTAGATGTAAGCCAGGATGTTATAATCAGAGAAGATGATTGCGGCACAGATGAAGGAATTTACGTAACCGAGATTAAAGAAGGCAACGAAGTAATAGAAAAGCTTGCAGATAGATTAAGTGGAAGAGTATCACTGGAGGACATAAAAGATCCTACTACAGGCGAAATAATAGTAAAGAAAAATACGATGATTTCTGAAGAAGATGCAGAGAAGATTGAAGAATTAGGTATCAAGAAGGTCAAAATAAGATCTCTCTTGACATGCAAATCAAAGCATGGCGTCTGCCGGATGTGCTATGGAAGGAACTTGGCTACTGGTTCACAAGTTGAAATTGGTGAGGCTGTGGGAATAATCGCAGCGCAGGCCATAGGAGAACCTGGTACACAGCTTACAATGAGAACTTTCCATACTGGCGGTGTTGCTGGTGCTGATATAACACAAGGTCTGCCGAGGGTTGAGGAGCTGTTTGAAGCGAGAAAACCAAAGGGATTAGCTGTTATATCTGAGATACCAGGCGTTGTAAAGATAAATGAAACTAAAAAGAAGAGAGAAGTTGTAATAACTGACAACGAAAATAATATTTCAAAGACATATCTTATACCTTACGGCTCAAGGCTTAAAGTTCAGGATGGCCAGTATATCGAAGCAGGTGACGAGCTTACAGAAGGATCTGTAAATCCGCACGACATATTAAAGATAAAAGGGCTATTTGCAGTACAAACTTATTTACTGCAGGAAGTTCAAAAGGTATACAGGCTGCAAGGTGTTGAAATAAACGACAAGCACATAGAGGTAATAATACGTCAAATGATGAGAAAGATTAAGATTGAAGATTCCGGAGACACATCAATGATGCCTGGAGAACTGGTAGATATGTTTGCCTTTGAAGAAGAAAATAGAAAAGCTGTGGAGAAAGGTTTAAGGCCAGCTTCAGGAACGAGAGCCCTTTTAGGAATCACAAAAGCTGCCCTTGCTACAGATTCATTCTTATCTGCTGCATCATTCCAAGAGACAACCAGAGTTTTGACTGATGCGGCTATAAAAGGAAAGGTCGATCCTTTGATAGGCCTTAAGGAAAATGTCATAATAGGTAAACTGATTCCGGCAGGAACAGGTTTGTCAAGGTATAGAAATATTGTCGTTAAGACTGCAGGTCAATCAGAAAGTGAAGGAAATGCTGCTGAAAGTGATAATGTGGAGGCAAATGCAAAATAATATCTATTGTTGACAGAGTTTGACCTTAATGATAAAATATTTAAGTGTGTTGAAAACTACTTCCATGTAGGGAGGAAGAAAACTTGATGAGTTCAAGTAAAAGCAGTTCTTCTAAAATGGTTATAGGAGCGAAGCAGACATTTAAAGCCGTTACAAATGATAAAGCTGCTAAAGTATATATTGCTCGGGATGCTGAAGAACATGTAACTAAAAAAATCATTGATGCTTGTAATTCAAAGTCTATCGAAATAGTTTATATAGACACAATGAGTGAATTAGGTGATATGTGCGGCATTGATGTTGGAGCGGCTACTGCTGCTGAATTAAAGTAAGAGCAATTAGATTTATCCCCTATTTAGGGGATAAATCTTCTAAAAATTGGAAGGAGGTGTAAGGATGCCGACGATTAATCAATTAGTAAGAGAAGGAAGAAAGAAAGTTAAATATAAATCCGCATCCCCGGCATTAAAAGGCAATCCTCAAAAGAGGGGTGTTTGTACAGTTGTTAAAACTACAACACCAAAGAAGCCGAACTCTGCTTTAAGAAAAATAGCAAGGGTAAGGCTTGTCAATAACACAGAAGTTACAGCATATATACCGGGCATTGGTCATAATTTGCAAGAGCACTCTGTTGTACTTATAAGAGGTGGAAGGGTAAAAGATTTGCCTGGTGTTAGATACAAAATTATAAGAGGAACGCTAGATGCAGCTGGAGTTGCAAACAGAAAACAAGCTCGCTCACAGTATGGTGCTAAAAAACCTAAATGATAGGAGGGATAGTGAATGCCTAGGAAAGGCTATGTAGCAAAACGTGATGTGCTACCAGATCCAGTATATAATAGCAAAAAAGTGACAAAGCTAATAAATAAGATAATGTACAGTGGCAAGAGAGGCATAGCACAGAAGATATGCTATGGTGCATTTGATTTGATACGAGAAAAAACTGGTAGAGATCCATTAGAAGTATTTGAAGAGGCATTAAACAATGTCATGCCTGTTCTTGAAGTAAAGCCGAGACGTGTAGGTGGTGCGACTTACCAAGTACCTGTTGAGGTAAGGCCTGAGAGAAGACAAACTCTTGGAATTAGATGGATCATTGACTTTGCAAGAAAAAGAAGCGGAAGGACAATGGTTGAAAAGTTGGCAGCCGAAATTATGGATGCAGCAAATAATACAGGTGCTAGCGTCAAGAAAAGAGAAGACACGCATAAGATGGCTGAAGCAAATAAAGCATTTGCACATTACAGATGGTAATAATAGTTATGGTAGTGTGTATTATATGGGCAGGAAAGGAGGATATAAATGCCTAGAGATTACAGCTTAGATAAAGTTAGGAATATTGGAATAATGGCGCATATAGATGCTGGCAAAACTACTACTACCGAAAGAATACTGTTTTATACAGGAAAAGTCCATAAAATAGGTGAAGTCCATGAAGGAAATGCTACAATGGACTGGATGGAGCAAGAGCAGGAAAGAGGTATTACGATAACTTCTGCTGCTACAACATGCTATTGGAAAGATCATAAGATAAATATAATAGATACGCCGGGACACGTGGACTTTACAGTTGAGGTAGAGCGCTCTTTAAGAGTGTTAGATGGTGCAGTTGCAGTCTTTTGCGCAAAGGGCGGCGTTGAGCCACAATCAGAGACAGTTTGGAGACAGGCGGATAAATACAGGGTTCCAAGGTTGGCTTACGTAAACAAGATGGACATAATGGGTGCGGACTTTTTTAATGTAATTAAAATGATGAAAGAAAGACTAAACGCGAATCCTGTAGCGATACAACTTCCTATTGGGAAAGAGGATACGTTTGTTGGGATCATAGATTTAATTAAGATGCGTGCTATCATATATGAAGATGATTTAGGAACGGTGTCAGACGAAGTCGAGATTCCTGCAGATTTAAAGGATTTAGCAGAAGAGTACAGAGAAAAACTATTAGAAGCTGTTTCAGAGCAAGATGAAGTTTTAATGGAGAAATATTTAGAAGGCGAAGAGATTACAGAAGAAGAAATACATGCTGCTTTGAGAAAAGGAACTATCAATAATGAACTGGTATGTGTAACTTGTGGTTCTTCCTACAAGAACAAAGGCGTTCAGCCTATGTTAGATGCTGTTGTAAGATATTTGCCATCTCCTATAGATATTCCTTCTGTAAAAGGCATGAAGCTTAATAGCGATGAGGAAATAGAGAGAAAGGCAGATGACAATGAACCATTCTCAGCACTTGCTTTCAAGATAATGGCTGATCCTTATGTCGGAAAGCTTGCATTTTTCAGGGTATATTCTGGAACTTTGGAAGCAGGTTCATATGTTCTAAATTCCACAAAGGGAAAGAAAGAGAGAATAGGAAGAATTCTTCAGATGCACGCAAATCACAGAAAAGAAATTGACAAAGTTTATACGGGTGATATAGCTGCTGCGGTTGGACTTAAAGACACAACGACGGGTGATACATTGTGCGACGAAAATCAGCCTATTCTATTAGAATCAATGGAGTTCCCTGAACCAGTTATAAGAGTTGCCATAGAGCCGAAGACTAAAGCCGCTCAGGATAAAATGGCAGTTGCTCTTCAAAAACTGGCTGAAGAAGATCCTACTTTTAAGACATATACAGATCAAGAAACAGGCCAGACTATTATAGCTGGTATGGGCGAGTTGCACTTGGAGATCATTGTTGATAGGATGAAAAGGGAATTTAACGTAGAGTGCAACGTTGGCAAACCACAAGTCGCTTATAAAGAGACCATAACAAAACCTGTGCGTGTAGAAGGAAAGTTCATAAGACAGTCAGGTGGACGTGGTCAGTATGGTCATGTATGGCTTGAAATGGAACCTTTAGAGAGAGGTCAAGGATATCAATTTGAGAATAAGATAGTCGGTGGCGTCATACCGAAGGAATACATTCCTTCAGTAGATGCAGGTGTGCAGGAAGCCATGGAAAATGGCATCCTTGGAGGATACGAAGTTGTTGACGTTAAAGTTTCATTAGTTGACGGTTCATACCATGAAGTCGACTCATCTGATATGGCATTTAAGATAGCAGGTTCAATGGCTTTTAAAGAAGGTATGAAAAAAGGCGGAGCTGTTCTTTTAGAGCCTATAATGGAAGTGGAAGTCGTTGTTCCTGAGGAATATATGGGCGATGTAATGGGTGACATAAACTCAAGACGTGGAAGAATCGAAGGTATGATGGATAGAGCTGGTGCAAAAGTCATAAGAGGCATGGTTCCACTGGCTGAAATGTTTGGATATGCTACAGACCTTCGTTCAAAGACTCAAGGAAGAGGTACTTATACGATGCAATTTAGCCATTATGAAGAAGTACCTAAAAACATTGCTGAGCAAATATTGGAGAAAAAATAAAAATTAATGTAAGGAGGAAAAGAAATGGCAAAGCAAAAATTCGAAAGAAAGAAACCCCATGCAAACATAGGGACAATAGGACACGTAGACCATGGCAAAACGACATTAACATCAGCAATAACGATAGTATTATCAAAACAAGGAATGGCACAAGCAACAGCATACGATGAAATAGACAAAGCACCAGAAGAAAAAGCAAGAGGAATCACAATAAACACAATGCACGTAGAATATGAGACAGAGAAAAGGCACTATGCCCATGTTGACTGTCCAGGACACGCAGACTACGTAAAGAACATGATAACAGGAGCAGCGCAGATGGACGGAGCGATACTGGTAGTATCAGCAGCAGACGGTCCAATGCCACAGACAAGAGAGCATATCCTGTTGGCAAGACAGGTAGGCGTACCATACATCGTAGTATTTTTAAACAAAGCAGACATGGTAGACGACCAAGAATTAATCGAATTAGTAGAGATGGAAGTAAGAGAGCTGTTAAATGAATATGAATTTCCAGGAGATGACACACCGATAGTAGTAGGTTCAGCATTAAAAGCAATGGAATGCGGATGTGGACAAAGAGACTGTCAATGGTGTGGCAAGATATGGGACTTAATGGATGCAGTTGACAGCTATATACCGACACCAGAAAGAGATGTAGACAAACCATTCCTGATGCCAGTAGAAGATGTATTCACGATAACAGGAAGAGGAACAGTTGCGACAGGAAGAGTAGAGAGGGGCAAATTAAAAGTAGGGACGAAGTAGAGATAATAGGATTATCAGACGAAAACAAGAAGACAGTAGTAACAGGCGTAGAGATGTTCAGGAAGACGTTGGATGAAGCAGAAGCAGGAGACAACATAGGAGTATTGTTAAGAGGAGTAACAAGAGACGAAGTAGAGAGAGGACAAGTATTAGCGAAACCAGGGTCAGTAAAACCGCACACGAAATTTGAAGGACAAGTATACGTGTTAACAAAAGAAGAAGGCGGAAGACACACACCATTCTTCAATGGATATAGACCACAGTTCTACTTCAGGACAACAGACGTAACAGGAGTAATAGAATTACCAGAGGGCGTAGAGATGGTAATGCCCGGAGACCACGTAACAATGACAATAGAATTAATAACACCGATAGCGATGGAAGAAGGACTAAAATTTGCTATAAGAGAAGGCGGACACACAGTAGGAGCCGGTGTTGTTTCCAAGATTCTTGCTTAAGAAAAAAATGTGCTAATAGCATAAGCTATTAGCACATAACTATTGTTTTGTCAAGACTTGAAATAATGCGGTCTTTAAGGTAAACTAATAAAGTTGGACGGATTTTTACAGAGTTGAAAACGCGTGGATGAGTGTATATGGAATTAATGATTGCTTATATAGAAGGAGGGAATAATCATGCCCAAACAGAAAATTCGCATAAGGTTAAAAGCTTTTGATCATATGGTGTTAGATCAATCTGCTGAAAAGATTGTTGAAACGGCAAAGAGAACAGGTGCAGAAGTGTTAGGACCTATACCACTTCCGACGGAGAGAGATGTAATTACAATACTGAGAGCGCCACACAAATACAAAGATTCGAGAGAACAGTTTGAGACAAGGACACACAAGAGGCTTATTGATATATTAAGCCCAACACCTAAAACTGTAGATGCATTAATGAGGTTGGATTTACCAGCGGGTGTCGATATAGAAATAAAATTATAAAATTAGGAAATTATGACGCGAAAGCGTCCGATGATTTCAGGAGGGTAGAAGATGAAAAAGGCAATACTAGGTAAAAAACATGGAATGACACAGATATTTGTGGGAAACGAAATGATACCAGTTACAGTTGTAGAAGCAGGTCCATGTGTAGTCGTTCAAAAGAAGACTAAAGAGAATGATGGATACGATGCTATACAGGTTGGCTTCGGTGATGTAAAAGAAAAAAGATTGATAAAGCCTTTAAAGGGCCACTTTGCGAAAGCAAATGTGCCATTTAAAAAGTATTTAAGAGAATTTAGATTGGATGATATATCAACGTATGAAGTTGGCAGCGAAATAAAAGCTGACATCTTTTCTGTTGGTGACAGAGTCGATGTTATTGGAACATCAAAAGGTAAGGGATTTGCAGGTGTCGTAAAAAGGTACAATGCCAATAGAGGACCTATGGCTCACGGTTCTAAATACCATAGAAGGCCAGGTTCAATGGGAGCTAGTTCAGATCCTTCAAGGACATTTAAAGGCAAAAAACTTCCAGGTCATATGGGGAATGAAAGAGTTACTATTCAAAACTTAGAGGTAGTGAAAGTTGATCCTGAAAAGAATTTGCTGCTTATTAAAGGTTCAGTGCCAGGAGTTAAAGGTTCGCTCCTTATGATAAGAGACACTGTTAAGAGCAAATAACGAAAGGAGGAAAATAGATGCCGAAGGTAGCGGTTTACAATATAAATGCAGAACAGATTGGTGAAATTGAGTTGAGTGATAATGTATTTGGCGTTGAAGTAAATGTGCCTGTCATGCATGAAGCGGTTTTAAATTATTTGGCAAACCAAAGGCAGGGCACTCATTCAACAAAAAGACGTGGCGAAGTTAGAGGTGGCGGCATTAAGCCGTGGAGACAAAAAGGTACTGGTAGAGCTCGCCAGGGAAGTATAAGAGCACCACAATGGGTAAAAGGTGGCGTTGTTTTTGGACCAAAACCTAGAGACTACAGTTACAACATTCCAAAGAAGGTTAAGAGACTTGCGTTAAAATCAGCGTTATCGTCAAAAGTTAGGGACAACGAGATAATAGTCATTGATGATATCAATATAGATGAGCCAAAGACTAAAAAAATTGCCGAGATGCTTAAAAAGTTTGACGTGAAGAATGCGCTTATTGTTATTCCTGAAGGTAAGGAAAATGTCGTTTTGTCATCTCGAAACATACCAAATGTAAAGGCTGTTTTTGCAAATAGCTTAAACACATACGATGTATTAAAATATGACAGATTCATAATTACGAAGGATGCTGTTAATAAAGTTGAGGAGGTGTATGCTTGATGGATGCAAGAGATATAATCTTAAAACCGGTTATTACGGAAAAAAGCATGAATCTGATGAACGAGAGAAAATACACCTTCATCGTCGATAAAAACGCTAATAAGATTCAGATAAAGCAGGCTGTCGAGGAGCTGTTTGGCGTTGATGTTGAAAAAGTCTATACAATGAACTACATGGGTAAATTAAAAAGAGTAGGAAGAAATGTCGGCAGAACTAATAGCTACAAGAAGGCTATCGTGAAGCTAAAACCAAATAGCAAAGGAATCGAATTCTTTGAAGGATTGCAAGCATAGTAGATCTATTTAAGGAGGGAAAACAATGGGTATAAAAAAATACAATCCTACATCACCTGGTAGGAGACAAATGACTGTTTTGACATTTGAAGAAATTACAAAAGACAAACCAGAGAAGTCCTTGACAGTCAGTCTCAACAAAACAGGTGGACGCAATGTATACGGCAGGATAACTGTGCGCCATCGTGGCGGCGGTCATAAAAGAAAATACAGGATCATTGATTTTAAAAGAGATAAAGATGGTGTACCAGGTAAAGTAGCTTCTATAGAGTACGATCCAAATAGATCAGCATTTATTGCTCTTATCCACTATCTTGATGGTGAAAAAAGATATATTATAGCACCATACGGATTAAAAGTTGGTGATATAGTAGAATCCGGTGAAAATGTTGATATTAAAGTAGGTAATGCGCTTCCACTAAGCCATATTCCAGTTGGTACATTTATTCACAATATTGAGTTAGTAGCAGGCAAAGGTGGACAGTTGGTTAGAGCAGCTGGTGCTATGGCTCAATTGATAGCAAAAGAAGGAGATTATGTGCAGGTAAGAATGCCGTCTTCAGAAGTAAGGCGCATTAGATCCAATTGTAGAGCTACGATCGGACAAGTATCTAATTTAGATCATGAAAATGTGACGATAGGTAAAGCTGGTAGGTCAAGATGGTTAGGTATAAGGCCTACAGTCAGAGGTTCAGTAATGAATCCTGTTGATCACCCACATGGTGGTGGTGAAGGTAAGGCACCTATAGGACATCCAGGACCAATGACTCCATGGGGCAAACCTGCTCTTGGATATAAGACGCGTAAGAAAAACAAATCTACTAATAAAATGATAGTAAAAAGTCGCAAAGCTTAGTTGGGAAGGGAGGCTGTAATTTTGAGTAGATCCTTAAAAAAAGGCCCATATGTTGATGAAAAGCTGCTTAAAAAGATAGAAGAAATGAATAAGAAAAATGAAAAAAAGGTTTTGAAGACATGGTCAAGGAGTTCCACTATATTCCCACAGATGGTTGGTCATACTATAGCAGTACATGATGGTAGGAAGCATGTACCTATCTATATAACAGAGGATATGGTTGGTCATAAATTAGGAGAATTTGCTCCAACACGTACGTTTCACGGCCATGCAGATACTGAAAAGTCTTCAAAAGTTCAATAGGCAAAGGAGGTAATAGCGTGGAAGCGAAAGCAGTCGCAAAATATGTAAGAATTTCACCTCAAAAAGCAGGCCTTGTTGTGAATTTAATACGCGGTAAAGATGTCAATGAGGCATTAGCGATATTAAAGTTTACTCCAAATAAGGCGGCAGGCATAGTGGAAAAAGTCTTAAAATCAGCTATTGCAAACGCTGAAAATAACTTAGGACTTGATAGAGACAACCTTTATGTTGCTAAAGCTGTTGCTGATCAAGGTCCTATAATGAAGAGAATGATGCCGAGAGCGATGGGTAGATCAAATTTGATGAGAAGAAGAACGAGCCATATAACAGTAGTAGTTGATGAAAAATAAAGGAGGGATAAAATGGGTCAAAAGATTAATCCTCGTGGCTTAAGAGTAGGTGTTTCACAAGATTGGTATGCAAAATGGTTTGCAAAGGATAAAGATTTTAGCGATCTTTTGATTGAAGATATAAAGATAAGAGACTATATAAAGAACAAAATTTATGCATCGGGTGTGCCGAAAATCGAAATAGAAAGAGCAGCTAATAGGATAAAGATTGATGTTTATACTGCAAAGCCTGGCATGGTAATAGGAAAAGGCGGAGCAGGTATTGAAGAATTAAGACAAGAAATCGAGAAGATGACGAATAAAAAAGTCGTCATAAACATCGTTGAGGTAAAGAATCCAGAGTTGGATGCACAGTTAGTGGCTGAGAATATTGCTTCACAGTTGGAGAGAAGAATTTCATTCAGGCGTGCAATGAAGCAATCTATAGCAAGAGCGATGAAACAAGGCGCTAAAGGTATAAAAATAGCTTGTTCAGGAAGACTGGCAGGAGCTGAAATTGCTCGTACTGAAAGATACCATGAAGGTGTTGTACCACTGCAGACATTAAGAGCTAATATTGATTATGGATTTGCGGAAGCAAATACAACATATGGCAAGATCGGCGTTAAAGTTTGGATTAACAAAGGAGAGATATTGCCACAGCCGAAGAAACAGGTAACAGCGGAAGGAGGCAAATAACCATGTTGATGCCTAAGAGAGTAAAATACAGGAAACAGCAAAGAGGCAGGATAAAAGGCAACGCTACAAGAGGAAATACGGTAAGCTATGGAGATTACGGTTTACAAGCGCTTGAAGGTGGCTGGATAACAGCAGTTCAAATAGAGGCTGCCAGGGTTGCGATGACAAGGTATATAAAGAGAGGCGGAAAAGTTTGGATAAAGATTTTCCCAGATAAACCTGTGACAGAAAAACCTGCAGAAACACGTATGGGTTCTGGCAAAGGATCGCCTGAATACTGGGTAGCTGTAGTAAAGCCAGGAAGAGTGCTTTTTGAGATAGCTGGTGTAAATGAGGATGTTGCAAGGGAAGCTTTAAGATTAGCTAAGCACAAACTGCCTATAAAAACGAAGTTCGTAAAACGTGAAGAATTGGGTGGTGAAGAGAATGAAGGCTAAAGAGATTAGAGAATTGACAGACGAAGAATTATTGCAGAAGCTTTCCGATTTAAAGGGAGAACTTTTTAACCTTAGGTTTCAACTTGCCACTGGACAATTAGACAATCCTATGAGAGTTAGAGATGTCAGAAAGTCTATAGCAAGAATAAAGACGATTTTGAGAGAAAGAGAACTTGGCAAGTTGAATGCATAGAAAGGAGGATTTAAATTGGAAAGAGGCATGAGAAAAGTTAGGATAGGAAAAGTTGTCAGCAACAAGATGCAGAAGACGATAGTTGTTGCTGTAGAAGATAGAATAAGACATCCACTGTACAACAAGATAGTAAGACGTACGAAGAAGTTTAAAGCACATGATGAAAACAATCAATGCAATATTGGTGATATAGTTAAGATAATGGAAACTAGGCCTTTAAGCAAAGAAAAAAGATGGAGGCTTGTTGAGATAATTAAAAAGGCAGAATGACTGAAAGGAGGTATTTGAGATGGTACAACCTCAAACAATATTAAAAGTTGCAGATAATACTGGTGCTAAAGAGATTATGTGTATACATTTGATGGGTGGTTCAACGAGAAAATTCTCTAATATAGGTGATATAATAGTTGCTTCTGTCAAAAGTGCAACACCCGGAGGTGTTGTAAAAAAAGGCGATGTAGTAAAAGCTGTCATAGTTAGAACGAAGAAAGGCATTGCCAGAAAAGATGGTACGTATATAAGATTTGATGACAACGCTGCTGTTATAATAAAAGACGATTTGCAGCCAAGAGGAACTCGTATATTTGGACCAGTTGCCAGAGAATTAAGGGAAAAAGACTTTATGAAGATAATTTCACTTGCACCGGAAGTTCTATAAGGAGGTGTAACAATTGGAGAGAAAAAAACTTCACGTCAAAACAGGTGATATAGTTACAGTAATATCTGGGAAAGATAAAGGAAAAAAAGGCAAAGTTCTTAAAGCATTGCCAAAAGAAGGCAAAGTTTTAGTTGAAGGTGTAAATGTAGTAACAAAGCATAAAAGAGCGAGAAGTCCACAGGATCAAGGTGGGATAATACATCAAGAAGCACCTATCTTTGCATCTAAAGTTATGTTATATTGCAACAATTGCGGCAAAGGAGTCAGATATGGTGTTAAAATTCTTGCTGATGGTGAGAAGATAAGATACTGCAAAAAGTGTGGAGAGACATTGTAAGTGAAAGGAGGTTTATCATGGCAAGGCTTAAAGATAAATATATAAATGAAGTAGTACCTGCTCTAATGGAGAAGTATTCTTACAAAAATATAATGCAAGTGCCAAAATTAGAAAAAATAGTTTTAAATATAGGACTTGGTGAAGCGAGGGAAAATCCTAAAGCGATTGAAGCAGCTTCGAATGATTTGGCTGTAATAACAGGTCAGAAACCTGTGGTTACGAGAGCGAAAAAGTCAATAGCTAATTTTAAAATTCGTGCAGGCATGCCAATAGGTGTTAAAGTCACATTAAGAGGCGAAAGAATGTATGAATTTGCAGACAAGCTGTTTAATGTAGCACTGCCAAGGGTTAGAGATTTCAGAGGACTTCCTACAAAATCTTTTGACGGTAGAGGAAATTACTCATTTGGAATAAAAGAGCAGCTTATATTCCCTGAAATAGATTATGACAAAATTGATAAGGTTAGAGGAATGGACATAATTTTTGTGACAACAGCAAAGAATGATGAAGAAGCGAGAACACTCTTGGAGCTTATGGGAATGCCGTTTGCTAAGTAAAGGAGGTATATAAATGGCCAGAAAGGCATTGATATTGAAGCAAAAAAAGACCCCTAAATTTAGTACAAGAGCTTACAACAGGTGTAAAATTTGTGGACGTCCACATGCATATATAAGAAAATATGGAATATGCCGTGTTTGCTTTAGAGAATATGCTCATCAAGGCATTATTCCAGGCGTAAAAAAGGCAAGCTGGTAAGAGGGGAGGTATTGAAATGACAGATCCAATCGCGGATATGCTTACACGTATAAGGAATGCAAACATAGTTAGACATGAAACAGTTGAAATACCAGCATCAAACACAAAAAGAGCGATAGCGATGATAATGCTTCGCGAAGGTTTCATTAAGGCAGTCGAGGAAATAGATGATGGTAAACAAGGTATATTAAAGATTACCCTTAAATATGGGCCAAATAAAGAAAGAGTAATATCAGGGCTTAAAAGAATAAGCAAACCTGGTTTAAGAGTCTATGCAAAAAGCAATGAAATTCCAAGAGTCTTAGGTGGTCTTGGTATGGCTATAATATCAACATCAAAAGGTATAATGACAGATAAAGAAGCTAAAAGAGAAGGTGTCGGAGGAGAAGTTCTCTGCTATATCTGGTAATTCTAAATAGGAGGTGTAAAGTGTGTCTAGAATAGGAAAACAACCAGTTGAAATACCGAAAGATGTAACAGTTACAGTAAACAAAAATCACGTTGTAGTGAAGGGACCAAAAGGTACTCTTGAAAGAGATTTTCCAAATTTGGTTGATATAGCTGTCGAAGATAATAAAGTAATAGTAACGAGAAGCAGCGATGATAAAGAAGCAAGGGCTATGCATGGTACGACAAGAGCATTGATTCAGAACATGGTAAAAGGCGTTAGCACAGGTTATGAGAAAAGCCTTGAGATCGTCGGAGTAGGTTATCGTGTGGCAAAGCAAGGGAAAAAGATAGTCTTAACTGTTGGATATTCACATCCTGTAGAAATTGAAGAAGAGCCAGGCATAGAGTTCGTTGTTGATGGAACAAATAAGATAACGGTAAAAGGCATTGATAAACAAAGAGTTGGTGAAGTCGCAGCAAACATAAGAAAAGTAAGACAACCAGATGCATACAAAGGAAAAGGTATAAGATATGTTGGTGAATATGTAAGGCTTAAAGAAGGCAAAACAGGTAAGAAGTAAGGGGTGATAAAATGATATCGAAAATCGATAGGAATATGACACGTAAAAGACGTCATCTTAGAGTCAGAAAAAAAATATCAGGAACGAGTGAAAGACCTAGACTTAGCGTGTACAAAAGTTTAAGCCACATATATGCACAATTAATTGATGATGTAAATGGAGTTACACTGGCACATGCATCCACATTAGACCCCGAGCTTAAGAGTGTTGCAAAGGGTGCTAACAAAGAGTCAGCAAAGTTAGTTGGAAAGCTGATTGCTAAGAGGGCGCTTGAAAAAGGAATAAAAGATGTTGTTTTCGATCGCGGCGGATATATGTATCATGGTGTTGTTAGAGAATTAGCAGACGCTGCAAGAGAAGGCGGTTTGAATTTTTAATAAGGAGGGAAATCATGGCTCGTATTGATATATCGAATCTTGACTTAAAAGAGAGAGTTGTAAGCTTAAATCGTGTTGCTAAAGTTGTTAAAGGTGGAAGAAATTTTAGATTTAGCGCAACGGTAGTTGTTGGAGATCCTGATAAAGGTTATGTTGGAGTAGGAACTGGGAAATCTGCAGAAATTCCTGAAGCAATCAGAAAAGCTGTAGAGGACGCGAAAAAACATCTGATTAAAGTTCCTGTAGTCGGTACAACAATCCCACATGATGCAGTTGGAGTTTTTGGAGCAGGAAAGGTATTATTAAAGCCAGCAAAAGAAGGTACAGGAGTTATTGCCGGTGGACCTGTACGTGCAGTTCTTGAATCAGCAGGTATTAAAGATATTCTGACAAAATCTTTGGGTTCAGCCAACTCTACAAACATGGTATATGCTACAATTGAAGGTTTGAAATCATTAAAAACTGCTGAAGAAGTTGCTAAATTGCGTGGAATCCCTGTTGAGCAATTGCTTGGATAGGAGGATTGAAATGGCAAAATTAAAAGTGACATTAGTTAGAAGCACAATAGGTCGCCAGAAGTCGCAAATAGATACAGTTAGAGCTTTAAAATTAGGGAAAATAGGCAGTAGCTCGGTTTTAGATGATATACCGCAAGTAAGAGGAATGATAAACAAGGTTAGACATCTGGTTAAAGTTGAAGAAGTGAATGAATAGGAGGTGTAGACATTGAGACTTCACGATTTAAAACCTGCAGAAGGTTCAAGAAAGGAAAGAAAAAGAGTTGGTAGAGGTATAGGCTCAGGTTTAGGGAAAACATCGGGACGTGGACACAAAGGCCAAAAGGCAAGAAGTGGTGGAAATATTAGACCGGGCTTTGAAGGTGGACAGATGCCTTTGACAAGGCGGTTACCAAAGAGAGGGTTCACTAACATATTTAAAAAAGAGTACGCTATCGTCAATTTAAGCGTGCTTGATAATTTTGAAGATGGAACTGTTGTAACTCCAGAGCTCTTAATTGAGAAAGGAATTATCAAAAAAATTAAAGATGGCGTCAAGATTTTGGGCTCAGGTGATCTCGGCAAAAAATTAACTGTAAAAGCACACAAGTTCAGCAAATCTGCTATAGATAAGATAGAATCAATAGGGGGAAAGGCAGAGGTGATATAAATGCTAAACAGCCTTGTCAATGCATGGAAAGTTGCAGACATCAGAAAAAAGATAATATACACAGTTTTAATGCTTTTGGTTTTTAGACTTGGATCACATATACCAGTTCCTGGTATCGATCCAAATCAAATCAAAAACATACTTGGACAAGGAACGCTTTTCGGGTTTTTTGATATAATTTCAGGTGGTGCATTCCGTGATTTCACAATATTCGCCATGAGCATTGTTCCTTACATCAATGCGTCAATCATTATGCAGCTATTGACTATAGCGATACCTTCATTAGAGCAAATGGCGAAGGAAGGCGAAGAGGGCAGAAAGAAGATTGCTCAATACACCCGTTATATGACAGTTGTGCTGGCTTTGATTCAGGCTATAGGCATGACTATAGGACTTAGAAGTGCTGTAATTCAACCTAATTTCTTAAACTTGACGATTATCGTATTGACATTGACAGCAGGAACATCGTTCCTGATGTGGCTTGGTGAGAGAATAACAGAAAATGGTGTTGGCAATGGCAGTTCGCTTATAATCTTCGCTGGTATTCTGGCCAGAATACCAAATATGGTATACACTACAGTGCAGTATGTTGGTGCGGGAACTGCGAATATATTTGGTGCAATAGCTTTTCTGATCGTGATACTTGTGATGGTTGTCTCAATCATTTTGATGTCTGAAGGGCAAAGGAGAATACCTGTCCAATATGCTAAAAGGGTAGTAGGTCGTAAAGTATATGGAGGACAATCAACCCACATACCGATAAGAATAAACATGGCGGGCGTAATTCCTCTAATATTTGCACTATCACTTCTGCAATTTCCCCAGCAGATAGCTACGTTTTTCCCAAAATCAGCATTTTACGCTTTTACAGAAAAATGGCTTGGAACGAATGGCTGGATATATAATATTTTGAATGTTCTCCTTATAATTTTCTTTACCTACTTCTACACTGCGATAATATTTAATCCTATTGAGATTTCTGACAACATGAAAAAATATGGCGGTTTTATTCCGGGAATTAGACCTGGAAAACCGACAACGGATTTTATCACAAGAGTAATGAACAGAGTGACGTTTGTGGGATCGATATTCTTAGCATTAGTTGCGGTGCTTCCTGTTATAATGATGAACGCGACTGGATTACAATTGTACTTTGGCGGTACGGCATTGCTGATCGCTGTTGGTGTAGCATTAGAAACAATGAAGCAGATAGAAGGACAGCTCATAATGCGTAACTACCAGGGATTCTTAAGATAGTCAGGGGGAGAATATATGAGAATCATATTGTTAGGACCACCTGGAGCTGGAAAAGGGACACAGGCGGAAAGCATAACTAGGGATTATAAAATACCTCATATTTCAACTGGCGATATCTTTAGGTACAACATTAAGAACAACACAGAACTTGGCAAATTAGCAAAGCAGTATATTGATAAAGGATTGTTGGTGCCAGACGATGTGACAAACAGGATAGTCGAAGATAGATTATCAAAAGACGATTGCAAAGGAGGTTTTCTACTTGATGGATATCCAAGGAATGTCTCTCAAGCAGAAGCTCTTAATAAATACTTAAGCGAAAGAAATCTAAAGATTGATCATGTGTTGAATATAGTAGTCGATAGAGATGAATTAGTGAAAAGACTTAGTGGCAGGAGAGTTTGTCCATCTTGTGGTGCCACATATCACATTTTCACAAAACCGCCTAAAGTTGAGGGAATTTGTGATAACTGCGGTGAAAAACTGATACAAAGGACCGACGATAACATCGATTCTGTTTTAAAGCGATTAGAAGTGTATGAAGATGAAACAAAACCACTTGTTGAATATTACGGCAATCTAAACTTGATACGGAATATCAATGGAAATAAACCTGTTAATGAAGTTTATGAGGAGATACAGGCATTAATAGGAGACGAATTTTAATGATATACATCAAATCAGACAGTGAAATTGCTTTGATGCGGTATGCTGGCAGGATCACAGGAGAAGTTCTGAATTTATTGGAAAAATATATTAAGCCGGGGATAACGACAAAGGAACTGGATGAAATTGCGGAAGACTATATACGAAGCAACGATTGTCAGCCGGCTTTTAAAGGACTTTATGGATTCCCTGCTACAATATGCGCATCAATTAATGACGAAGTTGTTCACGGAATACCAGGTTTAAGAAAGCTTAAGGAAGGCGATATTATAAGTATAGATACTGGTGCAATTTACCGTGGATTTAATGGTGATGCAGCGAGAACTTTTGCTGTCGGAAAAATTAGTGATAATCTTCAAAAGTTGATAGACGTCACGAAGCAAAGTTTTTTTGAAGGCATAAAAATGGCAACTGAACAGCACAGATTATCTGACATATCAAATGCAATACAATCATACGTTGAAAAGAATGGGTTTTCGGTTGTTAGGGAATATGTAGGGCATGGGATAGGCAAGAAAATGCATGAAGATCCTCAAATACCCAACTATGGTCCGGCCGGAAGGGGACCAAAGCTTAGGTATGGCATGACCCTGGCAATCGAGCCTATGGTCAACGAAGGGAAATATAATGTAAAGATAAAAGAAAATAATTGGACAGTCGTAACAGCTGATGGAAGTGCTTCTGCACACTATGAAAATACGATACTCATAACAAAAGGCGAGCCCGAAATCTTGACATTAGTGTAAGAGGTGAATTTAATGGATGATACCTCAATAGGCCGAATAGTCAAATCAAAAGCTGGGAGAGATAAGGATAGAGTTTTTATAATTGTTGGAGTTGCCGACGAAAAACACGTGCTGATTTCTGATGGCGAGTTGAGAAAAATTGAAAAGCCTAAAAAGAAAAAATTGATTCATCTTCAGAAGTACAATGAAGTGGACGAAAAGATAAAAGAAAAAATATTGAGTGGAAAGACTGTCACAAATGCTGAGATAATTGAAGCTTTAAAACAGTTTAAGTGTGAAGAATAAGGAGGGTATGATATTCTTGGCAAAGGATGATGTTATCGAAGTTGAAGGTAAAGTAATAGAAGCTTTACCCAATGCAATGTTTCAGGTGGAACTTGATAATGGTCATAGAATTTTAGCGCATATCTCTGGTAAGCTTAGAATGAATTTTATCAGGATTCTACCTGGGGACAGAGTTACGCTTGAATTATCCCCATATGATTTGACAAGAGGAAGAATTGTATGGCGCGGTAAGTGATAAGGAGGTATAATAATGAAGGTAAGACCATCGGTAAAGCCGATTTGCGAAAAATGTAAAGTTATAAAGAGAAAAGGCAAAGTAATGATAATTTGTGAGAATCCTAAGCACAAGCAAAAACAAGGTTAGGAGGTGTAAAGATGGCGAGAATTGCTGGCATTGATTTACCGAGAGAAAAACGTGTTGAGATAGGATTGACTTATATTTACGGCATAGGACGTTCTCGTTCAAATGAGATATTGGCCAAAGCTGGCGTTAATCCAGATACGAGAGTAAAAGATCTTACAGAGGATGAAATATCAAGATTAAGAGATATAATTGACAAAGAGTATAAAGTTGAAGGTGACTTAAGAAGAGAAGTTTCTTTAAACATAAAGAGACTTATTGATATAGGATGTTATAGAGGGATAAGGCATAGAAAGGGTTTGCCAGTGCGTGGTCAAAGGACAAGGACAAATGCTCGCACGAGAAAAGGTCCTAAAAAGACTGTCGCGAAGAAGAAGAAATAATAAGGAGGGAAATTATGGCAAAAAAAGTTAAAAGAACAGCAAAACGTCGTGAACGCAAAAATGTTGAACGTGGTGCAGCACATATTCATTCAACATTTAATAATACAATAGTCACATTGACAGATATGGCGGGCAATGCTTTGGCTTGGTCAAGTGCAGGAACACTAGGTTTTAAAGGTTCAAGGAAATCTACGCCGTATGCTGCACAAATGGCAGCAGAAACAGCAGCAAAAGCTGCAATGGAACATGGACTTAAAACTGTAGATGTATTTGTCAAAGGGCCAGGTGCAGGGAGAGAAGCAGCAATAAGAGCTTTACAGGCTGCTGGCTTAGAAGTAAGCCTTATAAAGGATGTCACACCTATTCCACATAATGGGTGCAGACCGCCTAAGAGAAGAAGAGTGTAAGGAGGTGTAATGATGGCAAGATATACAGAATCTACATGTAAATTGTGCCGCAGAGAAGGCATGAAATTATTTTTGAAAGGCGATAAATGCTATACTGAAAAATGTCCTTTTGCAAGAAGACCATATGCTCCTGGGCAACATGGTCAAAACAAGAAAAAGCTCACAAACTATGGTGCACAGTTGAGAGAAAAGCAAAAATTAAGAAGGTATTACGGAGTTCTTGAAAGACAATTTGAGAGGTATTTCGAAGAAGCAGAAAGAATGAAAGGCATTACCGGTGATAATCTGTTGCAGCTTCTTGAAAGAAGACTTGACAATGTGGTTTACAGATTGTCAATAGCATCTTCAAGGGCTCAAGCAAGGCAATTTGTGTCACACGGCCATATTCTTGTAAACGGCAAGAAGGTGGATATACCTTCATATTTAGTGAAAGCCGGTGATGTAATATCTGTAAAAGACAGCAGCAAATCATTAGATGTCATTAAGAATAATGTAGAAGCTTCTACTAATATACCTGATTGGTTAGATTTCAATAGGGATTCATTAGAGGGTAAAGTTTTATCTCTGCCAACAAGAGAGCATATAGATTTGCCAATTGAAGAGCACTTGATTGTTGAATTGTATTCAAGGTAATAATCGGTTACCCTCGCAAGATTAAAAAAAGGAGGGTTTAAATGGTGATTGAAATAGAGAAACCAAAAATTGAGATAGTGGAGCAATCCAATGATGACACGTATGCAAAGTTTGTCATTGAACCACTTGAACGTGGTTATGGAATAACACTTGGCAATTCTTTGCGCCGTATGCTTTTATCATCGCTTCCAGGTGCTGCAGCAAAGACAATAAAAATAGATGGGGTACTGCATGAATTTTCTACAGTACCAGGCGTAAAAGAAGATGTTACTGAGATAATACTTAATTTAAAAGAGTTGGCAGTGAAATTATATACAGACGAACCAAAAATAGTTAGAATTGAAGCAGAAGGCAAAGGAGAAGTCACAGCGGGAGATATAATATCTGACGGCGATGTTGAAATAATGAATCCAGATCTTCATATTGCTACGCTTAGCGATAATGGTAAGTTGAACATGGAGATTGAGCTGGTAAAAGGCAAAGGATATGTTCCATCAGACAAGAATAAAGAACCGAATCAGCCAATAGGTATCATCCCGGTTGATTCTATATTTACTCCAGTTAAAAAGGTAAGCTATAACGTAGAAAATACGCGTGTTGGTCAGGTTACAGATTATGACAAGCTTACAATGGAAGTATGGACAAATGGAACCATAAGTCCTAAAGAAGCCATAAGTTTAGCTGCGAAAATATTGATCGATCATTTTAACTTGTTTACCTCATTTGCGGACAATTATAACGATATGGAAGTTTTGGTTGAGAAGTCAGAGAAAAAGACAGATAAACCGCTTGATATGACGATCGAAGAACTTGATCTTTCTGTACGGTCATACAACTGCCTTAAAAGAGCAGGAATTAATACTGTCCAAGATTTAGTTCAGAAGACTGAAGAAGAAATGATGAAAGTTAGAAATCTCGGAAAGAAATCATTAGTTGAAGTCGAACAGAAACTGAAAGCTTTAGGACTATCATTGCAAAAGAGTGAAGAGTAAGGAGGGCAGATAATGGGTTACAGAAAATTAGGTCGACCACATGACCAAAGAAGAGCTATGTTGAGAAACCTTACAACAAGCTTTTTAAACTATGGAAGAATCCAAACTACTGAAGCCAGAGCCAAAGAAGTAAGAAGCATTGCTGAAAAGATGATTACTCTTGGGAAAAGGGGCGATTTACACTCAAGGAGACAAGCTTTGGCGTATTTAACTGATGAAACAGTAGTGAAAAAGTTATTTGATGAGATTGCTCCAAAATATTCAGAAAGAAATGGCGGGTACACAAGAATATTGAAACTTGGTCCTCGTAGAGGCGATGCGGCTCCGCTGGTCATCTTAGAACTCATTTAGGCTCAAAAGGGGTTAAGTTAGACAAAACTTAACTCCTATTTTAATAGTTTTGCCAATTAGTATTGGTCTTTAAAGAAGGTGGTCATTTGGGAAAAATAATTATGACGAAAGACCTTACATTCGTTTATGAGGCTGAAAGTAATGACAGCAGCAAAAAAATAGTATTGAATAGTTTGAATATAGATATTGATGAAGGAAAGTTTGTTGCGATTATTGGCCACAATGGGTCAGGAAAATCAACGCTTGCAAAGCATTTTAATGCACTTTTGGTTCCGACAGAAGGCGATGTGTACATCAATGGAATGAACACAAAAGATACATCCCATTTATGGGACATAAGGCAGACAGCGGGTATGGTATTTCAGAATCCAGACAATCAGTTGGTAGCAACGATTGTTGAAGAAGATGTGGCTTTTGGCCCTGAGAACCTTGGAATAGATCCGAAAGAAATTCGAGAAAGAGTGGATTTTGCATTAAACGCAGTTGATATGTATAAATATAGAGAGTTTGCGCCACACATGCTTTCTGGAGGGCAAAAACAGAGGATAGCTATTGCGGGAGTCATAGCAATGAGACCACAATGCATAATATTAGATGAACCTACGGCTATGTTAGATCCTAAAGGCAGAAAAGAAGTCATAAAAACGGTACAGAAGCTTAATAAAGAAAATGGAATCACCATCATATTGATCACACACTTTATGGAAGAAGCTGTACTGGCCGACAGGGTAATTGTGATGGATAATGGTAAAATTGCATTAGATGGAACCCCTAAAGATGTATTTAAAGAAGTAAAAATCCTTAAAGATTTGGGTCTCGATGTCCCCCAAGTTACAGAGTTAGCATACAAGTTAAAGCAAGAGGGTATAGATATTCCTACAGAAATATTAACCGTAGATGAGATGGTGAGGTTTATATGTCAATACAAGTAGAAAATATTTCTTTCGTGTATAATGAAGGCACACCGTTTGAATCTGTTGCACTAAAAGATGTGAGCTTTACAATTGATGATAATGAATTTGTTGGAATAATAGGGCATACAGGCTCTGGAAAATCTACCCTTATTCAGCACTTGAATGGTCTTTTAAAACCAACGTCGGGCAGGATTATTGTAAATGGTATTGACATAACAACGAAAAAAGATTTAAAAGACATTAGAAAAGAAGTAGGTATTGTGTTTCAATATCCTGAACATCAACTTTTTGAAGAAACAATATACAAGGATATTGCCTTTGGACCATCAAATTTAGGTCTTTCAGACGATGAAATAGAAAAAAGAGTATATGACGCTATGAGGATAGTTGGACTTGATATAAAAATAAAAGATATGTCTCCATTTGAATTATCAGGTGGAGAAAGAAGAAGAGTAGCAATTGCAGGAGTATTGTCTATGATGCCTAAAATTTTGATATTAGATGAACCAACTGCAGGGCTTGACCCAAAAGGCCGAGATGAAATTCTCCATCAAATAAAGCAGATTCATCAAATGTACAATATGACTACGATACTTGTCTCACATAGTATGGAAGACATAGCAAAATTGGTAAATAAAATCATCGTGATGCATGAGGGCAAAGTTTCGTTGATAGGTGCTCCTAAAGAAGTTTTTAAACATGTTGAAGAACTTGAGAAGATAGGACTTGGTGTGCCGCAAATTACCTATCTTGTAAGAGAATTGAGGAAAAATGGTATAGATCTTCCTGATGACGTTTTGACAGTAGATGAAGCCAAGAAATATATATTGGAGTACCTTAGGGGTGTTGATAATGCTTAAAAATATAACTATTGGTCAATATATACCTGGCAATACATTCATACACCGTTTAGATCCAAGAGTGAAAATAATATTATCTATAATATTTATTATTTCGCTATTCATAATCACGAAATTTTCTGGCTATATTTTTATTCTATTGTTTTTGCTATTAAGCGTATTTGTTTCAAAAATACCATTAAGTTATATCTTTAAAGGGTTAAAGCCAATTCTCGTAATTTTAATATTAACTGTTGGATTGAATGTATTTTTTACTCCTGGTGGAACCTACCTTGCGTCAATAGGGCCGCTTAAGATAACTTCAAATGGAGTAAGATTAGCTTTATTTATGGGGTTAAGGCTTATATTTCTGATAGTTGGTACATCGCTCTTGACATTGACAACATCACCGATTGCTCTTACAGATGGAATAGAAAACCTCTTAACGCCATTTAAATCTATTGGATTACCTGCCCATGAGTTAGCAATGATGATGACAATAGCGCTGAGATTCATACCGACACTGCTGGAAGAAACAGATAAAATAATGAAAGCTCAAATGGCCAGAGGTGCCGACTTTGAAAGTGGCAATTTAGTCAAAAGAGCTAAAAATTTGATTCCGCTATTGGTGCCTTTATTTATCAGTGCTTTTAGGAGAGCCGATGAACTCGCAGTGGCAATGGAAGCAAGGTGCTATAGAGGTGGATTCAATAGGACAAAGTTAAAACAATTAAAAGTAAGCAATAGAGATTATATAGCAATTTTGTTTACAGCGATTCTCGTGGGAATAATAATATGGAATAGATTTTGGCCATGGTGATAGCTAAATGAGAAACATAGTTTTGGTAATAGAGTACGATGGGACAAATTATCATGGATGGCAGATGCAGAAAAACGCTGTTACAGTTCAAGAAGTCATAACGAAGGCGATAAAAAAAATAACATCAGAGGATGTAAATTTGATTGGTTCCAGCAGAACAGATGCTGGAGTTCATGCCCTAAATCAAGTTGCCAACTTCATATCTAACTGTAATATACCTCTATCAAAAATACCCAACGCATTAAATAGCGTGCTTCCAAAAGACATAGTCATTAGAGATGCTTATGAAGCAGGTATGGATTTTCATTCTCGGTATTCTGCTAAAGGCAAAAGGTATAAATACATCATATACAACAGAAAATTTAATTCGCCTATATGCAGAAATTATAGCTGGCATATAAGTGATGAATTAGATTTAGATAAAATGGTGGAATCATTGACGTATTTAAAAGGAACACATGACTTTTCAGCATTTAAAGCCAGTGGAAGCAGTGTAAAAGATTCTATAAGAACCGTAAGAGATATTTCACTCAGAAAAAATGATTTTAATGTAGAATTTGAGATTGAAGCGGATGGTTTTTTATACAATATGGTTAGAATAATCGTTGGAACAATTGTTGATGTGGGATTAGGGAAGATTAACCCTATCTATGTAAAAGAGATTTTAGAATCAAAAGATCGAGGTATGGCGGGGAAAACTGCACCACCACAAGGATTGTTTTTAACTAAAATATACTATTGACATGGGTGGTGCTGTGGATTAAAATTATATTATGTAAAATTATGCCCCGTTTATTGAAGATATGTTACTTAAGTATAAGTTTCTTAAGGAGGTAAAATATAGTGAAGTCATTCATGCCAAAAAAGGATGAAGTAGAAAGAAAATGGTATGTCATAGATGCCGAAGGAAAAGTGTTAGGCAGATTAGCTAGTCAAGTTGCAAAGATTTTGTCTGGCAAAAATAAACCTATATATTCACCCAGCGTTGATACAGGTGATTTTGTTATAATTGTCAATGCAGACAAAGTCGTATTGACAGGTAAAAAATTAGAGCAAAAGTACTTTAAATATTACACAGGGCATCCTGGTGGACTTAAATTAATACAGTACAAGACTTTAATGAGGACAAAGCCTGAAAAAGCTATCATGAGGGCTGTAAAAGGAATGCTTCCAAAAAACAAATTAGGAAGGCAAATGCTAAAAAAATTAAAAGTTTATACTGGTCCTGAACATAAACATGCAGCACAGAAGCCAGAGAAACTTGACATATAAGGAGGGAATAAGGAATGGCTGCTATCCAATTTTTTGGTACTGGTAGAAGAAAAACATCTGTTGCACGTGTTAGATTAGTCCCAGGGAAAGGTAATATAATCATAAATGGTAGATCTCTTGACGACTATTTTGGATTAGACACTTTAAAATACACAATCAAACAACCGCTTATTTTAACTGAAAACATCGATAAATTTGATGTAATTGCTAAAGTTGAAGGCGGTGGATTGTCAGGCCAGGCTGGTGCAATTAGATTAGGCATTACAAGAGCATTGATGAAAGCTGACAATGAATTAAGACCAATTCTTAAGAAGGCTGGATTTGTGACAAGAGATCCAAGGATGAAAGAGAGAAAGAAATACGGTCTTAAGAAAGCAAGAAAAGCACCGCAATTTTCAAAAAGATAAAAAGAGCGCTATATGCGCTTTTTTTGTTTAGTTTAAACTTAAAATAATGAAGAAAAAAGAAGTAAATCAATGAAATCTTAAAATATATTCATATAATAACCGAAAAACGCGTATTTTGAAGGTAAAAAATATTTGATATAAGCTGATTAATATGATATATTAATACCTGTCACTGCGATTGGGAAACAAAAAAAGCAGTTGACAGAGAGAAGATAATGTGGTAATATAGACGATGTCGCGATAAGCGGCGAGGGAAGAGAACCTTGAAAACCGAACAGTGAGATATGCGAGCAAAGGATATAAACATGAGAGTTTGATCCTGGCTCAGGACGAACGCTGGCGGCGTGCCTAACACATGCAAGTCGAGCGATCCGGCACTCAACTAAGCGCTTACAGAAAAAGAGAGAGAAAATGAGTAAACGCAAAGTTGAGTGCCGGATAGCGGCGGACGGGTGAGTAACGCGTGGACAATCTACCCTGTAGTTTGGGATAACACCTCGAAAGGGGTGCTAATACCGGATAATGTCAAGAAGTGGCATCACTTTTTGAAGAAAGGAGAAATCCGCTATAGGATGAGTCCGCGTCCCATTAGCTAGTTGGCGGGGTAAAAGCCCACCAAGGCGACGATGGGTAGTCGGCCTGAGAGGGTGAACGGCCACACTGGAACTGAGACACGGTCCAGACTCCTACGGGAGGCAGCAGTGGGGAATATTGTGCAATGGGGGAAACCCTGACACAGCGACGCCGCGTGAGCGAAGAAGGCCTTCGGGTCGTAAAGCTCAATAGTATGGGAAGATAGTGACGGTACCATACGAAAGCCCCGGCTAACTACGTGCCAGCAGCCGCGGTAATACGTAGGGGGCGAGCGTTGTCCGGAATTACTGGGCGTAAAGAGCACGTAGGCGGCTGTAAAAGTCAGATGTGAAAAACCTGGGCTCAACCGAGGGTGTGCATCTGAAACTAAACAGCTTGAGTCAAGGAGAGGAGAGCGGAATTCCTGGTGTAGCGGTGAAATGCGTAGAGATCAGGAAGAATACCAGTGGCGAAAGCGGCTCTCTGGACTTGAACTGACGCTGAGGTGCGAAAGCGTGGGGAGCAAACAGGATTAGATACCCTGGTAGTCCACGCCGTAAACGATGGATACTAGGTGTGGGTGAAGCATCATCCGTGCCGGAGTTAACGCAATAAGTATCCCGCCTGGGGAGTACGGCCGCAAGGTTGAAACTCAAAGGAATTGACGGGGGCCCGCACAAGCAGCGGAGCATGTGGTTTAATTCGAAGCAACGCGAAGAACCTTACCAGGGCTTGACATCCACAGAATCAGGTAGAAATACCAGAGTGCCTCGAAAGAGGAGCTGTGAGACAGGTGGTGCATGGTTGTCGTCAGCTCGTGTCGTGAGATGTTGGGTTAAGTCCCGCAACGAGCGCAACCCCTGTTGGTAGTTACCAGCGTAAAGACGGGGACTCTACCGAGACTGCCGTGGAGAACACGGAGGAAGGCGGGGATGACGTCAAATCATCATGCCCTTTATGCCCTGGGCTACACACGTGCTACAATGGCCTGAACAGAGGGCAGCGAAGGAGCGATCCGGAGCGAATCCCAGAAAACAGGTCCCAGTTCAGATTGCAGGCTGCAACCCGCCTGCATGAAGACGGAGTTGCTAGTAATCGCGGATCAGCATGCCGCGGTGAATACGTTCCCGGGCCTTGTACACACCGCCCGTCACACCACGAGAGTTTACAACACCCGAAGTCAGTGACCTAACCGAAAGGGAGGAGCTGCCGAAGGTGGGGTAAATGATTGGGGTGAAGTCGTAACAAGGTAGCCGTATCGGAAGGTGCGGCTGGATCACCTCCTTTCTAAGGAGCAAATCCTTACATTAAGGATAAAATAAATACGAATATCTCACTGTTCAGTTTTGAGGGTTTAGACCCTCAACATGGTCATGGGGGTGTAGCTCAGTTGGGAGAGCACCTGCCTTGCAAGCAGGGGGTCAGGAGTTCGAATCTCCTCATCTCCACCATGGGCTTATAGCTCAGGTGGTCAGAGCGCACGCCTGATAAGCGTGAGGTCGATGGTTCGAGTCCATCTAAGCCCACCATGATAAGTGAACCTTGAAAACTGCACAATGCTAAAAAGGGTAACGAAAAAAACGAGGAAACAATAGGTCAAGTTAGAAAGGGCGTATGGTGGATGCCCAGGCACTTAGAGCCGAAGAAGGACGCAGCAAGCGGCGAAACGCTCCGGGGAGTCGCAAGCAGACGCAGATCCGGAGATCTCCGAATGGGGAAACCCGCTTAAGGTAATACTTAAGCATCCCATGGTGAACACATAGCCATGAGGAGGGGACACCGCGTGAACTGAAACATCTAAGTAGCGCGAGGAAAAGAAAGAAAGAATCGATTTCCTGAGTAGTGGCGAGCGAAAAGGAAAGAGCCCAAACCATCACCAATGGTGATGGGGTTTAGGACCACAAAAAAGGTATATAAAGCGAAGCCGAACAGACCTGGGAAGGCAGGCCAAAGAAGGTGAAAGCCCTGTAGGCGAAAGCTTAGCATACCGAGTGGGATCCAGAGTACCACAGGATAGGCAACCCGGTGGGAAGACGGGAGGACCATCTCCCAAGGCTAAATACTCTTAAGTGACCGATAGCGCATAGTACCGTGAGGGAAAGGTGAAAAGAACCCCGGGAGGGGAGTGAAAGAGAACCTGAAACCATATGTCCACAAGCAGTGGAAGCGAAAGCAACCACGTACTTTTTGTAGAACGGACCGGCGAGTTATAGATATGCAGCGAGGTTAAGCGAAAGCGGAGCCGAAGCGAAAGCGAGTCTTAAAAGGGCGGAAGTTGCATATCATAGACCCGAAACCGTGCGACCTACCCATGATCAGGGTGAAGCCGGAGTAAGATCTGGTGGAGGCCCGAACCACGTTGACGTTGAAAAGTCATGGGATGAATTGTGGGTAGCGGAGAAATTCCAATCGAGCTCGGAGATAGCTGGTTCTCCCCGAAATAGCTTTAGGGCTAGCCTCAGGGGGAAGGAAATATGGAGGTAGAGCACTGAATGGACAAGGGGCCAAGAAGGTTACCGAAGCCTATCAAACTCCGAATGCCATATTGAGACCCTGGGAGTCAGACTACGAGTGATAAGATCCGTGGTCAAAAGGGAAAGAGCCCAGACCGACAGCTAAGGTCCCAAAGAGCATGTTAAGTGGGAAAGGAAGTAGGATTTCCAAGACAACCAGGATGTTGGCTTAGAAGCAGCCATACATTCAAAGAGTGCGTAATAGCTCACTGGTCGAGAAATCCCGCGCCGAAAATAAACGGGGCTAAAACATGCCACCGAAGCTACGGATTCTAAAAAGAATGGTAGGGGAGCGTACTGTACAGGGAGAAGGATAAGCGAAAGCGAATCTGGACAGTACAGTAGAGAGAATGCCGGTATAAGTAACGAGAGTAAGGCGAGAAACCTTACCGTCGAAAGCCTAAGGATTCCTGGGGAAGGATAATCCGCCCAGGGTAAGTCGGGACCTAAGCCGAGGCGAAAGCGTAGGCGATGGAGAACCGGTAATAAATCCGGTACCACCGAAATCCGCCAAAAGAGAAGCAAGGACGCAGCGAGATAAGAAAAGCGTGCGGTTGGTAGAGCACGTCCAAGCAGCGACGAAAAGAGCTTTGAGTGAAGTACCAAAGCTCATAAGAGCTGTGAAGGGGAGCCGTAAGGCGAAGTTTCGAAGGGGCTGCCAAGAAAAGTTGCTATCGAGGATTAGGTGCCCGTACCACAAACCGACACAGGTAGGCGAGGAGAGAATCCAAAGACGAGCGGGAGAACCCTCATTAAGGAACTCGGCAAAAAGACTCCGTAACTTCGGGAGAAGGAGTGCCGAAAGGCCGCAGAGAAGAGGCCCAAGCGACTGTTTACCAAAAACACAGGTTTCTGCTAAGTCGAAAGACGAAGTATAGGAGCTGACGCCTGCCCGGTGCTGGAAGGTTAAGGGGAAGGGTTAGGAGAAAATCCGAAGCTCAGAACTTAAGCCCCAGTAAACGGCGGCCGTAACTATAACGGTCCTAAGGTAGCGAAATTCCTTGTCGGGTAAGTTCCGACCTGCACGAAAGGCGTAACGACTTGGGCGCTGTCTTGAAGGGGGACCCGGTGAAATTGTAGTACTCGTGAAGATGCGAGTTACCCGCGACAGGACAGAAAGACCCCATGGAGCTTTACTGCAGCTTGTCACTGAATTTTAGTAATATCTGTACAGGATAGGTGGGAGGCTAAGATGTATGGGCGCCAGCCTATATGGAGCCAACGTTGGGATACCACCCTGATATTACCGAAATTCTAACATATAAGCCGTAAGCCGGCATATGGACACTGACAGGCGGGCAGTTTGACTGGGGCGGTCGCCTCCCAAAAAGTAACGGAGGCGTCCAAAGGTTACCTCAGCGCGGAAGGAAATCGCGCGAAAGAGTGCAAAGGCAGAAGGTAGCCTAACTGCGAGAAAGACAATTCGAGCAGGGACGAAAGTCGGGCTTAGTGATCCGGCGGTAGAGAATGGGATTGCCGTCGCTCAACGGATAAAAGCTACCCTGGGGATAACAGGCTGATCTCCCCCAAGAGTCCACATCGACGGGGAGGTTTGGCACCTCGATGTCGGCTCATCGCATCCTGGGGCTGAAGTAGGTCCCAAGGGTTGGGCTGTTCGCCCATTAAAGCGGTACGCGAGCTGGGTTCAGAACGTCGTGAGACAGTTCGGTCCCTATCCGTCGCGGGCGCAGGAAATTTGAGAGGATCTGCCCTTAGTACGAGAGGACCGGGGTGGACAAACCGATGGTGTACCAGTTGCGAAGCCATTCGCACAGCTGGGTAGCCAAGTTTGGAAGGGATAAACGCTGAAAGCATCTAAGCGTGAAACCCACCTCAAGATAAGATTTCCCATCCGAAAGGAGTAAGACACCTTGGAGAAGACGAGGTAGATAGGCCGGAGGTGTAAGAGTAGAAATACTTTTAGCTGACCGGTACTAATAAGTCGAGGACTTGACCAAAGGAAAGCATTGTGCAGTATTCAAAGTTCATTTAAAAGATTTCCGGTGGCAATAGCGGAGGTTAAAAACCCGTTCCCATACCGAACACGGTCCCAAATCGGGGTCCCCCGAAAAGTCGCAAGACTTTTTGGGGTGATAGTGAAGCCCTCCAGCGCCGATGGTACTGATTACTCGGGAGAGTAGGTCGCTGCCGGATAATATATTCCTCAGTAGCTCAATGGTGGAGCAACCGGCTGTTAACCGGTAGGTTGTAGGTTCGAGCCCTACCTGAGGAGCCAAGATGTGGCCCCGTGGTCAAGTGGTTAAGACATCGCCCTTTCACGGCGGTAACATGGGTTCGAATCCCGTCGGGGTCACCATAAATTGAGGGCCTTTAGCTCAGTTGGTAGAGCGGTCGGCTCATAACCGATTGGTCCGGGGTTCGAGTCCCTGAAGGCCCACCATAAGTTAATAAATATTGCGGCCCAATAGCTCAGTTGGTTAGAGCGCCAGCCTGTCACGCTGGAGGTCGAGGGTTCGAGCCCCTTTTGGGTCGCCATTATTATACTAATTTTAAATACGCCTCGATAGCTCAGTCGGTAGAGCAAGGGACTGAAAATCCCTGTGTCAGTGGTTCGATTCCACTTCGAGGCACCATAAGAAATAAAGAGTTTCAGCATTTATGTTGAAACTTTTTTATTTTACAAAAAACGAGAAAATAAAAAATCCTGCTTAAGCAGGAATCTTTTATTTTTAACTTTAAAATATAATTGACTTTTAACATTTCAAATCCAGAGCTGGCAAAGGGACTTGAACCCTTGACCTGTTGATTACGAATCAACTGCTCTACCGACTGAGCTATGCCAGCATCACACTTATATAATATATCATGAAATTTGATTTTTATCAAGTATCTAAGATAAACATATTCTTTTTTTCCTTCACTATTTATATGTTCATAAATTCTTTTATCAAATTCAACAGTACCCATAATTGTCTTTATGTTTGTGTGCTTTTTACCTTTACATCTATATTCTTTTTTGTCCCTTTTTTCTAGTAGAATATCATCTATTTCCATAAGAATTTGAGCCATTATCTTACAAGCTTCTTCGCATGCTAATCTATAAATTTCTACTTCTAAGTCCTTGAAATTTATTTCATTTTCATTTAAACTTATATCTAGCATGTAATCACCTCTATAACGCTTTTTTGTTTTTTCTATTTAAACATTATAGCGGATGATTCATGCGAAAGGAAGGTATTTTTTGGATACCTTCCTTTTTCTATTTTTTACTGCCTACTAAAATTATACACTAAGTTTTTTTGATAAATGGAAATATAGATTTGGTAATTGATGATATTAAAGTCTAATGAATGGATATTTATATAAAATGAATAATTATTATTGTATAATAAAAAATGTCTAATTTCTTGACTTTTAAAATTTAGAGTATCATAATAGAAGTTGGGATAATTATAAATGAATTAAAAGTAGGGGGTCTATGTATATGAAAACTAATTTTACTTATTTTATGCCGACAGAAATTATTTTTGGACCGGGTACACTTGGAAAGCTGGCTACTGTCAAATTGCCAGGTAAGAAAGCTTTGCTGGTTATAGGCAGCGGCAATTCTATGAGAAGGCATGGTTATTTGGATAGAGTTGTTAATTACTTAAAACAAAATGGGGTTGATTACGTCGTCTATGATAAGATATTACCTAATCCAATTGCAGAGCATGTTGCGGAAGGAGCAAAAGTGGCAAAGGACAATGGATGTGATTTTGTCATAGGATTAGGAGGCGGTAGTACGATAGATTCATCAAAAGCAATAGCTGTTATGGCTAAAAATCCAGGTGATTATTGGGATTATGTTTCTGGCGGCAGCGGAAAAGGCATGGAAGTTAAAAATGGTGCATTGCCTATCGTTGCTATCCCTACGACGGCAGGTACTGGCACAGAGTCTGATCCGTGGGCTGTTGTGACAAAGACAGAGACAAATGAGAAGATTGGGTTTGGATGTAAGTATACATATCCTACACTTTCAATCGTTGATCCTGAATTGATGGTGTCAATTCCACCGAAATTTACTGCTTATCAAGGTATGGATGCATTTTTCCACTCAGTGGAAGGATATTTGGCGACTGTAAATCAGCCAGGAAGTGATGTCTTAGCGCTTCAATCCATAAGCCTTATTACAGAGAACCTTCCAAAAGCTGTGGCAGATGGCAATAATATGGAAGCTCGTACTGCGTTGGCGTGGGCAAGTACTGCTGCAGGCATAGTAGAATCATTGTCATCGTGCATTTCTCACCATTCGTTAGAACACGCTTTAAGTGCATACCATCCAGAGATACCGCATGGTGCTGGACTTATAATGCTTTCGGTGTCTTATTTTAGCTTCATGGCTTCAAAGGCTCCTGAAAGATTTGTAGATATAGCAAAAGCAATGGGTGAGGAGATAGTTGGGAATACTGTAGAAGAACAAGCCATGTGCTTTATAAATGGGCTTAAAAAATTGATTAGAAATATAGGAATGGAAGATCTAAGCTTGTCAAGCTTTGGAGTAACTGAAGATGAAGCGACAAAGTTAGCGAAGAATGCTATGGATACAATGGGTGGATTGTTTAATGTCGATCCATACAAGCTATCATTAGATGAGGTAGTATCCATATACAAAAATTGTTTCTAACTGGTTTGAAAGCCGCTTAAGAATAAAGGCGGCTTTTTGCTATTAAAAAAGAGATAATTTCTTATCTATACTTGACAATATATTATATTTATTATAAAATAAAAAAGTCGCTGCTGAAATTAGCAGATAATTTTGGAGGGATACCCAAGTGGCTAAAGGGGGCAGACTGTAAATCTGTTGGCATTGCCTTCGATGGTTCGAATCCATCTCCCTCCACTATTGTGACCCATTAGCTCAGTCGGCAGAGCACCTGCCTTTTAAGCAGGGTGTCCCGCGTTCGAATCGCGGATGGGTCACCATTTTATTTTGTGAAGATATGAGATGCGAGGAGCTTTGAGGCTCCTTTATTTTATTTTTAGTGTTACAAATTTCACTATTTTACGATATAATTTATATATGATTAAGTTCGAGAGGAGTTTTAAAATGTTAATGAGAAAGTTGACTGAGGCTGAAGAAAACTTATTAAAGAAATTTGTAACGAATTTATACGGACCTGTTTATTTTATACATTCACTTCCAGAATTTATAATACCTCCTATTAATTCAAAAGTAAGCAGAAAAGACACCAGTTGGAGGTTAAACATATTAGAATCGTTGACATCAGGAGATCTTGATATAAGTGATTTTTTAACGACATCAGATATTCCACTTGATGAGGCAATGCAAAAGGCAAAAGCTTTTCATGAAAAATGGGTAGAAAGGTTTGGACATTCGTCTATAGCAGAGCAGAATTTGATGCACTTGTGCATAGAGGATACCTCCAGATTTTTATCTGGCGATATAGAATTGATGAATAAAAGACCGTCTTACATAGAGTGGAGCCAAAGATATCAAAGACCAAATAGGGACAGATTTGTAATGCCTCCGGAGCTTGAAAACTATCCAGAGTTAAAAGATAAGTTTATAAAAGTGTGGAATGTATCTTTTGATGCTTATGAGACGCTTGTAAGCAAACTTACTGATTATTTGAAGTCAACTATTGAAAAGAATAAACATGAAAGTGATAAAGCGTATATCGGAAGGATAAGTAAGATAGCTTTTGAGGATGCAAGATATGCTTTGCTGCTATCTGCAAAGACCAGCTTTGCTGTTGCGTTAAATGCCCTTGATTTGCAAGATATAGTCAGAAAATTGCAGTCCCATGGCACAAAAGAAGCAGAAATATTGGCGAGAAATATAATTGACGAGGCAGAAAAAATTGCACCAAGTTTGATGAGGCATTTGACTCCGTCCAAATATCAATTGACTGTAAATAAAGAGATGGAAGATTTAGTTAAAAAATATGAGTTAGAAGATGTATTTACGGATTCGGATGTTACTTTGCTTGATTACACAGGTAAAAGTGGTGATATGACTTTCCTCGATATATTGACTATGCATATCATTTTTTCTTACACAGGGAAATCAGTTGAAAGCATTAAAAAATTGGTTATGAAGTTAGGAAGGGAAGAAAAAGCGAACATTGTTAAATCAGCTTCTTCTAAGATGGATCAGTTTGATCATCTTATAGAGCCTTTTAGGTCTGTAAGGTACAAATTTCAGGTGAGATTAAGTGAAGCTGCATGGCATCAACTATTAAGGCATAGAATGATTAATTTTAATGCTCATAGACCGACTATAGAGAATGGGTATACAGTACCTCCAAATATTGAAAAAGCTGGGTGTATAGATGTATTAAAGAAGGCCATTGATGAAGCTGAAAAACTATATGTGGAGTTACATGAAAAATTGCCAGAGACAAGCTCGTATGTAGTTACAAATGCTCATAGGCGAATTGTTCTGATGGATACTGATTTGTGGGCTTTTGATCACTATGCCAATTTAAGATGTACACCAGAGGCTCAATGGGATATAAGGAACATTTCTTTTAAGATGCTTGATTTGATAAAAGAAGCGACACCGGAAGTGGTAGAATTTCTGGCGCGAAGAAAACAGTCGTGAGGTGATTAAATGGAGACTGAGTACAAAGCAATTAGTTTGCCTAAGTTGAATAATCTAAAACCTTCTTTGGAGTCGACGGCTCTTAAGCTTATGGAGGAAGCAGGAGAGCTGGCACAAGCTATAGGCAAATTCAGGGGTCTTAATGGTGAAAGCGTAAAAATGTCAAATAAGGATGTGGCTGAGAAAATATCTGAAGAGCTTTTGGATGTGGCACAGGTAGCTGTATCGATGATGTTTGTCTTAGAAGACCAGTACAACATAAGCATAGATGAAAAGCTTAAAGAGCACATTGAAAAATTGAAGAAAAAAGGATATATAAAGTAATATACGGTAATGCCGTATATTTTTTTTTCATGTGCACATATTAAATTTAAACCATCATGAAAGGAGGAATTAAATTGCAACAAATTTCCAGCAAAGAATTGATGTACATTGATGATGTGCTTTCACTTCAAGAACACATGGTTAAATGTTTAAATGACAGTGCTTCAAGGCTTAAGGATCAACAGCTAAAAGCTCTGTGTCAAAATTTGGCCGACAGGTGCCAAAATAGTTTTAATTCTATAGCGAAAAATTTAGGATAAGGAGGGATACATATGATAGGTAGCACAGGCATGACAGATAAAGATATAATGATGGGCGTCTTAGGAGATTACAAGCTTGCCATAGAGGTGCTTTCACATGCTGCAACAGAAGCAGCTAATGAAAACCTCAAAAGGGATTTTATCAACGCTTTGAATTCTACCTTTGAAGAACAAAAGCAAGTTTGGAATGCTATAAACCAGAGAGGCTGGTATTCAGTAAAACCAGCGCAGATGCAAGATATACAAGAAGCAAAAAACAAATTTAGACAACCAGCAAGTGTTATGTAAAAAGAAAAAAATGTGGTACAATAATGGAAGTAGTAAGATACTACTTCCATTATTGTATTGTTTAAAGGAGTGATTATTGTATGTACGATCTCATTATACTGGGTGGCGGCCCAGCAGGACTTGCAGCAGGTCTCTATGCTTGCAGATCAAAATTAGATACTGTGATGATAGAGCAAATGTATGTAGGAGGACAGATAGTGACTACATACGAAATAGAGAATTATCCTGGCTTTGACGGTATTAGCGGTCCTGATCTTATAAACAAAATGGAGTCACAAGCAAAAAGGTATGGACTGCAGATTTACAATGAAGAAGTCGTCGGATTAGACATCACAGGCAGCGTAAAAAAAGTCACCACCAACAAGAAGACTTATGAGGCAAAAGCGATAATAATAGCTACAGGTGCTACACCTAAAGAGTTAGGGTTTGATAAAGAGAGAAAATTCAGAGGCTCAGGTGTTTCATATTGTGCTACGTGTGATGGGGCATTTTATAAGGATCAAGTAGTTGCTGTTGTAGGTGGTGGTGATACTGCAATGGAAGACTCAAACTACCTTACAAAGTTTGCCAAGAAAGTTTACGTGATTCATAGGAGAGATAAATTAAGGGCTTCTAAGACCCTTCAAGATAGAGCTTTTGCAAATCCTAAAATAGAGTTTATCTGGGACACTGTTGTAAAAGATATACAAGGAGAATACGGTGTTGAAGGATTAGTCTTAAAAAATGTGAAGACTAATGAGGAGACATCATTAAAAGTTGATGGTGTATTTATAGCTATAGGATTAAGCCCAAATTCAGAATTAGTAAAAGGTATAGTTGATACAGATGAGTATGGTTACATAATAACTGATGAAGACATGAAGACAAATATTCAGGGCGTTTTTGCTGCAGGAGATGTCAGGAAAAAGACATTAAGGCAGGTAGTGACAGCAACAGCAGATGGTGCCATTGCTGCGTACGTAGCTGAAAAGTATATAGATAGCCTTTAAAATAAAGCCATCCATTAATGGATGGCTTTATCTATTCTTGACTGTCATCTTCTTTTTTATCTTCTTTTTTATCGTCTTTATTTTCACTTTCTTTGTTTTCAGCATCATCGCTTTGCGCTTTAGTGTCGTTGCTGATTTCAGACTCTTTCAGGGAAGGTATTATTATTCTCTGTCCAGGGTATATGAGGGAAGGGTTTTGAATGTCAGGATTTGCCCTTAATATTGCATCGACTGTAGTATTGAATCTTGCGGCAATACTGTAAAGAGTGTCGCCAGGCTTTACCACGTACACCATTTTGCCTTCTTTATGATGTTCAAATGGTGGATTATATGGCATATTGGGTGCTGTTTTTGGTGGGCATGGTATGACGACAGTCTGACCTGGATAAATCATATTGGGATCCATAAAATAGTTAGCTCTTAATAGTTCATCAAGAGGAACGCCAAATTTGTTTGCTATGCTCCACAATGTGTCGCCAGGTTGAACGATATAATTTGTTGGGCATGGCATGTTGTACATTGGCGCTGCGGGTATATTGTGCATTTCACCGAATGATCCTGTATAAGTGTTATAAGCATAAGACGTTTCAGACACGGACTGCATAGGAATATTTCCGCCTGGTATAAAAAGCATTTGTCCTGGATAAATTGTGTATGGGTAAAGTATGTTATTTACGTAAATAATCGATTCATAAGGGACGCCGAATTTTTGGCCTATTAGGTAAATTGTATCGCCAGGCATGACTGTGTAATAGACTCCAGTAACTGGTATTATCAATGTTTGGCCAGGATATATAAGCGATGGATTGACGATGTTGTTTCTCGAAATAATGGCTTCTACAGAAGTATTGAATTTTTTTGCAATTGAGAATAAAGTATCTCCGGACTTTACGACATACGTAAATTCCAATGTAACCATATTTATACTCCTCCTTTCCCTATTCATAATATGTATTTTGAATTTTATGGTGACATAGTTGCACACATATTTGAATATTTTATATTGTGGTTTTTTTAATAAAAGTGGAGGAGAAATTCAGATGAAGCGGTATAGAGGTTTTTTGCTTGCAACCATAGTTTTAATGTTTATTGCTCTATTGACCTTTTTAGGCAAAACTGTAGAGACAGTGAATCAAATTCCTTTGATGAATAGGATCGTCATAATCGATGCTGGCCATGGTGGCAGTGATCCGGGCAAGCCTGGAAAATATGGTGAAGATGAAGATAAATTAAACCTTAAAATAGCGTTAAAGCTTAAAGACCTAATAGAGGAAAGCGGTGGGATAACGCTTATGACGAGAGAAGATGATACATTGTCAGATAAAGACATAATGAAGGATTTGAAAAATAGAGTACATGCTGGCAATGATGTAAAAGGCGATATTCTGTTAAGCATTCACTTAAATAGTTTTCCTGATCCAAGGTATAAAGGGGCACAGGTATTTTATCAAAAGAATTCAAAGGAAGGCAAACTTTTGGCAGAATTGATACAAGATGAACTTAGAAAGACGTTAGATCCCAATAATGACCGAATGGCTAAAGAAACAAGTACATTTTATATTTTAAGACACGCGAAAATGCCTGCTGTGATAATAGAGTGCGGCTTCATGTCCAATCCTGAGGAAGAAAGACTTTTAAATGATGAAAACTATCAGTATAAGATTGCATGGGCTATATACAAAGGCGTAAATAGGTATTTTAAAGAAAAATCTTGAGTCCTTGTTTAAAGGATCTTTTTTTTGTATACTTAAAGTAAAGAACACATACAAATTGGGTAAAATATTTGTATATTACATTTATTTGGAACGATGGAGGAATTATGGAGATTGTAAATAAAATTATTGATAATGTAAACAAGGTTATAGTAGGCAAAAGTGAAGAAGTAAAGCTTGTCCTTATAGCGCTTTTATCTGGTGGACATGTCCTTATAGAGGATGTTCCTGGAGTTGGAAAGACATCGTTAGTAAAGGCATTGGCTAAATCCATAAGTGCAGATTTTAAGAGGATTCAGTTTACGCCAGATTTATTGCCGTCAGATGTCATTGGAGTTTCCATATACAATCCTGAAAAAGGCATCTTTGAATTTAAACAAGGACCTATAATGAGCCAAATTCTTTTGGCAGACGAAATAAATAGAACGTCTCCCAAGACACAATCAAGTCTTTTAGAAGCTATGGAAGAAAGGCAGATTACAGTTGATGGAAGTACTTACCATTTGCCTCGACCATTCATGGTAATCGCCACGCAAAATCCGATTGAATACGATGGAACATACAGATTACCCGAAGCACAGTTAGACAGATTTATGATTAGGATAAGCTTAGGGTATCCAGATGTGAAACATGAAGTAAACATGCTTAAAATGTTTGAAGCTTTAGATCCATTGGAAGATTTGAAACCAGTAGTATCAATTAGAGAGATTTTAAAGATGCAAGATGAAGCAAAATCTGTGTATATTGATGATAGCATATTGGCTTACATTATAGACATAGTGAACAAGACGAGAAATTCAGATATGGTGCTTTTAGGTGCAAGTCCAAGAGCATCTTTAAATTTGATGAAAGCAGCCCAAGCGAAGGCGTTTATAGAAGGGCGCAATTACGTATTGCCGGATGATGTAAAATATCTATGCGTGCCAGTTTTGTCTCACAGGATAATATTAAAAAATGAGCTAAGATTTAATAGCGTAGATGAGAAAAGCGTCATAAAAGATATTCTGAATACGACAAAAGTTCCGGTGGTAAGAAAGTATGCGTAACTTCATTTTATTATTGTCATTTACAATTGTTTCTTTTCTATTTGCAGTCTTTACTGGCGGTGAAATACTGTATTATATTTTTTTTGCAGATGTAGTTTTATTGTTGCTGAACTTTTTATATGCAGCAATAGGCATTTTATCTTTATCAATAGAAATCGATACTGAAAGTACCGAAATCCATGTTGACGATAAGATCAAGTACAGTATAAAGGTTAAAAATAAATTGTTTTTGCCACTGGCGTTTGTGTCAATTGATGAAAATAA